>JAICYR010000015.1 GCA_025934135.1 Acidobacteriaceae bacterium | reverse complement strand
GTGCTCGCCGGCGCGGTGGTCGCGTTCGTCGTCGTGCGCTGGCTGCGCCGCATCGCCGCCTGGGTCGCGCGCTACGTCGAGCGCGTGACCGACCCGCTCGTCAGCCGAATCGCCCGGTGACGTAGTCCTCCGTCCGCTTGTCGGCCGGGTTCGTGAAGATCGTCTCGGTCGTCGTGTACTCGACGAGCTCGCCCCAGCGCTCGCCCTCGCCGCCCTTCGAGATCGAGAAGAACGCCGTCATGTCGGCGACGCGCGCCGCCTGCTGCATGTTGTGGGTGACGATGACGATCGTGAAGCGGCCTTTGAGGCTGTGGATCAGGTCCTCGATCGCGCCGGTGGCGATCGGGTCGAGCGCCGAGGCAGGCTCGTCCATGAGCAGGACTTCAGGATCGACGGCGAGCGCGCGGGCAATGCAGAGGCGCTGCTGCTGGCCTCCGGAGAGGCTTGCGCCGGACTTCTTCTTCAGGTCGTCCTTCACCTCATCCCAAAGCGCGGCTTGAATCAGCGAGCGCTCGACAACTTCATCGAGGACGCGGCGATTGCGAAATCCGTTAAGGCGCAAGCCGGAGGCCACGTTGTCGTAAATGGACATGGTGGGGAAAGGATTAGGGCGCTGGAAGACCATCCCGATGCGGCGGCGTACTTCGACGGGCGAGACGTCTGCGTAGATGTCGAGTTCGCCGATACGAACCGTGCCGGTGACGCGGGCGATGGGATTGGTTTCGTGCATGCGGTTGATGCAGCGCACGAAGGTGGACTTTCCGCAGCCGGAGGGGCCGATGAGCGCTGTGGCCTCGTTTGCGGGGATGTGCAGGGTGATGTCCATGAGGGTATGGTTGGCGCCGTACCACGCATTCAGATGTTCGACCTGGATTCCAACACCCATATTCAGGCAGTTCCTTTCAACACGCCGCGCGTGGTCACGTAACGGACGAGCGCGACGGAGAGCACGATCAGGAGAATCAATACCAGCGCGCCGGCCCACGCCAGGCGGTGCCATTCGTTGTAAGGCGAAATGGCGTAGACGTAAATCTGCAACGGCAGTGCGGCGATAGGCTCGCCCAGGCTCGTGCTCCAGAACTCGTTGCCGAGCGCGGTAAAGAGCAGGGGGGCGGTTTCTCCGGCGACGCGGGCGAAGGCCAGCATGCAGCCGGTAATGACGCCGGGCGAGGCGGTCTTGAGCGTAATGGAAAGCACGGAGCGCCAGTTGGGGACTCCGAGTCCGAGCGCGGCTTCGCGCACGGAGTGAGGCACCATGAGAAGCATTTCCTCGGTGGTACGGGTGATGGTGGGGACCATCATGATGCCGAGGGCGACGCCTCCGGCGAACGCGGAGAAATGCTTTTGAGGGAGAACGACGAGCGCATAGATGGCGATGCCCATCACGATGGAGGGCACTCCGTTGAGCACGTCGGCGGTGAAACGGATGAAGTTGGCCAGCCGGGTGCCGCGTCCGAATTCGGCGAGGTAGATGCCTCCGCCAATGCCGATGGGCACGCCGATGGCGCTGGCCAGTGCGAGCAGGATTCCGGAACCGACGATGGCGTTCGCCATGCCTCCGCCGGGTTCGCCGACCGGCTTAGGCGTCTGCGTGAAGAAGGCAAGGTTGAGAGAACTCGCGCCCTTGAAGAGAAGATAGGCGAAGATGGCCACCAGCGGCGCGACCACAATCACGGTGCTGGCAATCGCCAGCGCGGACGCAAGCTGGTTGGCCGCGATGCGGCGGAAGCGGTGAAGGGCGCTGGGCTGATAGCGGCTGGGCATCAGGAGGCCCTCGCGGGAGCGCCGCGCGTGACGGCCCAGACCAGCAAGCGGGCCAGCGCGTTCACAAGAATCGTGATGATGAACAGCGCGAGGCCGATCTCGACGAGCGCGCTAAGGTAGGTGCTGTCCGCAGCCTCGGTGAATTCGTTGGCGAGCACGCTGGCCATGCTGTAGGCCGGAGAGAGCAGGTTCTTCACGATGTCCGGACGGTTTCCAATGACCATGGTGACGGCCATGGTTTCCCCCAACGCGCGCCCCAGGCCGAGAATAATGGCTCCGACGATTCCAATGCGGGCGTTGCGCAGCACGCCCATTCGGATCATCTCCCATCGCGTTGCGCCGAGCGCCAGCACGGCCTCGCGCTGGGAGCGTGGAACAGAGATCATGACCTCGCGCGTGAGCGAAGAGATGATGGGCAGAATCATGATCGCCAGAATGACTCCCGCGGCGAGCATTCCAATTCCGAAATTTGGTTTGGCGAAGAGGCCGGTCCACCCCAGGAGATGAATCAGTACCGGGTTGACGTGGTCGCGAAGAATGGGTGCCAGCACGAAGATGGCCCAGAGTCCGTACACGACGCTGGGAATGGCCGCCAGCAGTTCGGTGAGGAACGACAGCGGCCCGCGCAGCGGCTTAGGACACATCTCCGTGAGAAATATGGCGAGCCCGATAGACAGCGGCACGGCGATGATGAGTGCGATGAGCGAGGAAACCAGTGTGCCGTAGATAAAGGGCAGCGCTCCGTAG
This sequence comes from Acidobacteriaceae bacterium, assembly GCA_025934135.1. Taxonomy (GTDB): domain Bacteria; phylum Acidobacteriota; class Terriglobia; order Terriglobales; family Acidobacteriaceae; genus Silvibacterium. Next base: position 30,992 of record JAICYR010000015.1, on the reverse strand, counting down.
TGGCCGCTGACCGGGTCCCATGCGGTCCCGAAGAAGAAGTGTAGGCCGAATTTGGCCAGCGTGAGGCGTGAGCCCGCGATCAGTTCTCCGGCGATGATGCCGATGATTGCGAAAATGCTGAGGCCGCTCAGCAACATCAGCCAGCGGAAGGCGGCGTCGGAGACTGCGGAGTTTCCCCGGCTGAGCAGGTAGGCTCGGATTGCCGATTGCGCGGGCGCGTCCGCTTCCGCGGTAGGCGGAAGGGAGGGGCGGGACGGGCGAACTTCCTCGAGATTGAAAGCCACGCGATTCTCACGCTAAATGGCCAGCGTGAAAGGAATGTTAAAAAGCCGCCAGCGAAGCGAGAATTCGAGACGGCTAAGTAGATAAAAGGGTTCTCTTTTCAGGAAACTCCTATTAAATTTTGGAGATTCATGGTAAAGAGCTTCTCTGAATCGTATGAGAAGGAGCAAATGACAGAAAAAGAAAGATTTATCCAGAGTAGAAGATTAATTTATGAGTGCGGGGAGGCAGCGTGGTCTTCCAAATAACACATCGTCCAGTAATTTGCAATCTTATCTAAGTAGCTTTAAAAACAATCACATACGCCTTTGGTTCCCGGATTGCACCTTATCACCAGTTTAGCTGTCTACCAGAAGCAAACCTGGAGGGGCACTTGTTAACCAAGAAAAAAGTCGTATTACTCGCCGCGGCGTTTAGTCTGGCGGCTTTTGTGACGGTGGTATCGCGGCCTGTTCCGGCATTCGGACAGGCCATTTCAGTCAATGCGGGTTCCATTCAGGGCACCATCACGGACCAGTCGGGCGCGATCATCCCGAACGCCGAAGTTGTCATTTCCAACCCCGAAACCGGGTACACCCATACGTTACACACTGACTCGCGGGGCTTTTATACCATCGGGCCGTTGAATCCCGGACCCTACGTGGTGACGGTAACTGCGACGGGCTTCCAGAAGTTGCAAGTCACAACGGTGGTGCGCACTGGCACGGCAACCAGCGGCAACTTTAAACTGACCGTCGGCGAGGCGACGCAGACCATCCAAGTGAATGCGGGCGCGGTGCAGTTGAATACGGACCAGGCCGGCGTGAGCGACGTTATCACTTCGCAGCAGATCAAGAACCTGCCGGTGAATGGGCGGAACTTCCTCGATCTCGCCTCGATTGAGCCCGGCGTTCTGTTGCAGCAAGGCCAGGATTTCGATCCGACCAAGGCCGGGTATTCGGCCATCTCGGTGTCAGGCGTTAGCGGACGCACCACGCGCATTCTTCTTGATGGCCAGGACATCACGGACGAGACTGTCGGAACGACAATTTTCAATGTTTCCACAGGTTCGATCAGCGAGTTCCAACTGAATCGCGCGAACCAGGACGTTTCGGGCGAAGTGACGTCAACCGGACAGGTGCTGGTGGCGACCACCTCGGGCACGAACCGCTTCCATGGACTGCTTTTTTACAATTTCCAGGACTACCGTGCTGGGTTCGCGAACACCACGGGAGGATACGCCGCGCCGTTCCAGCGGAACCAGTTTGGCGGCAACATAGGCGGCCCCATTCTCAAAGACAAGCTTTTCTTCTTCGCGAGCAGCGAGCGCATCAAGCAGGATTCCTCGGGCAGGGCCCAGGCCAGTCCTAGCTTCACCAGTATCCTGAACCAATATCCGACCATTCCATCCCCGTTTCGTGATACTTACTCGGCGGGGCGGCTTGACTTCAATGGGTTGGGCGGACACTATTTCGCACGCGTGAGCTACGAGGCGAATTCCACAGCGGCCAATTTCGGATTCCTGTACTCGATTTACGCGAACCGCGATAATACGCCGGGATTCGCGTTCGGCGCGGACTTCCAGAAGGGCCACTTCACGCATTCCTTCCGCGGCAGCTACGAGAAATTCCATAACCTCCTGGTGGACTCGACCGCTAGCCTCGGAACTTCGATCTATAATCCCGCAGCCTTCGGGGCACCTGGCGTGACGCTTTATGACGGCGGCGACGGATTCTACGCTGGACCGAACTATCTTGCTCCCCAGACGACATTCCAATCGGACAAACAGTTCCGATACGACGGTACTTGGACCCGTGGCGCTCATAACATCAAGTACGGTTACAGCTTGAACCGGATTCTTGGCGGAGGCGGCGCGGAGTTTTTCGGCGTCGGTCTGTTCACGGAATTCGGCCAGGGTAGTCTCCTTTCCAACTGCGGCGGGGTAGCTGGCGCCGCTCCCTGCCCGGACGATCCGCTCCAAGGTTATTCGACGAGGGTGATTATCCTGGGCAACGGGAACTCAATTTTTACGGAGAAGCCCGCCTTCGGCCTTCCCGGTGGTGGCACAGAGGATTGGCGCGAAGGGGCTTATATCGCGGATAACTGGAAAGTGATGCCGAACCTCACGCTAATCGCGGGCCTGCGCTGGAGCATTGATACGGACCGCGCCAATCAGGATCTGCCAACTCCGACTTGCGCCAGCGTGGACCCGGCGTTTAATCCTTGCCCCGGAGGCGGCAACCTCTTTGATCAATATCAACCGGGATTCGGAAAAAAAGTCCACCAACCTTATCATGATTTCGGTCCGCAACTTGGTTTCACCTATGCGCCCGCGGTTGCGAGGAATACGGTATTCAATGGCGCGATCGGAATCTTCTACGAAAGCAATATTTTCAATAACACGACGAATGCTCGCAGTTCTGTGATCAATACCTCCGGGCCATTCTTCAATGACACTGTGATCTGCGGCGGCTCCAATACGCTGCTGTTGCCCGGCGGCGGGAGCATTTCGGATGTGAATGGAGTTCCGATTTCGACTATATGTGACGAGCCGATTGGCCAGGCCGCACCGGCCTTGCAATCCCTAAAGAACGACTATCAAACGGCAACGGCGGCCAATAACAGCGCGACCAATCCGGCCTACATTGGCGAGGGCGGCGCACTTAACTCCGCAGGAATTTATGCGCCGGACTATAAGACACCTTATTCGATCCAGTACAACTTTGGCATTCAGCAGCAGCTTAAGAGAGGCATGGTTGTAACCGCCGAGTATATTCACAACTCCACTCTGAAGGTGCCCATGGTTGTTGATGTAAACCATTTGGGCGCGGCACGCTACCTCAATGTTGCGGCAGCGCAGAATGCAATCGCGGCTACTGAGGCCGGCTATGGCTGCTCGGATATCGACTGCGTAATTAACGCCGGCGGTTCGATCTACGACTTTGCCAATAATGGGCTTGACTCGGGGAACCAATACTTGAGCGGCTATCCGGCGGCGGCGTTCGGCCTCACTCCGGACACCGGAGCAGCATTTCCGGGCAGGAATCCGGGCGTGGGACTTGGAGAATTTATTGTTCCCGGTGGACGCTCCGGATATGACGCGCTACAGATTGTGTTCAAAGAAATTCACGCACATCCATTTCGCGGAGTGGCAAACTCCAGTTTCCAGGCGTCATATACACTTTCCAGAGTTGTGAGCGACATTGCGTTTTCGAGCAGCGGCCAAGGCGACCAGTTCTTCAACAATCTTCCATACGATTTCGACCATCCGCAGGCCTTTATGGGGCGGAACGCGTTGGATCACAAACATGAACTCTCGTTTGGCGGAGCGTTTGAGATTAGGCGTGGTCCCATGATCTCAGTGACCGGCCACTTCTACTCTGCTCCTCCACTGCCTCTCACCCTGGATGACACGGCGACCGAGGAGGCCCAGATATTCCAGACCGACTGGACGGGCGACGGTTCGATTGGTGACCTCGTCCCCGGTACAAGGGGTGGGTCTTATATGCACGATGTCAAGCCCGGCAATCTTAATAAGTTGATCAGCAACTACAACTCTCAGTTCGCTGGCACTCCGACTCCCGCCGGGCAAGCGTTGATCAGCGCCGGCCTGTTCACTCAACAACAGTTGGTATCCCTCGGGGGTGTACAGATACCGATCGCACAGATACCCGGAGATCATGCCCCTGCTAATGCGATGTTCTCGGACATGAACGCGGGTATCTCATATCCAATCCACCTTGGTGAAGGAATGAGCCTCGAGCCGGGTGTCACCATCTTCAACGTGGCGAACTTCTCGAATTTTGGGACTCTGTCGAGTACGCTCCTGAACCAGGTGACCACCGGCGGTCCGACCGGGGCTGGTGTCGGCGGTTTCCTCAATGGTCCGGATGATGAGGCCACCGCAAACAGCATCAGAAGCCAACGCGGCTCAGGAACGTTCGCCGCAGGCGCTCCTCGAATGACCCAGTTTTCGCTGAAATTCAACTTTTAAACCGTCTGCATTGCTTCTCTCGGGTTGCCGTCCGGTTCGCCGGACGGCAACTTTTTGCCAAAACGGAACACGCTCCTGATTTTTTTCACGCGACATGGCATATGAATTTCCTCAGCTTGGTAGAATAGAAATAGAGAGAATTAACTGGAAAGGACCGCTCAACCGAGCGGTCCTTTTGCTTTCAGCGTGAGAGTAGTAGTCGCTTTATATCAAATAGATAGGAGTTAGCCACCGTGGTTCAAATACTTACACGGCACGATTGAGAAAACCCAATGGATTCAATTGCCTGACTGCAAACAATCCAGAATCATACGATTGCAGAAAAGCCGTTTGGGAAACCGCTCAGAATCAAACACATGCAAAAACACGAAATAATTGAGATAAACAAAGACCGCAATAGAGGCGCAGCCTACCCGCTCGCAGAGTCGCAGCGCGCCCGCATCCTGATGCAAGATCAGGACATCTATAATGGCACTATGCCTCTGGAGAACGTGAGAAAGGTCGCCGACGCGGATTTTCCTACAAGGTGGGGACACTTTCGCATCCTCGGATTCGAGGGGACGGTGATGGGGCCGGAGGCGGACGCGAAAACGGAGAGTGCGGTTGCGCTGGTGATGGGCGATATCGTTTCCCAGCCGCCGATTGTGCGGATCCACTCGCAATGCCTCACGGGAGACGTGTTCCATTCGCTGCGCTGCGACTGCCGCCAGCAGCTTGAACTTGCGCTGGAGAAGATTTCCGAAGAGGGTAGCGGGGTTCTGCTGTACGAGCAGCAGGAGGGCCGTGGCATCGGCCTGATGGCCAAGCTGAAGGCCTACGAGTTGCAGGACCAGGGGCTGGACACGGTCGAGGCCAACATCGAGCTGGGATTCAAAGCGGACTGCCGTGAGTTTGAGCTTCCGGCAGCGGTTTTGAAGCTGATGGGCGTGGGCGCGGTGCGGCTCATTACGAATAATCCCGAGAAGGTGGCGGCGCTGGAAGCGGCGGGGATTTCAGTCGTGGAGCGCCTTCCGGCGGACGTGGAGCCGGAAGAGAGCTTCCGTGATTATCTGCGGGTAAAGCGGGAAAAGATGGGGCATCTGAGCCCCTTTGTTGACAGCGTTTGAGAGTAAATTAAGAGCGTGATGAACCCGGAGATCATCCTTATCACGCTGCTGGTGAAGCTGGGAGTGGCGGCTGCCTTCTCCGGGGCGCTGGCGCGCTCGCGCACCTTCCAGAACCTGCTGTTCACGCAGAAGCGGCGGCCCTCGCAGTCGCTGGGGCTGCTGGCCTTCATTGTGATTCCGCTGGGGCTGGGCGTTTGGGCGCGCGTGGTGGTGCCGAACTTCTTTGCCGCCGATCTTTCTTTTGAGACAACGATCCTGCTGGGGATTCTGGTGGGACCGATCTCGGCGATCGGCGGGGCGATTGCGTTGTTGTTTCCGGCCATGCTGCACCATGAGTATCTCGCGTTGCCGTTTGATGTGGCGGTGGCGGTGACGGCGGGGCTGTTCGGCAAGTTCGCGGAAGAGGAAGAGGTCTGGTCGTTTTCCCCGTTTGTGGACCTCAGCATTTATCGCTGGATCAGACGCAACCTGCGCAAGCCGCGCTTCGACCGGCAGGTGCTGCTGCTGTTCCTGATCATCTGCATGGAGATATGCCGGGACTCGATCCACCAACTGTATCCGCACCTGCTGTTCGCGGTAACGTCGGACCAGTGGCTGATACGGCTGGCGATCTGGACGTGCGCGGCGATTGTGGTGGGAATTCCGCTAAAGGTATGGAACGCGATCCGCACGGAACGGTTTTTGGAGGAGCAGCGGCGGCTGTTGTTGGAGGCGCGTCTGGATGCGCTGCAGCGGCAGATCAATCCGCACTTTCTGTTCAACACACTGAACTCGATTGCCTCGCTGGTGCGCTTCCGGCCCGAGCAGGCGCGGGAGCTGATTGTGCGGCTGGCGAATATTCTGCGCGCGCTGCTCAAGGACCACGACTCCTATATTCTGCTGCGCGACGAGTTGAGCTTTACGGATGATTATCTGGGCATTGAAGTGGTGCGCTTTGGCGCAGAGAAGCTAAGAGTGGTGAAGGAGATTGATCCCGAGACGCTGGATCTTCCGGTCCCGTCGATGCTGTTGCAGCCGCTAATTGAAAACAGCATCAAGCATGGGCTGGAGCCGCGCATCAGCGGAGGGACCATTACGCTGCGAAGCCGCATTGAGGGCGGCCGGATGATGATTGAGGTTGAGGACGACGGAGTGGGGATTGCCCCGGGTCGGCATCGTTCAAGCGGCGTGCTGACGGGGACGGGCATCGGGATGAAGAATGTGCGCGAGCGGCTGGATGTGCTGTTTGGAGATGCCGCGCACTTCGATGTAACGAGCCGCCCGGGACGCGGGACCAAGGTGACGCTGGGGATTCCGGTGCGCGAGTGCCTTCCCATTGGGCATTACGGTGCGGCGTCCAGCACGCGCGTTTAGTAGTCCACAAATTGAGTAATCATGTGCGAGGCGCAATATCGCTGCTGCGCGGTGTGGCGGGCGGCGGTGGCCATGGCCTCGTAATCTTCTCCATCGCTGAGTAGCTCGATGGCGGCGCGGGCCATGCCGTCCACATCGCCCACAGCGAAGAGGCGTCCGTTGACGCCGTCTTCGATGAGTTCAGGTACACCTCCGACGGCGGTCGCGATGGCGGGAACGCGGCAGGCCATGGACTCGAGTGCGGCCAGGCCGAAGGACTCGAGTTCGCTGGGCATGAGCATGAGGTCGGCGAGCGGCAGCAGATCGCTGACGCCGGCCTGCTTGCCGAGGAAATGAATGCGGTCCTGAATGCGGAGACGGCGGGCAAGCCATTCGGCCTGCGAGCGGTCGGGGCCGTCGCCAATAAGGAGCAGGCGTGAGGGGATTTCGCGCGCGACTCGGGCGAAGATTTCGACCACATCGACGGCGCGCTTCACCGGGCGGAAATTCGAGAGATGCACCAGGATTCTTTCGCCGGGCTCGGCGAACTGGGCGCGGGCCGCAGCGCGGGCTTCAGGGCTGAGTGGCGTGTAGACATCGCAGTTGACGAAGTTGGGAATAACTTCAATTTCGCGCTTGATGCTGAATTCGCTCACGGTACGTTCGCGCAGGTAATTGGAGATGGCGGTGACGCCGTCGCTTTCGTCAATTCCGAAGCGGGTGATAGGCAAGTAGGAGTGGTCGAGCCCGACGAGGGTGATATCGGTCCCGTGAAGCGTTGTGACAAAGGGCAGGCGGTGGTTACGGTCGGCCAGCATCTGCCGCGCGAGATAGGCGGAGATGGAATGCGGAATGGCGTAGTGAACGTGCAGCAGGTCGAGCTTATAGTAGGCCGCGACCTCAGACATGCGCGTGGCCAGCGCGAGGTCGTAGGGAGGGTACTCAAAAAGCGGGTAGTTGGAGACCGGAACCTCGTGATAAAAGATGCCGTGCTCGCGTCCGGTGAGGCGGAAAGGCTGCGAGTAGGTGATGAAATGCACCTCATGCCCTGCGGCGGCGAGTTCAATGCCAAGCTCGGTGGCGACGACTCCGCTGCCGCCGTAGGTGGGATAGCATGTGATTCCGATCTTCATAAAGTTCGTGCCGTGGTGTTTGGACGCGGGGCGGAGGGTTGAGGATTCATGCCGGCCCTTCCGCGAGTTGTCCGAAATGGATGGGGGTGACGTTTGGATGCGCGCTCAGGAAGGCGGGGATGACCTTCACGAGCGCGGCGTGTTCGATGGCGCGGGATTCGCGGAGACGGGTGTGTGCCTGGTTCAGGGCGTCATCGACATGCCCGGGGTGGCAAACGAGTTCCCATGTTCCCGGAGGCATGGCGTTCAGCAGGGAAGTGAGGGTTTCGGCGTCGAGAGTCCCGGTGGCGAGGACTCCGATGGCTCCGTCAGTTGTGGCGAGGCCCGTTTGGTCAACGGTCCGGATAAAGGTGCGCCGTTGCGTGCGGAGCAGTCGGACTTGCGCGCGGCGCAGCGCGGGAGCACGGGGAGTCGCCCGGAGCGCCCAGTCCGGCTCGAAGGGGTTGCGGATGGCGCGAACTCCGCAGAGCAGGGCGGCGCTGAGCAGGGGGCGCAGTACACGAGAAAACATGTGGGTGTGCTTGTGCGTATCCAGATGGGTGATGCGGATGCCAGTGGACTGGGCGCGGCGGATCTGGGCGACAGCTTCGGCCTCGATTTCCGATTCGGGAATGCGTCCCAGGAGGAGATCGCGGACAAAGGCCCCGAGCTTGGGGCGGAAGGCGCCGGAAGGCGCGAGTGCGGGAATTTGGCTGGGCGGGAGCGCGGGTTCGCCGTCCACAAGAACGACGTGGCAGCCTACGCCGAGCTGGGAAGAGCCCGCCATTGCGGGTGATTCGGGCGCATAGCGCGAGATAGCCATCAAGGTGGTGGAGGTCAGCGCTCCCCCCGCGCCAAGCTCCAGAACGGAGCGGTTGACGCCGGGCGTGAGGCCGAAGTCGTCGGCGTTGAGGATGAGGCTGGTCACGAAATCCCAGTCTACACAGGGCGGTCGATTTTCCCTCAAGTTGGTTGAACTGAAGCGGTTGACCGCTGGTAGAATCTATGGAGCACGGACGGGGGCGTCAAGATCGTCATGACGCTTCATGTTGAAGTCCGGGGCGGTTAGCTCAGTTGGTTAGAGCGCCTGCCTTACAAGCAGGAAGTCGGGGGTTCGAGTCCCTCACTGCCCACCATCCTCCTCCACTTTCGACGGGTCATCCCCCTGAAGTATTTCGCTTGCTACACTCCGCACAACGTGAAGATATTTTTCATTTTTTGTGAGGACGTGCGTCGCATTGCCGATATAGGAACCATCGATCATGCAAGAAACGCTGCTTGACATCCTGATTCTCGGATTGCTGGTGCTGCTGTTCGCGTCGGTTTACCGGACGCGACGCACTCCGCGGCTGCGCTATTGGATTGCGGGCTGGTTCTTTATTCTGGCGCATTTTGCGCTGATGCTACCTGCCCCGGTGGTCAGGCTGGGTTCCGATCTGGTGGCTGCGCTCGCGCTTTCGGGCCTGCTGATGGGCGGCGTGTGTTTTCTTGCGGCTTCGGCGAGAGCGTCGAGTCCGCGAGCGCTCGGGATATCGGGCCTGGCGCTGCTGGCTGTCCCGCCGGTGGGGTACATCTTTCTGGCGGTATTCAGCCCAAGGAACGTGCTGCTGCTGGCCATGTTTCTGGTGGCGGAGGCGGCGGTGTTTTCCTTTGTGTTCAGCCGCTGGCCGCGGAGGCCCCGCGTCCTGGCGGCGGCGGTGTTGTGCGGAATGGCCGCTCTGGCGTGGGCCGGGTTTGACATTTTCGCACACCGGGAGGTCCCCGGGGTTTATGCGCTGCTGATGCAGATTTATCTGATCAACGCGATTGTGTACTGGCATGGTTTCCAGCGCTGGTCGATGGGTGTGATTACGGCGACGTCAGGCTTAGTGGCGTGGGGGCTGGTCTTTCCGGTGGCGATTGCGCTGGCGGCGCTCGCGCCGGGGGTGCACGTCTCATCGGAGCTTTGGAACCTGCCGAAGTATTTTGTGGAATTCGGGATGATTCTGACGCTGGTTGAGGGCGAGGTGATTGAGACGGCCCGGCAGCGGGAGGAGTATCGGGTGTTGTTTGACGGGAACCCGCATCCGATGCTGATCTTCGACCAGGAAACTCTGGAATTTGTGAAGGTGAACGCGGCGGCGACGAACCATTACGGCTACAAGCCGGAAGAATTTCTGGCGCTGTCGCTTCGTGATATTCACCGCGCCGATGACGTTGCGCGGCTGGAGCACCGCCTGAAGGACGCGGGGGAGCACACGCTGTATTCAGGGCCGTGGACGCATGTGCGGAAGGACGGGTCGGCTATTCAGGTGGAGATGGCTTCGCATCGGATCCAGTTCGAGGGCCGTCCGGCGCGGTTCTCTCTGGTGCAGGATGTGACGGAGCGGCAGCAGCTTTACGAAAGACTGGTTTACCAGGCGCACCATGACATGCTGACCGGGCTGCCGAACCGCCTGCTTTTGAAAGATCGCATGCAGCAGGTGCTCGCGGCGGCGGAGCGGCAGGGGCAACAGGCGGCGATTTTATGCCTGGATCTGGACCGCTTTAAGCAGGTGAACGACACTTATGGCCATCATGCGGGAGACACCTGTTTGCAGCAGGTGGCCTCCACACTGCGCGACAGGCTGCGTATGACGGATACGATTGCGCGCTCAGGCGGCGAGGAATTTATCGTTCTGCTGGGGCAGTTGAAGAGCGCGTCGGATGCCGGTCACGTTGCGCGCGTGCTGCTGGACAGCTTCCGGCAGTCGCTTCTGATCGAAGGTCACGCCGTAAGCCTGACGGCGAGTATTGGCATCGCCATGTATCCCACCGATGCAACCTCGGCACAGGATTTGTGGCGGCTTGCGGATTCCGCGATGTACCGCGCCAAGCGGTCCGGCGGGAACCGCTATGTGTTTGCTCAACATGGAAAGCTGCCAGAGGACCTGGCGAAGCTCGACCAGGAAATGGATGCGATGCTTCAGGAAGATCCCGTGCGGGACCGCACGCCGGGCGATTAAGGAAGGGCGTGGCGAGGGAAATTGCGGGGTCTCTGTTTATAATCCTCACATCGAACATTGTGAGGTCATGCTGTGAAGTTAATTGCCACCGCCTCTGTTTCTCTTCTTTCCGCATCCGTATTGGCCCTGACGTTTCCGGGCGCTCTTCGAGCGCAGTCCGCCGAGCAAATTGTGAAATCGTTGCCCGCGCAGGAGCGGCAGGTGATTCAGCGGCTGGGTGAGCTGGACACTCTGCCTTCCGGGCAGTGGCGCGTCCACGCCGGTGACGTACCTTATGGGGAGGACACCTCACTCGGTGATTCGGGTTGGTCGATTGCCAAGTCCGGAACAGAAGGCCCCACGGAAGCGGAATGGTTTCGGCAGTGGATCGAAGTGCCGAAGAGCTTGCATGGCTATGACCTGACGGGCACGCGGATATGGTTCCGGTTTAATGCCACCGCGAATGGGCCGATTCCGCAGATCATTTACTTCAATGGGCGGCGCGTGGCGATGGGCGATGACCTGGAGCGTATTGTGCTGTTCGATCAGGCGAAGCCCGGAGATCGCGTGCTGGTCGCGGTGAAGCTGCTGCCGACGGTGGACAAGAAGCGGTTTTCCGGAGCGGAGATGCATATTGATTTTGCCCCGAACCGGCCCAATCCCGATGACGAGCGGACTGAATTTCTTTCGGCTGCGATTTTGGTGCCCAGCCTCTCGAAGGATGTGGCGACTGACCAAGCCACACTGAGCAAGGCGATTGCGGAAGTTGATCTGAAGGCGCTGGACGCAGGCGACCAGAAAGCCTTTGACGCATCGCTGAACATGGCGCAGCAGGCGCTTGAAGCGCTGAAGCCGATGCTCCAGCAGGCGACGTTCCATGAAACCGGCAACTCGCACATTGACGCGGCGTGGCTTTGGCCATGGACCGAAACGGTGGACGTGGTGAAGCGCACCTTCGGTACGGCTCTACAGTTAATGAATGAATATCCGGACTACACCTATACACAGTCGGCGGCGCAGTACAACGCGTGGCTTGCGAACAAGTATCCGGAGTTGAATGACGAGATCAAGAAGCGTATCAACCAAGGCCGCTGGGAAGTGGTGGGCGGTATGTGGGTTGAGCCGGACCTGAATCTGCCCGACGGCGAATCGACGGCGCGGTCCATCCTGATTGGAAAGCGCTGGTATGAGCAGCACTATGGCGTGAATGTGCGGATCGGATGGAATCCGGATTCATTCGGATATAACTGGCAGTTGCCGCAGATCTATAAGAAGTCCGGCATTGATTACTTCGTGACGCAGAAGATGACGTGGAACGACACCAATAAGCTGCCGCTGAAGCTCTTCTGGTGGGAGTCGCCGGACGGCAGCAAGGTGTTGACGTATTTTCCGCATGACTATGCAAACCGCAACCTGGATCCGGTGCGGCTGTCGGAGAATCTGGCAGAGGCGCGGAAGTTCTCTCCCGGGATGACGGAGATGATGGACCTGTATGGCGTGGGCGACCACGGCGGCGGCCCAACGCGATCGATGCTGGACCAAGGCGTGCATTGGGAGAAGAGCGACAAGGTGGTTCCGAAGCTGCGGTTCGGGACCGCGCAGAGCTATTTCTCGACGGTTGAAAAGGAGGTTGCGCCGGAGTCGCGCACCTGGGATTACGACTCGATTGCGAAGGGTTACCAATTCCCGGAGGCTGTGGCGGGGAAGATTTCGATTCCCACGTGGGACGACGAGCTTTACCTCGAATACCATCGTGGCGTTTACACCACCCAGGCCAAGATGAAGTACAACCTGCGGCATTCGCCGGAATGGACTCTGGATGCGGAGAAAGTGGCGTCGCTGGCGTGGCTCGACGGCGACGCGTACCCCAACGACAGGCTGACGGGTGCGTGGAAGAAGATCACGTTTAACGATTTCCATGACCTCGCAGCCGGCTCTGGTATTGGCGTGATCTATAAGGATGCGCAGAAGGATTTCGATGTCGTCCACTGGGAAGACAATCAGATTGCCAGTAAGGCGATGGAGACGCTGAAGGCGCGAGTGAACACGAGCGGCACGGGCGTTCCCGTGATGGTGTTCAACCCGCTGGCGTGGGAGCGCTCGGGACTCACGACCGTAACGGTGCAGATGCCGCAGGCCGCGTCAGCGGTTTCAGTGCTCGATGCGCAGGGTCGCGTGCTGCCGTCGGAGGTGCTGTCATCGAATGCGGCGACGCATACCTTCAAGCTGCTGGTGGACGTGAAGAATGCGCCTTCACTGGGTTATGAGGTACTGCATATTGTTCCGGGCAAGCGGACGTTTGCGAGCGACCTTAAGGTTTCCGGGCTGACGCTGGAAAACGCCGATCTGCGCGTGGTGGTGGATAAGGTGACGGGCTGCATCACCAGCCTGTTCGATAAGAAGGCCGGATTCGAGGCTCTTGCTCCGCATAGCTGCGGCAATGAGCTGCAACTCTACCATGATCTGCCGAAGGATTACGATGCGTGGAACATTGATCCGGGCACGTATGATGTTCCTCCCACGAAACTGGACACCGCCGACTCGGTCGATCTTGTGGAGAAAGGGCCGATGCGGGCGGTGGTCCGCGTGACGCATCATACCGACAAATCGAAATTCGTGCAGGAGATCAGTCTCGCGGAAGGTTCGGACGAAGTTGTCGTGACCAATGATGTGGACTGGCATGAGACTCACGAGTTGCTGAAGGCGGCGTTTCCGCTGGCAGCTTCGAGCGACAAGGCCACGTTTGAGATTCCGTATGGCACGATTGAGCGCGCGACCACGCGCAACAACAGTTGGGAGAAGGCGCAGTTTGAAGTCCCGGCCCAGCGATGGGCCGACCTGGGAGACGGGCAGCACGGCTTCAGCCTGATCAACGATTCCAAGTTCGGCTATGATGCGCGCGGAAACGTGCTGCGGCTTACGCTGCTGCGCTCGCCTGTCTGGCCTGATCCCAACGCCGACCGGGGGCACCAGCACTTCCGCTACGCGCTTTATCCGCATGGCGGCGGCTGGCGGCAGGCCATGAGCGTTCGGCATGGCTTCAACTTCAATTACCACCTGCATCGCGCACGGGCGATATGGCTGCGCGCACGGGCGATATGGCTGCGCGGCACTCGTTCGTTTCCGTCGAGCCGAACAACGTGGTGATGACGGCGATGAAGAAGGCCGAGGACTCGAATGCGCTGATCTTCCACCTGTACGAGTGGGCAGGGAAGTCAGGCAGCATCACCATTACTGTGCCTCCGGGAGCGACCGGAGCAACGGAGACGAACCTGATGGAAAAGCCTGAAGGTTCGCCGCTGTCCGTCACAGGTAATAAGGTCACGGTGCCGGTGCATCCGTATGAGATCGTGGCGGTGCGGGTGGATTATCCGCATAACTCCAAGCCCTGAAGCAGAAAACCCGCCGTGCTGAATCGCGGCGGGTGATTGCAATCGGAAGAAAGTGTGGCTAGATTTCTGTCGTTGTGTCTTCGATGGCCACGCGAACGTTGTTATCCGAATGAGTCAGGCGTAGCACGGCTTCGGGTTTGTCCACGCCGGCCTTCAGCATGACTAGCGCGACGGGAACGCTGCGTCCGGCTGACTTGATGACCTCGACGGCACGCTCGCGGGTGATGCCGCAGGCGCGGATGAGGATTCCGATGCCGCGCTCGACTAGCTTTGAGTTCTGCATGTGGACGTTGACCATGAGGTTTTCATACACGTAGCCCATGCGGGTCATGGCACCAGTGGTGATCATGTTGGTGATCATCTTCTGGGCGGTCGCGGCCTTCATGCGAGTGGAGCCGGAAATGACTTCGGGGCCTACCTCGGCGACGATGGCAATGTCGGCGGCGGCGGCGAGCGGAGTGTTCTGGTTGCAGGTGATGCAGGCCGTCTTGGCGCCGCGCGCGCGGGCGTAGGCTACAGCGGCGACCACATAAGGCGTGCGTCCGCTGGCGGAAAGGCCGATGATGACGTCTTTGCGGCTGGGGCGGCGGCGCGCGATGTCGCGCTGGCCCAGTTCTTCGGAGTCCTCATTCACCTCGACGGGCGAGGCGAGCGCCTTGGGTCCTCCGGCCATGATGTACTGGATGGTCTGGGGCGAAGTGGAGAAATACGGGGGGCACTCGCAGGCGTCGAGCGAGGCGATGCGGCCGCTGGAGCCGGCCCCTATATAAATGAGGCGTCCGCCATCGCGCAGGCTGCGCGCGACCGAGTCGATGACCTGGGCGATTTCCGGCAGGGCCTTCTTGACCGCGGCGGCAACTCGGGAATCTTCGTGATTGATGATGCGCGCGATTTCCAGCGCGGATTTTGTGTCGAACCCCTGTGAGGCCTCATTCGTGCTTTCGGTGACGAGATCGTGTAAGGGCAGATGCTCCGGCGAAAAATGTCCGTTCTTAATGCCGGTTTCGGGTTGCGTCATAGTGGCCATAATTTGTCCAAACTTCGTACACGTGTGCTGCCTCATTTTATCGCCGCGGGGCAGATTTGACTACGGAAAAATGTCCGGTCACGAGTCAGATTGCGGCGAAGATGGAATCGTGAAAGGCGGGCCGGACCTGTCGGATGGCATTATTGGAGCGGTCGGGCCATGTGCGATTGGTGAGCAGAACCACGGCGAAGCTGCGATCTTGGTCGATCCAGAGCGAGGTCCCGGCATAGCCAAGATGGCCGATGGAGTTGGGGCTGAAGAACCTGCCGGAAGAGGATGGCTTCGAGGGTGTGTCCCACCCGAGAGCGCGGGTTGTGCCGAAAGGCTGGGTTTCGCGTGTGGCGAATAGACGGACGGTTTCCGGCCGGAACAATTGCTCGCCGGTCGCAGTTTTGCCTTCGGCCAGAATGCAGGCGGCGAAGCGCAGGACGTCGAGAGCGTTGGCGAAAAGACCGGCGTGTCCGGCCACTCCTCCCAGAGCGGAGCAGTTCTCGTCCTGCACTTCGCCCTGAATGATTCGATGGCGAAAGGAGGTATCGTTTTCGGTTGGCGGAATTTGGTGGCGCCATTCGGCGGGCGGGTTGAAGCGTGCGGATGCGAGCCGCAGCGGGACGGCGATTTCTGTTTGGAAGAAGTCAGAAAGTGGCTCGCCTGCGAGGACTTCAAGGGCGCGGCCCAGGAGCATGAATCCTATATCGGAGTATTCGGCGCGGGTTCCTGGTGGTGCTTCCAGCGGGACGTGCATCAGGGCATCGAGCATAGCCGCCGGGGAATGGTGCTGCTCGAAGAGGCGCAGATAACCGGGCAGGCCGGAGGAATGCGCGAGCAGGGAGCGGATGGTCACGCGATTTCGATTCGGGCCCGGACCAGCGGCGAATTCGGGCAGGATTTCGGTGAGAGGCATATCGAGCCGGAGAAGGCCGCGGTCGTAGAGCAGCATGGCGGTGGCGGTGGTGGCCAGGACTTTGGTGATGCTGGCCAAATCGAATACCGTGGGCGGCGTGACCGGCGGCGCGTCTGGAGCATAGGTGAAACGGCCAACGGCGTCGAGCGCAAGGACCTCCTTATTAAGGAGAACTCCGTAGGCGGCTCCGGGAAAGGCGCGGTCGCGGACGGCCTGCTCCAGCACGGCGTGGGCGGCAGCGAAACGTCGGGGGTGCGCGGAAACCGGAGAGGCGGAAGCGGTCATCTCGTGCGGATATGGTACGGCATTTCGGGGCCGGCGTAACCAATGGCGTGTGCGGCGCGTCTTAACGTTAGTGGTTTCCGCAGCATAGAATAGAAAACAGCGAATCCGATGAGTGAAGAGAATCCTGTAAATCCCGGGCCGCCGGCGCCGGAAGAGCAGAGGCCTGAGAGCCGCGGGGCGTTGAGGCTTTGGTTCCGCGACGTGCTGATCTCGGTGGCCGCCTCGTTCATGATCATCACGTTCATCTACCAACCGGTGCGGGTGGAGGGCACGTCGATGCAGCCGGAGCTGCGCGACCAGGACCGGCTGTTCATCAACAAGTTCGCCTACCACTTCGAGAACATCTCACACGGAGATGTGGTGGTGTTCCATTATCCGCTCGATCTCTCCAAGAGCTACATCAAGCGGGTGATCGCGCTGCCGGGCGACACGCTGCGCATTGCTGACGGGCGGGTGTATGTGAACGGCAAGCGCATCGCTGAGCCGTATGTTCCGGCGCGCTACCGGGACGACCGCTCGTATCCGAAGATCGTGGTCCCGACCAATGAGTACTTCGTGATGGGCGACCACAGGTCAATTTCGAGCGACAGCCGCGACTTTGGGCCGGTGAACCGGAATGTGATCTATGGCAAGGCCGCGTTCATCTACTGGCCTGCGGACAATATGGGAGTGGTGCGGTAGGGAACAACAGCCAATAGCCAGCAGGCAATAGCGAATTGCCAATTGCGATGCGGCTTGATGTCAGTGGCTTTTGAGGTGCATGACGAGCGGGTTCTGGTTGACGAAGGAGATATAGATCGCCACGTCTGATGCCGACTGCCATTGCTCCTTGCTCATCTGGAAATTGAAGATCATCATCCCCTGGATCTGCTGGCCGGGCTGGATAGTGATGTCGCGTGCGAGCAGCGGCTTTTCGTACTGCTTCGTTTCAGGATAGGCGATGAAGACCTTGGGGAAGTCCTCGCCGGAAGCGGCGCTGGAGTGGGAGGTCTCGTTGGGGAGATCCGCAATCGCCGTCATGTCGCGGAGGTACAGTGGGATATTGGTGGTGTTCTTTACGCTCACGTCGGCGAAGACGAGTACCTCGTCGTAGGTCTGATTCTGTCCCCCCATGCCTTCCGTGGTGGAGGGCTGCGTGAGATCGCGATGGATTGGGTAGACGTTGACGCTGAGAATCTGTCCCTGATACGGATTTGGCGTGCGGCCGAAGTAGACGTAAGCGGCAATGGCGCCAATGACCACGATGGTCGCGATGACGATGATGAGGACTATGCGGTAGGACGGATTCTCTTCGCTCATAGGCTGCGTGCTCGAATTCTACTCCGGAAATCAGGCTGGGCGCGGGCGCAGAGCCGCCAAGAACTCGCGCGCTCCCAAGGTGTTGAGGACATCCTGCTTCCGCAGCCAGGCGCGGCGAAGCTGGCGGATTCCGTAACGCATCTTCTCCATGTGGCTGGTATGATGCGCGTCGGTGTTGATAACGATGTTGCAGGCCAGCTCTTTTGCGTGGTGGAGGTCGCGGTCGCGGAGGTCGAGGCGGTCGGGGTAGGCGTTGTGCTCCATGGCAACGCCTAGTTCGGCGGCGCGGCGGAGGATCGCGGGCAGGTCGATCTGGAAGGCCTCGCGGCGGAGCAGAAGGCGTCCAGTGGGATGGCCGAGGATGCGGACGTAAGGGTTCTCGATGGCGCGAAGGACGCGGGCGGTCATCTCTTCGAGCGGCTGGTTGAAGAGGGAATGGACGCTGGCGATGACGACGTCCATCTGGGCCAGGACTTCGTTGGAGAGGTCGAGCGCGCCGTCGGCCAGGATGTCGACCTCGATGCCGGTGAAGATGCGGATGCGGCCCTCAAGCTCCTGCTCGACCTGGCGGATGCGCTGGATGTGCTCGAGGGCGCGGGCGTCGTCGAGGCCGTTGGTCATGGCGAGGTTCTTGGAGTGGTCGGTGATGGCGATGTACTCGTAGCCGCGGGCGATGGCGGCCTCGGCCATTTCGCGGATGGTGTTGCGTCCATCGGTCGCGGTGGTGTGCATGTGGACGTCGCCCCGAATGTCGGGCTGGTCGATGAGGATCGGAAGGGTCCCGGCTTCTGCGGCCTCGATCTCGCCATTGTTCTCGCGGAGCTCGGGCGGGATCCACTGGAGGCCGAGGGCCGCGTAGATGTCGTGCTCGGTGGCTCCGGCGACGATAGAGCCGTCGTCGACGCGGGCCAGGGCGTACTCGTTGAGGGTGTAGCCGCGCTTGAGGGCGCGCTGGCGGATGCTGACGTTGTGGGCCTTGGAGCCGGTGAAGTACTGGAGGGCCGCGCCGTAGGAGGCTTCCGGCAGGAGCCGCACATCAACCTGAAGGCCGTTGCGGAGACGGAAGCTGACCTTGTTCTGGCCCTTGGCGATGAGGTCCACAATGGGCGGATAGGCGGCGGTATGCTCGACGGCGGCGGAGACCTTGTCCTCAGAGCAGGCCGGGCCGGTGACGAGGATATCGAGGTCGCCGCAGGTTTCGCGGCCCCGTCGCAGAGAGCCGGCGGGCTCGATGGTGTCGAGTCCGGGAAAGGTGCGGAGGTAGGCGATGAGCTTGTCGGCGGCGGTCTCGGCGGTGTCGATGAGGAAGCGGCCACTGTTGCGCTTGTAGTCCTCGATGCCCTTGCGGAGCTTCTCGATCTGCTTCGCTCCGAAGCGGGGAAGATCGTTCAAGCGTCCCGCGAGGATTGCCGCCTCAAGTTCCTCAATCGAAGCTATTTGAAGGGCGTCCCACATGAGCGCGACGGACTTGGGCCCCATGCCCGGCAGCTTGAGCAGGTCGAGCATGGACGGACGGTACTTAAGTAATAGTTCTTCGCGAAGAGGCAGAGTCCCGGTGGTCTGCATCTCGCGGATATTGGCGGCCATTCCCTTGCCGATGCCGGGGATGGCGAGGAGCTTTTTCGGATCGTCGGCAATGTCGCTTAGCTGAACGGTGGAACACTCGACGGCCTCGGCCGCCCGGCGATAAGAGCGGATTCGGAATGGGTCTCCCGCGCTGATTTCCAGCAGGTCGGCGGTTTCGTAGAAGAGCTGGGCAATGGTGCGGTTGTCCATGGCAGTTCTACGATACCAGCCAACTAAAGTCATTAGCCATCAGCCATTAGCCATTAGCCATCCAGCCATTAGCCATTAGCCATTAGCCATCAGCCATTAGTGATTCAAGGTTCGACATGATCCCGAATTCTTCAATCTGCTTTTTTGCTGGTTTTTAGAGATGATTGATTCTATGGGATTTACAAATCGGCTCTCTGCTATGTGTTTGATTTAAAGAGTCCTGCGATCATCTGATTGAATTCATTGGGACTTAGCTGTTCGAGGTCCTCAGGTGTTTGATCCAAAGGGGTTTGCTGGCTGATGTTTGATTCCGCGGACCTTGCGTCATAGAGCCAGTCGATGGCGACGGTGAGGAGAAAGCAGATTTCCGGGAAGCGGGCGATCGTATAGGACCGGCTGAGGGTGACGAGTCTTTTCTGGATAAGAACGAGAAGGTCGTGGAGATCCATGCGCCGAACCTCAAAGGCGAGCCGTTCGATGGCGGCGTTCCGGGCAAGGTCGAGCTCGAGGATGCGGTAGTTGCGGATGTGAGAGCGGCAATAGCGCTCGTTGCGGAGCGCGACTCCGCGGCAGGGCTTGCCGGAGGGCATGAGGTGGCTGCACAGAGAGGCAGGTTTGGATTGAGCCATGAGGTTCTCCTTTCGGTTGGGCGGAAAGAAAAAGGACTGCAGGATTGTGCGCGTCCAGCGGTTCGTGCTTCTTTCCCTGCACGCGAAAACCACGCGCGCTGGGGTGCCTGTTCGCGTGGCTGCTCACGCTGGTCGCACGAGGCGGCGTTTGGGAGCATAAAAAAAGACCGCCGATGGCGGTCCTTTGATGAAATTTAGCTTCTGTATCTATTTTATCGAATCGGAATAATTCACATGCATATTGGGCGAAGTTTTTTGCTTTTTGGAATGAAGGAGTTAGGACAAATTTTGGGCTGAGGGGCTTGACAGGGAAAAACAATGGGCAGCGGTCAGCGCCTCCCACCCTTGCAGAGCGCTGCGCGCCCTTCAAGGATGGGGCACTTGGCGTTCAGCGTATCCCCCACTCAAGCCAAAATAGGGCTTGAATCCGCCCCGCGAACGAAGACCTATTGTCCACCCCATGGACAAAGACACGTCCATGGGGCCCCGGCGTTGGGGGCCCCGGCGTGGGCCACCGTCGGGTTTGAGTGGGCCACGTTGGTTTGTAATTTGTGGGATTTAGGAGAGGTTTTTTGGTGTAGGGGTTGACAGATTTTTTAGGAACGCAAAAACCCAGCCGGTCAATGCCGCTGGGTTCTGGTTGCGCGCGCGCGATCCAATCGTTCGGAGGGCGCGCTAACGTCGAGACTGGATCAGGCCGCATCCTGGTGGCGAACCACCTGGTCGGCCTGTGGACCCTTTTGCCCCTGAACGATGTCAAACTCGACCTCGTCCCCCTCTTTTAAGCTTTTGTATCCATCAATTTGGATGGCGCTGTAGTGGACGAAAACGTCGGGTCCGTCGTCTCGTCCTATGAATCCGTAGCCTTTGGCGTTGTTAAACCACTTGACTTTGCCTTTGTATTGAGACACGAGCCTTGCCCTTCCTTTGGAACACGATTTTCGATTGGGTTCGAGCGCCAACCTGCCTTTCTAAGAGACGCAGAAAGAGATGGTTTGGTTTTCCTACGCGCGGTGGAGAAACGAGAAGAAGATGCATGATGTGGAGCAACGATTTGCGAGCGGATTTGTTTTTGACGAGGGTTTGTTGAGAACAAGGACTTTGCGCAATCAGGATATTGGGCACCTAAATTGGCCGTGCTTGTGATATATCATCGGCACGCTTCTCAAACTGATCTATGACCGGTTAGCCGGCGAGCTTGTCCAGCGGAGTGGGGCCGCGGAAGGGGGCGTATTGGTGGACGTTCATGATGAAGACGGCCAGCTCGACGCGGCTGCCTACTCCTATTTTTTCGAAGATGCGGAAGAGGTTGTTTTTTACAGTGTGCTCACTGATGTTGAGGCTGCGTGAGATTTGGCGATTGCTTTTTCCTGCGGCGACAAGGGTGGCGATGTCGAGCTCACGCCGGGTGAGGTTGAGTCCGGCGCTGGTGGGGACGTGGAAGGGTGCGGACTCGGAGAAGGCATCGAGGACGAGCCTGAGTTCGCGGGAGCCGACCCAGACCTGTCCTTCGTGAACGGCGTTGACACACCTAATGAGGTTCTCGATGGGCTCGGCGCGAAAGAAGACGCCGCGGGCGTGGGCGCGGAAGGCGTCTACGACGAGGTCCACGTCCATTTCGTCGAGGAGGACGATCACAGAGCAGCGCGGGACGAGGCTTTGGAGGACGGGCAGGGTTTTAAATCCGGCGAGAGGGCCGTCGGAAAGCACGGCACTGACGAGGGCGATGTCAGGATTATGCTCCTGGGCGAGGCGGAGAACTTCCGCTCCACTTGTTGCACGTGCGACCAGTTGGATCTGGCCGATCCCGGATTCGAGGCCCCTGGCCATGAGTTCGCAGCCCAACAGGGTGTGGTCGGAGATGAGCAGGCGGGATTTGTGTGGGTGTTCAACTTCCTGAAGGAGTTCCATTGGGTCACCATGATGGCTAATAGCTGGATTCTGGGGAATTCAACTGTTCGAGAGGGCCGGTCCCGAGTACCGAAATTTTTCAGCATGGCCCTGGCTCCTTGCTAAAGCATTTTCGCGAGATGAGGCTGGGGAAGCCACTGACGACGCGAAATGCTAACGATGCGTGCCCAAGGGGGTAGGACGCGCAGTGAAACCGCGAAAATCACGGGGAAGCATTTCCCGATAGATCCGAGATATTCGACCCCAGCAATCCAGCTACCCTCGGGCAATTCGACCCTCTGCCCGGGAGCGTGGAAAACTCTAGCAAAATACGAACTTGATCGTCAAAGCCCGTCTTTCTAAAGGAGTAGTGCTTCAGGGAAAGAGTTGCTCTGATTTGCGATGAAAAAGAGAAGAGTGACCCCTTGAACGGTTTTGAGAGAGCGTTATGATTGCGGAGATCGAGCATACCAGCGGCGATCCATATCCGCGGGTTTTAGTTTCAGCAAGACTTTTGCCAGTGGTTCCATCGTTTTCTGCGAAGCAGAAGCTGTGGGAAAAGCCTCAGAGCGGTTGAGGATGGCGAAGCCTTGCAGAAAAGGTGAGCAATGGCACTCAGCGGCGCAGCGGTATGTTCGGGGCTTGAGCCCAAATCGGTCGGTCCAATTCTGGTAGTTGAGAATCGCCCGCGATGGTATGCGGTTTACACGTGGGCGCGCCATGAGAAGGCGGTGGCACGTCATTTTGAAGAGCGGGGCCTGGCGTATTTTCTGCCGCTGTACCAGGCGGTGCATCGCTGGAACAAGCGATCGAGCCGGGTGTCGCTGCCGTTGTTTCCCGGATACGTGTTTGTGCGGACCGGAGCGCGGGAGCGGTTCCAGCCTCTCCAGGTGCCGGGGGTGCTGCACTATGCGGGATCGGGGGTGACTCCGAGCCCGATTGCAGATGATGAGATTGAGGCGCTTCGGAAAATTCTGATCAGCGGTAAGGAAGTGGGGCCGCATCCATATCTTTCCGCCGGGAATCCGGTACAGATTGTGGCAGGCCCGCTGGAGGGATTGCGCGGAATCGTTCAGCGGACCAAGTCTGGGAACCGGTTTGTACTTTCGGTGGAGACGATTCGGCAGTCGATCGCGGTGGAACTTGACGGGTTCCAAATTGCGAGCGTGCCGGTGAGGCCGGTGACGGACCTGTCTGACCTGGCGCTCACGGCATAGGAGCGGGGATGTTTCTGACAAAGCGAAAAAGCTGGATGGCATGGGCCGGGGCGCTGCTTTTGTGCATGGCGGTAGCGGCCGGAGCGGAAACGAAGCAGAAGACGGCGGTGGCGGAGCCGGCGTCGACGAATTCTCCCTCGCTTCATCAGAGGTTTCCAAGATACACGCTGCGGTCAGGAGACAGTTTTGACCTGAATTTCCAGTTCTCTCCGGAGTTCAACCAGACGCTTGTGGTGCAGCCGGATGGGTTCGTTTCGCTAAAGGAAGTGGGCGACGCGCATGTGAGCGGGCTCACGCTACCGCAAGTGCAGGAGCTTGTGGAGAAGAAGTATTCGAGCATCTTGAATAGGCCCGTGGTTTCGGTGACTCCGAAGGACCTGGAAAAGAGCTACTTTATCGCGATGGGTCAAGTGGCAAAGCCAGGGAAGTATGAGCTTCGCGGCCCCATTACGGTGACGGAAGCGATTGCGATTGCGGGAGGCTTGGCTCCAGACCGCGGCAAGGATTCACAAGTGGTGCTGTTCCGGCGGGAGGGAAACATGCTGGCGCAGGGACAAGTGATCGACGTGAAAAAGCTTTTGAAGCATCGCGATCTGCGGGAAGACGTATATCTGCATCCTGGTGATCTAGTGTACGTTCCACAGAACACCTGGTCGAAGATCCATCAATTGATTCCCACGCCGGGTGTGGGCATGAGCGTATATCCCGGGACATTCTAAAGCTGCCTCATAACATAGCCACTTAGTGTAGGTAAGCAATCCGGACCGGCTTTGAGATAGCTGAACCGAGTTTCCAATGCAATCAGCTCTAATTGTGCAGTCGGCGCCCCAGCCTGTGGCGCTGCGCGAAGTGGCGTCGGTGATATTCCGGCGCAAGGGGCTCCTGTCGATCATATTTTTTGCGACGATAGGCGCTGCCCTTCTCCTGGCGTTTCTGCTGCCCAGCCAATATCAATCGTCCGCGAAGCTGCTTGTGCAAAGGGCGAGATCGGACGCGATGATTTCTCCGGAACGCACGGTGAATTATCAAGCGCCTTCGGAAGAGGTGAGCGAGGCAGATCTTGACTCCGAACTGGAGTTGTTGAGGACCCACGACATTCTGCGCAAAGTGGTGCTGGAAAATGGGCTTGCCGGAGCGAAGCCTTCAAATGCTGAAGTGGACCGGGCAGTTGAGCGGCTGAACAGCAAATTAAAGATTGAACCGATCAAGAAGAGCAATGTTATTGGACTGAGTTATAACTCGGACGATCCGCAGGTGAGCGCGAATGTTCTGAATTCATTGATCGCTCTATATCTTGAGAAGCATCAACAAATAAGACAGGCAGGGCGGGATTACAAATTCTTTGAGCAGCAGGCGGACATCTATAAGAAGCAGTTGGATGCGATAGAACAGCAGATTGCGGATGCCAAGTTTGTCGCTCCGTCACTTACGCGAGACCAGATGGTGAGCAAGCGCGCAGATTTGAAGGCCTCATCGAATGAGACAGAAGCTGAGATTGCCGAGACAGAAAAGCGGATCGCCAGTTTGAAAGAGCTGGAGAAGAGCACTCCGCAACGTCTGGTGACAGAGAAGAGGGCCTCCGACAATCCGCAATTACTGCAAAATCTGAAGGGGACGCTGCTGACCTTACAACTTCAGCGAGACCAACTGACAGCCAAGTACCAGCCGACATATAGGCCGGTGGTTGATTTGGACAAGAGGATTGCAGACACCAAGGCGGCGATAGCGCGGGAAGAGAGTCAGCCGCTGCATGAAGAGGCGACCAATCAGAACACCGCGTATGAATGGATCCGGACCGAAATGGCGAAGGCGCAGGCCCAGTTGCAGGGGCTGCTTGGCAGGCGCACAGCGGATGCGAGCCTGCTGGTGGCCGACGGCCAGAACCTTCACAGTTTGAACGCACAATCGATCCAAGAGCAGGACCTGACTCGAAGGGCAAAAACCGCGGAGACCAACTATCTGCTGTATTCGCAAAAGAGGGAAGAAGCGCGCATCTCGGATGAGCTGGATGCGAACAAGATATTGAATGTGGCTGTAGTCCAGAAGGCATTTGTGCCGGCGACGCATGTCCACCTGCGCAGCAAGATCATGCTGGCCGGAATCGGCACCGCGCTCTTCCTAAGCCTAGCGGCGGCGCTGCTGACGGACTTTTTCGATCCAAAGTTCCGCAGCACGGACGAAGTGGCCGCGTATCTGAACGTGCCGGTGCTGGCGTCGATTTACGGGCCGAATGAGCTGCCGAAATTTGAGGCGATCGATCCCATTGATGATGTGGAGAACAAGAGCGCGTGAGCGATTACGAGTAGTTCGATTCTCTGCCAGGCTGCAGACGTCAGCTGCGACCGGCAAGCATATCTTGAAAATGCGGGCAGAACTCGACACACCATGTCGCCGCGCATGATGGTGTGGGCGAAGCCGGAGTATCCCATGCGGGCAACCCAAAATCCAAAAAACTTGCAGGAAGGTAACTTATGACTACGACGTTGACTGTACCACGGGAACCACAGAACGCCGCACAGGATGCCGGCATTAAGGAAACTCTGGACCGCATGATTGATGAGCAGATGGCCTCGTTGCCTGACTTGAGGCTTTTGAGCAATGCGGAACGGCGGGACATCATTGCGCGGTATACCTCTGTATTGGAGGGTAATTTTATCTATTGGATGACGGCCACGGTGATGGCAACCAAGTCAGAAGAGGCGAAGCCGATTCTTCTGGAAAACCTGCACGAAGAAGTTACGGATGCGCACCCCGTGATGATGAGGAAGTTTGCAGTCGCGGCGCACGCGTATCCCGATGCGGCGGACTCGCTGGCAGTGGATGAAGCGCTTACGAATATGCGCCGGTTCCTGGGGAGGCTACAGGGAGTTCCGTCGTTGCTGACGATGGCCTACTTTGAAGGGTTTATCCAGAAGTTCATGCCATATCTGGCGGAGCTGGCGGCGGGGCTGGGATCAACGGAGATGGAATATACGGACGTTCACGGAGTATGTGACATAGCCCACACAGCGGGGCTGATTCAAGCCTTTGAGGTAGAGAAGGCGAACCATCCTGTTGGCCCGGAGGTGGATCTATTTGAAGGCGTCGATCTGCTTCGCGCGCTGATCGACACGATTGTCTACAATCGTGCCGACGCGATGGCGGCCGCAGCCTAATGCGGTGCGCCCCTGCATCGGCCGTAGTTCTGGAAGAGCACGCCGGATACATTCCGGTTCCCGGTGCACATCTGTATGCGATGCTGCACCGGGCGGGCCGTCCGGAAGCACGAGTATTGCTGGTGGGACCCTTTGCGTCGGAGCGACAGTTCGCATACAACGCATGGGTGCGGTGGGCGCGGTACCTGGCTGCGCGCGGAATCGAGGTGCTGCGGTATGACCATCGCGGCACAGGCGAGAGCACAGGTGATTTTGAGTCGGCGAGCTTTGAACAATGGCGCGCGGATGCCGAAGCTCTGGCCAATTGGTTTGCGCAGCAACGTCCGGAACTTCCGCTTTTATTGCACGGCGTTGAGCTAGGAGCTGTTCTGGCCGGCAGATGTTTTTCCGGCGGGGCAGGCGAGGCGCTGCTGCTATGGTCTCCGCCGGTGAATGCAAACCAGGCGATGCGCGCGATTCTGCGGCGGTGGGCGGGTATCGAGCAACTGTATGAGTCGCCGGAAAACCGAAAGTCAGCTTCGGAATATATCCGTGAGCTAGAGGGCGGTACGTCCATCGAAGTGCATGGATACGAATGGCAGAGCAAATTGTGGCACGAGTCCTTCGCATTTGGGGCACTGGATGGATTGCGGGATGAAGGCGCATTCCTCGATGACCGGGGCCGGCCAGTTAAGGTTGACAGATTTGGATCGAGTGCCCAGTCACCGTCAATGCCTTACAGAAGATACGACGACAGCCAAGACCTGAGCGCACTTTACGAATCGACCTATAAGTGGGTCGCTGGAGCTTTGCGGTTACATACCCATGGAGTCGATGGAACAAACAATTGAAGGCCGCGAGTTAGTGTCGCTGGATGGCATGTGGGTAACTTACCATAGGCCCAGAGGGATACGACCACATTCGCGCGCAGCGCGTGGCGCACAGGCCGGTGTGCTATTTCTGAACGGCCTTTATGCCACGAGGGCAGGCAACGGAGATGCCGCCGTGGGCTGGGCCAGCGCGCTTGCCGCAGCGGGACACCCGTCATTCCGCGTTGATTTGCCGGGGTTTGGAGACTCAGACGATGCTCCGCCCGCGGACTGGCTCGGATACATTAACTCTGGAGGATATGGAGCTAAGGTATCGACCTTGATTGAGGAGTTGGTGCGGCGATACAAGCTACCCGGGATGGTTGTCGCGGGGCATTGCGCGGGAGCTGTTTCCGCCATCTATGCAGCCGCTACGAGCGGGCAGTGCCTGGGCATGGTGTTGATGGATCCATACTTCAACATGCAGAGGCTGGATACTCCGAAGTTTCGGCAGCAACTTAACCTTTGGTCCCGGCGAAGCCACTTGGGCGGACTATTGAGCGGCGCATTTGATTTGCTGAAGCAGGTGCGGCGCAAGCTAAGGCAAGAGGGGCTTCCGGCGAACGCGAACGTAAAACTTCTACGCTGCTGGAAAGAAGTTGTGCGCGGCGGGGTGCCGGTGCTGATACTGCGGGCGCCCAGCAGGAGGTCGGCGGGATTGAAGGCCCGCACGGGCGAGTTCGACTACTTACAGCACATTCTTGCCAGCGCGGGTCAGCAGGCCAGCGTGTCAGTTGAGGTAGTGGACGGCTCGAACCACTCGTTCTCAAATCGACAGGGCCGCGCAGCCATTCCGCAATTTATAGAAAAGTGGCTGGACTCAACCATCTTCACCAATATCTCAACCGCGCTTCCAAACGCGATGGGAGAAAATGTCATCCTAATGCCGTCTGCAAGAGAAAGTAAGACGGCGTGATTTCACTTACAGGTACAAGCTGCTTTATGTCAGGACGAGAGATAGCGTTTGTTTTTATCTGCCTTGAGGGGTTGATATGGAAATAAGATCGGAAGTTGTAACGCAGTTCACGCAGGTGGCGACGGAACAAGGCCTGGAGTTGGCGCGCCTGACGGACGACCTGGAACTTATCCAGTCCGGGCTTGATTCGCTCTCCTTTGCAATTATCGTCGCCCGGCTTGAAAACGTGCTTGGGCTAGATCCTTTCAGCGCCTCCGAGGATGCGCTGTTTCCGGTTACGTTCGGCGAGCTGGTGGAACTGTATGAGAATGCAGCAAAGCAACCACAGTGAATGGACGTCGCTAAGGGCCGCTCTGCGGTGCAGAGGTGAGTTTCACGATTGCGTGATCGCGGACGATGAAGCTGCGGTCACACAGAGTGATCTAATTTCAGGCTCGGCCCTTTACGGTCGCGGTATTGAGCTTCGAGGACGGTCGGTGCTGGTGGCGACGTCGAGCCAGCTCACGGCCGCCTCGGCCCTAATTGAGCTTGATGGACTGGCGAGCCGGCTAGTCATCTGCCCGCCCGACTTTTCGCTTGAACACCTACCCTTTGTTATGGACTCGGCCGGGATAGATGCGATTGTTTCTGACAGGCCAATACAACACTTTGGCCACACGCGGTCAATTCTGTTTTGCCCATGCAGCAAGGCGGTCGCGCTCGGACGCGAAGACGGCGATGCGTATTACCGGACGGAATGGGTGCTGCTTACATCGGGCACAACCGGAGTTCCCAAGCTGGTCGCA
Source organism: Acidobacteriaceae bacterium (assembly GCA_025934135.1). Lineage (GTDB taxonomy): Bacteria > Acidobacteriota > Terriglobia > Terriglobales > Acidobacteriaceae > Silvibacterium. The sequence goes on along the minus strand of JAICYR010000015.1, from coordinate 2,101 downwards.
CATTCACTGGCAAGCCTGGCTGGAGCGATTGGGCCGGTGAAAGATGCCGGGAAAAAGGTGGTATGGAGCACCTTTTACGACATCCGGAGATATGGGGGCCTGCAGATACTGCTCCGCTGCGTGTTGACGGGAGCATCGCTCGTGCTGTCATCTTCCCGGGGGCCAACGGCGGAGTTTCTGACGCGAGCCGCGAAGCATGGCATTACTTATATATCCGGAACACCCTCGCAATGGCGGAAAGCATTAATGAGCGGGGCGGCGCAAACAATAGCACCTGAATACGTTCGGTTATCAGGTGAGATAGCAGACCAGCCAATTCTGAATGCCCTGCATGTTATCTACCCGAATGCGCAGATTGTCCACGCGTTCGCGTCTACTGAAGCAGGCGTGGCATTTGAGGTGAAGGACGGCCGCGCGGGATTTCCAGCGAGCGCAATGGAAAACACCGACGAGGTAGAGATGAAAGTGGAATGCGGCTCATTACGGATCCGCTCGAGCCGAAACGCGAGCCGGTATCTAGGCGAAGGCGCGCCGGCCCTGAGGAGCGCGGACGGGTTTGTGGATACGGGCGACATGCTTGAGCAGCGAGATGGCCGCTACTACTTTATGGGAAGACGAGATGGGACGATCAATGTAGGCGGCCTCAAAGTGCATCCGGAAGAGGTGGAGGCCGTTATCAACCAGCATCCAGCGGTGCGAACTTCGCTTGTACGGACCAAGAAGAACCCGGTAACAGGAAGCCTAGTAATAGCAGACGTGGTGCTACAGCGTGATCCACAGCCGACACAGTGCAATGCGAGATCGATTCAGGACGATATCCTGCTGCTCTGCCGAAAGTCACTTTCTTCTTATAAAGTCCCCGCCGCGATCAACTTCATTCCAGCGCTGACGGTGGCCGAGTCAGGCAAAGTATTGCGCCGCAATGCTTAACGTAATTGTGACGGGCGGCAGTCGCGGTCTCGGCCTGGGCACGGCGCTACGGCTTGTTTGCGCGGGATACCGGGTGATTGCCATTGCGCGCAATTCCAATAGCAAGCTGGCAGAGGCAATGCACGAGTCGGAGGCCGCGCATCCCGGGGCGTTCCAGTTTGTCCAGTTTGATCTTACTGAGATCAGTGGGATACAAGGCCTAGTGAGGGGACTGCGTAAGGAATTCGGTCCAATTTATGGCCTTGTCAATAATGCGGGGATAAGTTTTGACGGACCACTGGCGATGATGCCGGTGACTCATATAGAGCAACTTATACAGACCAATACACTGTCTCCAATTGTGCTGACCAAATATGTTACGCGAGCGATGATGGCGGACGGAGGCGGCAGGGTCGTGAACATTTCGTCGATCACAGCGGTCACGGGCTACAGCGGGCTTGTAGCTTATGGTGCAACGAAGTCGGCGGTGATCGGCTTTACGCGTGCCCTGGCGCGCGAGGTTGGGTGTATGGGGATCAACGTAAATGCTGTGGCTCCGGGATTTGTGGAAACCGATATGACGGTGGGCTTGAAGGGAGAAAACCTGCAACGGATCACCCGTCGCAGCGCTCTTCGGCGCCTGCCCGAAGTAGGGGACATTGCCACCGCAATTGAGTTTTTAATGGGGCCGGGGGCGAAAAACATTACGGGAACAGTGCTTACTGTCGACGCGGGAAATACAGCGTGAGCGGAACCACAGCCATTGCCGAAACAAGAAGCTCCACAGCGCATTCATGGATGCGGGCGCTGGAGCTGACGGCATCGATCGCGCGGAACCGCGACAGAATTATGCCCATGATCGCCGATGAGATGGCGGCACGACAAGGGTCCGCGCCGGCATTGTTGTCCGACGGTCAGTGCCTGACCTATGACGGATTGGCGTCGCGCAAAAACCAATATGCAAGATGGGCGCTGGGCGCGGGCATTCAAAAAGGCGATGTGGTTGGCCTTTTGATGCGGAATTGCCCCGAGTACTATGCGGCATGGATGGGGATAAGCAGTGTGGGCGGAGTGACGGCCCTGCTTAATACAAATATATCCGGTGCGACGCTGCTACATTGCATTCAAACGGCAAATGTTAAACAGATAATTGTGGCGGAGGAGTTTGTCGAAAGCGTCTGTGAGCTTGCAT
>JAICYR010000049.1 GCA_025934135.1 Acidobacteriaceae bacterium | reverse complement strand
GCCCGCGCCGCCTACTCGCGCCGGCGGCATCGAAAGAGTGAGCAGCAGGCCATCGCGCCTCCTGTCCAAAACCACACATCCGAATGACAGACACTTCCAAAATCGCAATCGTCGGCGCGGCCACCATCCGCGGCAAGGAACTCAACGAAGCTCTCGCCGAGTCCGCCTTCGCCGGCGCCAACTTCTCCCTTATGGACGACGAGTCGCAACTCGGCCAGCTTGAGACCGTCGGCGACGAGGTCACGTTCATCCAGCGCATCGAGCCTTCCGCCTTCGACGGCATCGACCTCGTCTTCTTCGCAGGTTCGGAGGAAGTCACGCGCAAACATTGGAACACCGCCCACAAGGCCGGAGCCAGCACCGTCGATCTATCCGGCGCGCTCGAAGGTCAGCCCGGAGTCCTTGTCCGCGCTCCATGGCTGGAAAATGCCCGCCCCGGCCTCAGCACTCCGGCCGTGGTTCCGGCGCATCCCGTCGCAGTCGCGCTAGGTTTGATTGCCGCGCGTCTGCGCGAAGTTGGAGCCATTCGCAGCGCTTCCGCCACCGTTCTCGAACCTGCCTCCGAATACGGCCACGCCGCCCTCGACGAGTTGCATCAGCAAACCATTGGCTTGCTGAATTTTCAGAGCCCGCCCAAGGTCGTTTACGATACGCAGGTCGCTTTCAATGTCGCACCCGTCCTCGGCGGCGAAGCCAAGGCCGACCTGCGCGGCAACGAGGCCCGCATCCGCCGCCACTACGGTCTTCTTGGCGGAGACACGCTGCCGCGCATCGCGGTGCAGTTACTCCACGCGCCCGTCTTCCATGGTCACGGCATTTCGCTCGCCGTTGAATTTGAGAAACCGGCGCAACTCAGTCAGGTTGAATCCGCGCTAAGCAGCGAGCACGTTGACGTAATCATGGGCGAGGGCGACGCGGACGTCCCCAACAACCTCAACACCATCGGTCAAAGCAACGTGATGACGCGAGTCCGCACCGGAGACGGTTCTGACGTCCCGACCACTCGCTTCTGGATATGGGCCTCGATTGATAATTTGAAGTTCGGCGCGCTCAACGCCATTGCCTGTGCCCAGGAACTCAGCAAGCTCCGCCCCCAGGGCAAGGTGCAGTAGAGCGCGTGCGCGGTTAGGGCTTCGCCATTCAGCGCTCCGTCACCTGCTCCAGCAGATCAAAGAATTCCGGGAAGGAAATGGCCGCCGACTCAGCCCCGCGAATCAGCGTTTGTCCGCTGGCCCTGAGGCCAGCGACCGTGAAGGCCATGGCAATTCGATGATCTCCGCCGGAGTTGATTTCTGCTCCATGAAGTTGCTGCCCCCCGGGCACATCGAGACCATCTTCAAACTCCACGACCTCCGCGCCCATGGCGCGCAGATTTTCCGCCACCAGCGCGATACGGTCCGACTCCTTCACGCGCAACTCTTTGGCATCGCGGATGCGAATGCCGTTCTTCGTATACGGCCCAATGGCGGCGAGTACGGGCAGCTCATCAATAAGCTGTGCGGCCAGCGCCCCGGAGATTGTCGTTCCACTCAACCCGTCGCGCGGCGCGTTCACCTGCACCGTCCCGACCAACTCTCCAGCCTTCTCCTCAAGATTCAGCACGCCGATATGCGCGTCAAGGGCCGTTAGCACGTCAAGCAGCGTGGCCCGCGTGGGGTTCAGCCCCAGTCCATCAAAGACCAGATTCGATTCAGGGAACAGAGCGGCGGCGCACAGGAAGAACGCCGCGGAAGAAATGTCTCCGGGAACCGTGGCCTGAATGGCCTGCAACTGCTGCGGCCCTTCAATCGACACCGACTCCAGCGAGCGCTCTACATTCGCACCATAGGCCCGCAGCGCAAGTTCGCTGTGATCGCGGGTGCGAACTGATTCCCGAACAGTAGTGCGGCCGTCCGTTTGAAGTCCCGCGAACAAGATCGCGCTCTTTACTTGCGCGCTCGGGACCGGCGTCGTGTAGTCAATTGCGGTGAGCTTCGCGCCGAGAATCGTGACCGGCGCGTGGCCTTCAGTAAGCTCGATGCGCGCGCCCATTTGCGCCAGCGGTTTGCGAATGCGCTCCATGGGGCGACGGCTGAGCGACTCGTCTCCGATCAACGTGAAGCTGTCTTGCTGCGCCGCCAGCAGGCCGGACAACATCCGCATCGTCGATCCGGAATTGCCGCAGTCAAGCGGCTTTTCCGTCGCGCGGAAACGTCCGCCCACGCCGTCAATCTCAATTGATCCGCCTTCGCCCCGCGTCACCTTCGCACCAAGCGCTTCCACGCAGGCCAGACTGCTGGCGCAGTCAGCTCCGGTGGAGAAGTTGCCGAGGCGTGTCGTGCCTGTGGCCAATCCACCGAGCAGGGCGTAACGATGGGAGATGCTCTTGTCTCCGGGCAGGCGAAGGCTACCCAGGATATTGCGGGCGGGAGAGATCAGGCGTTCAGTGGCGGTTTCCGTTACGGACAAAGCAAAGGTCTCCGGGTGGCGTTCCTTCTATCCTAATTGAAAGAACGCCACGCTCAGGAGCGAAGCAGCTACGGTTGCTGCGACGTAACTTGCGACGTAACTTCGGTGGCGTTGATATAAGCGCCCTGCTGTTCGAGGCGGTTCGCGTCATCATCGCTCAACGACCACTGCTGTTTGGCCTGCGCCGCGGGCGGGGCCTTCTCCAAAGTGCCGTTGATGTTAATGCGGCTGCCCTCGGAGATATTCGCATTCGCCGTCGTGTTGTTGTTTCCCGTCAGCACCACCAGCATGGGAGTCGCGCCGTTCGCGCCCACCCACACGGCGTGGTCATTGGCAACCGTCTGCACCGGCACGTCACTCACGTTAAAGGGATGACCAATAAATGGCTGCTTGTTGGTAGCATTCAGCACGGCCACTCCGGAGCCATTCATCATGTTCACGGCCGCGGACTGCGTGACCTGGGCGTTGCGATCGCCCCACCACCAGCCGCCGTAGCCCGCCCAGCCCCATCCTCCAAACCAAACGATGGCAACGATGAAGGCGAGAATTAGCAGCCATACCCATATCCATGTCCATCCGTAGCGCATTCCGCCGCCAACTTCGCGGTCAACATCGCGGGTATCGCGAAGAGGTTCTGTATCTCGGTTGTCACGAATACGTTGGGGCCCTCTGGGATCCGCATTGTGGGGTGACGCTGCCATAAATTTGCTCCTATTAAATACGAGTCACTTTCGGGGTCTAGGGCTGCCCGGCCTGGCCAGCCTGATGGCCCTGCTGCCCAGCCGGTCCGGCTTCCACCTGCGTGGCCTGTACAAAAACGCCCTGTTGCTCAAGCTTTTTCGCGTCGTCATCGCTCAACGACCACATGCGTTTGGCCTGTTCAGCCGAGGGGGCGCGCTCCACCGTGCCGCTTAGATTGACCCTTACGCCATTCTGAATATTGGGGTTGCCCGCACTATTCTGGCTGCCGGTCAGCACCACCAGCATGATGTCGTTGTCGTTCGCGCCAATCCAGAACGCGCGGTCATTGGCTGTCTTCTGCACCGGGACATTATTGATAACAAATGGCTGGCCCACAAAAATCTGCTTGTTATTCGCGGTCAGAATCTGGACGCCTGAGCCTGTCACAGCGGCGGGGCTTCCAGCCGGGGCGGGCTGGCCGTTGTTCGCCAAACCGCTGTTGGGGGTTGGTCCAACCACCGCTGCGTGCGGACGGTTGGTCCACCACCAACCTCCATAGCCGCCCCATCCGAAACCGCCAAACCAGATGACGAGGATGATGATGATGGCGATGAATATCCAGATCCAGCCATAGCCCACCCGGGCCCCAACTTCGCGTTCTACTCGGTTGCGGTCTCCAAGAGGTCTGTTCGGATCATCAGCCATAACACGCTCCTATCTGGTGGGATGGAGCTTGCACTAGGGACGATGTCCGAAACGACAGAGAAGCCGCGGAAAAAGGGGAGTGGGTTTATGCGGCCCTTGCGGATGGAACATCCTGAAGATAGTATTTGGGCCGAACTATGTATCGGAAACCCGAGGCTTCTGTGAATCAGCCTGGCAAGATGACAATCGCGGTTCTGTTTATTTCGTTTTGCGCTGCTCCGGCAATCGCCTGGTTGCCGGCAGCGGCACAAAAAACGGCAAATGCCGGATCGACCCTTCAACCGCCCGTGAGCTTCACCGATCAGCAGGCGCATCAGTACATGATGAACAAGCTGGGCATCGAAGCTCTGCGCCCGGGGCCGAGCGGAAATCCAAACGACCCGAACCACGCCAACTATGACGAGCCGAAGGCGAACCCATATCCCAACCTGCCTGACGCGCTAACGCTAAATGACGGCCGAAAAGTAACGACAGCGAAGATGTGGTGGGACCAGCGGCGCCCGCAAATCGTGAAAATGTATGAGCAGGATGTCTACGGAATTGCGCCGAAAAATATCCCGAAAGTTACCTGGTCGATCGTGGCGAGTGAAAGGGAACACGTCGGATTCAATCCTGTAATCGCCACTGAGCTGCGTGGCCACGTTGATAATTCCTCCTACCCGCTGATCGACGTAAATCTGCGCATGACGCTGGTGCTTCCGGCGAACGCGAAGGGGCCGGTTCCGGTGCTCATGATGTTTGGGCCCAGCGGCCTTCCGAATCCAGTGCAGCCTTCGCAGGACGAACTGGAGCGCATCAACGCGGCCATGAAGAAGCTGCTGGTGCAGCAGGATCCTTCGTTAAAGAAAGTGATTGCTCAGCACCCGGGCTGGCAGCCGGTGCCGCCCGTGCTATTTCATTTTCCGCAGATGAATGCCGACGGCGACCCGCCCAGCCAGTGGGAGCTGATCGCGGCCGGCTGGGGATTCGCGCTGCTTGATCCGCAAAGTGCGCAGCCGGACAGCGCGGCGGGGCTGACGCGGGGAATCATCGGCCTCGTGAACAAGGGCCAGCCGCGCAAGACGGACGACTGGGGTGCGCTGAGGGCGTGGGCATGGGCCGCTGGGCGCGGGCTGGATTATCTGGAGACTGATCCCAAAGTGGACGCGAAGCACGTTGGCATTGAAGGGGTGTCGCGCTACGGCAAAGCCGCGCTGGTGACGATGGCGTTTGACCAGCGGTTCGCCATGGTGCTGGTAGGCTCGTCGGGCAAGGGCGGAGCGACGCCGCTGCGCCGCAACTTCGGCGAGTCGGTCTCAAACCTGACCGGCGGCGAGTATTACTGGATGGCCGGCAACTTCATGAAATACGGCGCGTCCAAGGCCGTGTTCGGCAGCAAGAATCCGGGAGACATTCCCGTGGACTCAAATGAACTGATCGCCCTGTGCGCGCCGCGGCTGGTCTTCATCAGCTACGGAATTCCCGAAAAGGGCGACGCCAAATGGCTCGACCAGCGCGGCAGCTACATGGCCACAGTCGCTGCGAGCAAAGTGTGGACGCTGATGGGCGCGAAAGGCCTCGGCGTGAACGATGACTACCACACCGCGCAGATGCCCCCGGTGAACCACGGATTGCTGACAGGCCGCCTCGCCTGGCGTCAGGACGACGGCGGCCACACCGACGCTCCGAATATGAAGTACTTCATCCGTTGGGTGGACGGCTGGATTGGGTATGGGAAAGATTGAGACCCAATTAGCAAATCATTCCCTTAATACCTCCACGACTTCACATCCGCTCCCGGAGGCGCGGTCTTCAGCATGTGTTGCACCATCTGCGGGACGACGCGCTGAGGCCAATCGGCGCTGTTCTGCTCCATGGTTTTATCGGGAGGGCCTCCCGTGTAGCAGTGGGGCATTCCAGGGCCATACTGGAAAGTCGCGTCCGAGTGGGGAGCCGTGGTTTTCTCCAACTGATCCTGAAGCAGGTGGACGGCGTTGTTCAGGAAGTAGGTGTCTCCGTCGCCCACGGCAAAGTGCAGCTTGCCCTGGAGCTTCGGCCCGAGCGTCGGCCAGTCGCGTTTGAGAATTTCGGTGAGGTCGTAATGCTGGTTCCAGTAGGCGACCACCTTCTTGTTAATCTCGCCAGTGAGCGGCTGGATGACCTGCGCGGGGTAGCCGTCCGGGCCCACAGGCGAGAAGACGGCCTGCCAGATGGCCCACTGCTCAGTGGAGCGGCCATGAGTTCCCAGCACGTGCTCAAAGGCGTACTCGCCGCGCATGTTGGCGATGATGGAGCCGTCGGGCAGGCGGTCGCCGGTAATGGGAATCGTCGCGAAAGGTCCGCTGCGGTAAAAGGCATTCGTGTCCGTGTAGAGGTCCACGTTCTGGTACGCATGAAAGTCCACCGGATCGGGGCACGCAACCCACGCGCCGTTGTACATGTCGGGATAGAAGACCTGTGTGGCGAAGGCGCGCCAGCCTCCGGTTGAGCCTCCGAAAGTGGCGCGCGCCCAACCCTGGCCAATGCCGCGATATTTTTTCTCAACGGCCGGAATCAACTCGTGATTGATGGCTGTCCCGTAAGGGCCGACATTGGCCGAGTCCACCGCGTAGGAGTCGTCGTAATACGGGTTCGCGTCCTGCACATAGAGCAGAAGAACGCGGGGAAAGTGGCCCGAGGTCCAGTCCTGATAAAAGCGGTAGCCGGCCTGCTCGCGCCGGAAGCCGGGTGACTTGGGCTTGGGCGGCGACGTGACGAAGGGCAGCGGCCCGATGCCGGGGTGGTAATGGTCCTGATACACGATGAGCGGGTAATGCGCGTCGGCGTGCTGGTCAAAGCCCTCGGGCAGCAGCACCCACGCGCCCAGATATATGTCGCGTCCCCAAAATTTGCTCAGCGCGGGGCTGCGGAAGCGGATATACCGGAGCCATTTAGAGGTGGGCTTCTCGGCGGCGATCACTTCGGGGTCTTCGTCTGTCCCGGCAATCGGCGCGATGGCCTGGTCGAGCGCGAGGTGAATGGCTCTGCCGGACTTCGGATCGAAGTGAATTTTCTCTGGCTTGTCGTAGAAGTTGCCGGGTTTGAGGTTCCAGTGCTGGCCCTCCCCATGGTCAGGCGGCAGCCATAATGTCTTGTCCGATGAAGCCTGATGGAACGCCGCGTACACACTGAAGACCGCCTGAACGTAGTAGTCGCCGGGGTCGAGATCAACGAGCGACGCGCGCGGATAGCCGAACGTCTTCGCATCAATCACGATGGGTTGCCCGGGCGCGAGGTCGGGCACATCCACACCGAAGCCCTGCGCGGAGTGGTAATTCTCACTCAGTTGAAAGCGCGGCTCGGGCTTGTCCTTCTTCGCGAAGATGACGATGAGGTGCCCGTGCAGCGGTCCCTTGGCGGCGGGAATCGTGACTTCGATTCGCTGGGCGCGCGCGGTGGGGAAGACAACAAGCGCGAAAAGCAGGACGGACAGGATTCGCACGCGGGTCTCCTTGAACGACTTGATTGTACCCGTTTAAGTCAACACGATCATGGGCTGAAAGAGCGTGCCCGCAATCCGCTTGCCTATGGCCACGAGGTCCCGCTGCCGCAGAAAGATTTTGACCAGGGCGGCCTGCGAAAACTCCGGCAGGTTCACCTGCATTCCATTGCGAATCCGCCCCGCCGTTTGCTCGTCAGCCGTGACAGACGGGATGTTGGGCAGCAGGGTCCGGGGGTGCGGCAGTGCATCGGCGAGCGTGCCCGCGCGGCCCAACTCTTCTACCTGCGCCAATGGCAGGGCCTGGTCGATGGTGAACGGCCCGGAAGCCACCCGTCGCAGGCTGGCCAGATGTGCTCCGCAGCCGAGCGCCTGCCCCATTGCGTGGGCCACGGCCCGCACGTATCCGCCAGCGGAAAGTCGCATGGAAAAAGCCGCCACGCCCGACTCGAGCGACTCGATTGAAAACCCAGCGATGGTGATACGGACCGGCTTCAACTCCGGCGTGCCGCCTGCGCGCGCGATTTTGTAAGCTGGTTTGCCAGCGATCTTTTTGGCCGAGACCGGAGGGGGCATTTGCTCAATTTCGCCGCGAAAGCGAGCGGCATGGGCGCGAAGCAACTCCAGCGTGAAATTGGGCTGAGCGGGTTCCGAAGTCGGTGTGCCCTCGGCATCATACGTGTCGGTTGAAAAGCCGAAACGGATGGTTCCGGTGTACGCCTTCTCATGCGAGCCGTAGAACTGCGCGAGGCGGGTGAACTTGCCCAGCAGCAGCGGCAGAACGCCCGTTGCCATGGGGTCGAGCGTTCCCAGGTGCCCAATGGACGATTCGCCCGAGGCGCGACGCACGCGCGCCACCACGTCATGCGAGGTCATTCCGGCGGGCTTGTCCAGAATCAGGAGACCGTTCACTCGGTTAGGTTATCGCTGTGCGAGAGGTGTGTATTTGACAGGGTAGTGCGGCCCCACGTATTCGGCGCGCGGACGGATGAGGCGGTTGTCGTCCAACTGCTCGATGACGTGCGCGGCCCAGCCCGCAATGCGGCTCGTGGCGAAGATGGGCGTGAACAAATCGAGGTCAATGCCCAGCGTGGTGTAGGTGGAAGCCGAGTAGAAATCCACATTGGCGTTGAGCTTCTTCTCCGCGTTCACAAAAAGTTCAATTTTGCGTGACATATCGAACCACTTGGTATTACCGGAGGCGCGACCCAGGTCTTCGGACATTTTGCGCAGGTGCGTGGCACGCGGGTCTTCGGTGTGGTAAACGCGGTGGCCAAAACCGGAGACCTTCTTCTTCTCCGCCAACATCTGCCGAACATGCTCGACCGGGTCCTCGCCTTGTTCTTCAATGGCGAAAAGCATTCGCATCACGTTCTCGTTGGCCCCCCCGTGCAGCGGCCCCTTGAGCGCGCCGATGGCTCCGGTAATGGCGGAATGAATATCAGACAACGTAGCGGCGATCACCCGAGCGGCAAAGGTGGAGGCGTTCAACTCGTGATCGGCGTGCAGAATCAGCGCCACATCAAGGGCCCGTGTCGCGGTGTCGGAGGGCTTCTCTCCGGTCAGCATCCAGAGGAAGTTGCCCGCGTGCGAGAGCGACGGATCAGGGTCTACAACCCTTTTGCCCTTGCGGAGCCGGTCGAATGCGGCCACCAGCATTGCGATCTGCGCGGTCAGCGCGAATGACTTGCGAATGTTCGACTCGTGATCGACAGCCTTCTCATTCGGGTCATAGAAGCTGAGCGCGGAAACTGCGGTGCGCAGCACTTCCATCGGCGTCGCTTCTTTGGGGAACGAGCGCAGCAGGTCGATGATCTGCGGGGGCAGCTTGCGCGCCTCGGTCAGCCGCCGCGTGAAGGCGTCCAACTCCGGCAGCGTGGACAGGGTGCCGTTCCACAGCAGATACGCGGTTTCCTCAAAAGTGGATTTGGAGGCGAGTTCGTGAATGTCGATGCCGCGATAGGCAAGCACACCGGCATCGCCATCGATCCAGCAGATGCTGGAGTTGGTTGCAACAATGCCTTCAAGTCCCTTTGTGGCTACCGCAGTTCCCATACGTTCCTGTGTCCCTCCAATTGGGTTGATGCGCGTTGGTGATGGAGCGATGCGCGTCGATGTGTCAGGGCCCGTATACGTCCGGCCGCGAGCGACGTGTGCGCACCCGCGAAACCCAAGCCCAAACTCTCTTTATATCGCAGCGGGACAAGGGTTGTCATTCATCATGCCGGCAAAACGTTCCGGGCTGAACGGTGCAGCATCGACGCCACGTGGTTCGTTCAGAATCATCTGCCGCAAAAGGCGCGCGCTGCCCGGAGCCAGCATGATTCCGTTGCGAAAATGACCGAGTGCCAGCCACCGGCGTGGTGCCTCGTCCATTCCGAGGATGGGTAGCGAGTCGGTGGCGGCAGGCCGCAGGCCGGCCCAGGTGTCCAGAACGCGCGCTTCCCGCACAGGGGGCCACAGTTCCGCCGCCGCATTACGAAGCGCGGAGATGATGCTGGGGCAAACCTCTTTGTCGTATCCGGCGTTTTCTACCGTCGCGCCAATCACAATTCGTCCGTCGCCTCGCGGCACAAGGTAAAGCTGTGGTATGCGCAGCGTAACGTTGAGCGGCTCGGACGAATGGACAAGAAGCATCTGGCCCTTGCGTGGGTTGATGGGAACGTCGGCAAGAGCGGCGGCCCATGCTCCGCAAGCGTTGATGAAGTTTCCAGCGGCCCACGCGCCGCCCGGAGTTTGGACCGCGACGGAATCCACATGGTCGCTGATCGCCGTCACCGCCGTCTCTTCCAACAGCGTGACTCCGGCGGCCTTGGCTGCATCGGGCAGCGCCCGAGCAATGTCGCGCGGATCGAGGCTGTGTTCATCCAGAAGAAAAAATTTAAGGCCGCCGGGTTGGATCCCGGGAGCGATGGACTGAATGGTTTCCGCGCTGATTTGGCTGACTCCTGGCGGAAGCGCGTGCGCGCCTTGCAGCGTCTGCCTGGTGCGCAGCGGAACCTGTTTGCCGGTGAGCCGCTCAATGTTGGCCAGAAACTCGGGGTAAAGTCCGATGCTGAACCGCGACAGCGGTCGCAATGGCGTGGGATTCTCAGGATCGGCTGCGGCCAGCATTCCGGCCGCGGCCCATGAAGATTCGCGCATTGCCTGCCCGCGCTCGAATACCGTAACGCGCAGCCCGGCGGCGGCGAGTTCAAGCGCTGTGGCAAGGCCGATAATTCCGGCTCCGGCAATGGCTGCGTCTGCGTGCTTCATGATTTTTATTCTAGTCTCCGAGCGGCGAGCATCCATGAAGAGTGGCGCGCGCGCGGCCCAATGCACTAAGCTCGGTCAAAACGGCAAAAGGAGAAAGGAACGCTGGGAATGGTTGAGGGAAGTGGGCCAGGGCGGCACCGCTATTCAAGACTCTTTGTGGTTTTGCTGACTGTGGCGATTCTGGCAGCGATTGCCGGTTTGTGGTGGAGCTATCACCTTGCCGGGCGGCTCACGCACGCCGAAGCGGAGCTGACGCAGGCGCAGCAGCAGAACCAGAAACTGGCTTCCGCGCTCAACGATACCAATGCGCGGCTAAAGGTCACGAACCAGCGAGGCCAGTCGATGAGCGCCCGCCAGAAGCAGCTTGCAAAGCGTGCGCGCGACCTGCTGAAACGCGAGCAGGCCGCCATGCGCCCGCAGAACCAGCAGCAGACAGCTCAGACGCCGGATGCCGCTTCGGCCACAAGCCCCCACACTTCCGGCGCGCAACCCGCGGCGAATGCCACCTTAGCGCAACTGCAAAGAATCAAGGGTGATGCGGGCGTAACCAGCCTTATCGCGACCAACCAGCACGAGTTGGACATATTGAAGCAGACGGGCGACCGCGACTACTACGAATTCACGCTCCAAAAAGGGAAGAAGCAACCTGTCTCCACCGTGTCCCTGGAGTTGAAGAAGACCGATGCGAAAGCCGGACGCTACACGCTGCTTGTCTACGTGGACGGCAACAAGGTCGAGAAGAAGGACCGGGATGTGAACGAGCCGGTGCAGTTCTACACCGGAAAAGAAAACATGCTGTACGAAGTTGTGGTGAACGCGATCAGCAAGGACCAGGCGACCGGCTATCTCGCCACTCCGAAAACTGCTCAGTCCGGCACGCCTTGAGGTCAGCGCTCAGTCCGGCAGATTCACCTTGCCCTCCGCGAGGTCGCGGATGAGGCCGCGGTCGGCAGCGAGGAAATCATAAGTCGGTAGGTCCCTGAGCTGCGTCCAGCGAATTTCGTTGAAGATGCGGTTTTCCAACTCGCCCTCGAATGTCCGCACCGCGAAGAATTGCAGGTCCACCGCGCCGCCGTTGCGGTAATTGTGGACGATGCGAATGATGGGTTCCCCGATACGCGCATGGATGCCCAACTCCTCTTCCAACTCGCGGGCAAGCGCCTGCTCGGCGGTTTCTCCCGGTTCAATCTTGCCGCCGGGGAACTCCCACTTGAGCGCCATGGCCTGATCGGCGCGGCGTTGGCAAATCAGCACCGTGTCTCCGCGCAGTATCAACGCGGCGGAGACCAGACGCACGGTCCTTGCCTTCTCTGGTTCGGTTTCGAGGCCCACTTCTTTCAGTCTAAACGCTGCCAGCGGTTACATTCTGGAACAGGCGGGTTCAACCGGCTCACCGAAGACCATGGGGTGGATGGCGCAGGCGAGCGCGCGGAGGCCGTCAATAAGAGTGGGCGCGGGTGTGTTCAAAAGCTCGTCGGCAATGCAGTAGACGCGGCCTTGGCGAACTGCCGAGAGAGCGCTCCACGCTCTTAGCGCGATGATTTTTCTCAGCGGAACGCGGCTTCCGACTCCGCACCACGCGGCGATGATGATGTCCGGATTCGCCTCCGCGATGGCCTGCGGTAAAGTCGTCTTTCCGGGAACTCCGAGAAATTCTCCGCCCGCAATTTCGACGAGTTCCGCCACCCACGCCTGAGAGTGAATCAGCGGTTTGCCCCATTCCTCGCAATAGACCAACGGGCGCGGCAGGTGCTTCGTCCTCTCCCGCACGGCCTCGGCGGCGGACTGCATTTCCACGATCAGCGATTCACCCTTCGCTCCCGCATCGACCAGACGGGCGATGTGCCGGATATCGGTATAGATATCCGCCAGCGTGTGCGGCGCGAGCGCGAGCACGGGTATGCCGGACTTCAGGATTGCGGCAAGCGACTCCTCCCGATATGGCACCGATGCGATCACCAGATCGGCACGAATGGGTAGCAGATCTTCCGTTTTCGTGGACCATGAGTCGCGCACGAGGGGCAGGTTGCGCCCGCGCAGAGCGGGCACAGCTTGCACACAGAATTTGGTGCAGGCAGCAATCGCGTTGAGGCAGCCGAGCCGGTCAAGAACGATGCTGACGCTGGGCTGGAGCGAAATGATTTTCATCAGAGCTTCGGGTCGTTAAGAATCGATTCGGGATAAAAGACGGCCCAGCCCTTGCGTCCGGCGATTTCAGCCAGCGCAGGTGAGGGGTTCACCGGATACGCCCGCTTGCCGATATCGAGCATGGCCTCGTCGTGGATGGAGTTTCCAAAGACCGCGTCGGGAGCGGTGATGCCCACCCGGCGCAGCGCCTCGACCTTGCCCGGCCCGGTGGGCGTCTCGATCAGCTCGCTGGTAATGCGGCCATCGTGCACGCGCACCTCGGCGGCCAGCACGCGGGAAGGGGGAATATTGAAGCGGCGTACGCCGTCCTCAATCACCCAGTTGTTGGTGGAACTCACGGCCCAAATGTCCACCTTGCGGGTCTGGAGCTTTTCAATGAGCGAGCGCATTTCCGGAAAGATGTGCGGCTCGATGTGCTGGCCAAAGTAGGTGGCTGCGGCGTGGCGAATCTCGTCTTCGCGCAGGTCGGCGTAAATCTGGACCATCTCGCCGCAAATCTGCTCCTCAGAAACTTTGCCCGCCAGATACAACCGGTACTGGGCGTCGATCCAGTCGCTGGCATTGCGCGAGACGAGCCCCTGATCGATTGACCAGGTCATGAACCCGCATCCGGCGTCGCCGCTCCAAAGCGTTCCGTCGCAATCAAAAACGGCAACGGCTGGCGACTGAGCGAGAACAGCCTGCTCAAACTCAGCGGAGGTGTAACGGCGCGGCGTCGTGGGGGCGATGGTCATTCAGGCTCCTGCTCTTATTGTGCAACAGGATGAGCGGAGCGGGAGCCAGAGGGCCGAGTTATTGGGTCGGCGGTTCCTGGGGAATTGCCGCGCCATCGGAACGGGGATCGCCCGCGGCAAAGTTCACCTTGCGGCGGCTGTCCCGGACCACGGCCGCGCCCTGGCCCACGACATACGAGAATGGCTCCAACAGCTTGATCTTATGACCGCGCGCCGCGAGACCCGCGCGAACGTCCGCCGGGATCGTCTCCTCCATCTCGACATCGCAGCCACCGAACGTCGGTTTGGTGAATCGCGGCTGTTCAAGCGCGGCCTGCACGTTCATGTCAAAATCCACAATGTTGGAAACGAACTGCGCCTGGGCCTGCGGCTGGTTCCAACCGCCCATAATGCCGAAGCCGATATGATGTCGCCCTTCTGCATAAACGCCGGAATAATAGTGTGCAGCGGACGCTTGTGCCCGGCAAGGGAATTGGGCAGCCCCGGAGTGAGTTCGAATCCCGCGCCCCGGTCCTGAAAGGAAAACCCGAGTCCGGGCGTAACCAAGCCCGTGCCGTAGCCGGCATAGTTGCTCTGGATGAGCGAGACGATGTTGCCGTCCTTATCGATGGTGGAGAGATAGATGGTCGAGTGGCCATGCTTGGCCAGCTCGGCCTCAATATCAGACGGCACCACCTGGCAGGAAGCCTTTTGCATGTTGATGAGCTTCGCTCGCTTGGCTGCCAGGTCCTTCGAGATGAGCTGCTGCACCGGAATCGGCGTAAAACGTGGGTCGCCGACGTACTTGTACATATCGGCATAGGCGAGCTTCTTGGCTTCGATCATCACATGCAGCGCATCGACCGAGTTGTGGCCGTACTGGGCCAGCGGGAAGTGTTCCATGATGTTGAGCATGGAAAGCGCCGCAATGCCCTGTCCGTTCGGGGGAAGTTCATACACGGTCCAGCCGCGATAGGTGGTGGAAACCGGCTCAACCCATTCCGGTTGGAAGTCGCGGAAGTCTTCCATCGTATGGACGCCGCCCTGAGCGTCGAGAAACTTGACCATCTTTTCCGTCATGGGCCCGTTGTAGAAAGCGTCGCGTCCATGAGCGGCGATTTGCCGCAGAGAATTGGCCAGCGCGGGGTTCCTGAAAAGATCGCCGGGTTTTGGGGCCTCGTGCCAGATCAGATAAGTCTCCTTGTAGCCGGGCTGGTTAATGAGCCGTTTGGAGACCCAGGCGCGCGCGTTGCGCTCGGCGAGCGGAAACCCGTCCTGCGCGTAGTAGATTGCCGGCGCCAGAAGCTTGCTGAAGGGCAGAGTGCCGAAACGTTTGTGCATCGCGTCCCATCCCGCAACCGCGCCGGGAATATCGACAGTCTCGACCCCGATGGGATTAATGGAAGTGATGCCCTTCGACTTCAGATAATCGATGGTCAGTGCCTTGGGTGTCCAGCCGCTGGCGTTCAGGCCGTACAGCTTCCCGGTGTTGGCCTCGTAATAGATCATGAAGAGGTCGCCGCCAATGCCGTTCACATACGGCTGGACGACACCCATCACCGCGTTGGCCGCGATAGCCGCATCGATGGCATTGCCGCCCTCTTCCAGAATGTGGGCGCCTGCCTGCGAGGCGAGAAACTGCGGGGTAGAGACGATTCCGAACTTCGAGACAACCATCGAGCGGCCCTGACCAGGGACCGACTTAAACTGTTGTGCCGCGGCGACTCCGCAGCAAAGGGCCAATGCCAGACACGCGAGACGTTTCATAGCACCTTCAGCACAGCAATTGATGAGTACGATTGGGAATACATTATTCCACGTCGGGGCAAATCATCAATTAAATTGCTGCGCGACCGCCGAACAGTGGTAGCATCTAGCGCAATTCAGCAGGTCCAGAAAGGGAGGCGCCGGATGAAGCTGCTGCAATTGTGTTTGACGGCCACCATAGTGGCGGGAATCATAGCGGGCCCACGTGTTGCGAGGGCCCAGGCGCTGGGTGAGGCGGGGGCTTTGGGTGCGGGGCTTTCGTCCGTCGGATCGGCCTCAGGATCGGCGCTGAGCAACGGTCTTAACCGGACAATGAATAGCGCGGGACATCGCATCAATTCGAGCAGCGGCGCCTCGAATTCCGGCGGCGTCAGGAATCTGCATTGGAGCCGGGAAGAACTCAAGCGATCTGAGAGGCCAACGCGGACGCACGCAAAGGACAAAAAGGCGAAGTCCAATCGTGCAAAGCCGCGGGCGGGTTTCGTGATATTCGGAGCAGATCCCCCAAACTCCGACTCCGAGGATGCGTCTGTGATTCAGCCCAAGGCAACTCGACCATCCGCGAACCAGCCGAAAGCGGGGCATCCGAACCAGCCGAAGGTTTCCAGGAACAAGAATTCGTCGCGCCCGGGCGAAAAGAATGCGACTCCGGCGGACCATTGAACTTCGTGCACGGCAGTGCATCTGTGGACTGAGATCAGCTAGTGAGCTTGGTAGCGCCATCGGGGATCGAACCCGAACTCTCCGCCTTGAGAGGGCGGCGTGTTAACCAGTTACACCATGGCGCCAGATGGAATGAGACGGGCAGGGAATCCGCTGGGATGCGGACCGGCTCTTTTGAATATATCAGAAGTGCCCGCCCGAATCCGCGCTCTGCCCGGTGCGCCAATCAAGGACACACCCGCCTCGCGTCCGCGCCGGTTCACTGGTTCTGCGCGTTTAGTTTGATGCAATTGGAAAGCACGTTGCGCCGGATCGAAATCATCGTAGATTCTGGTCAAACCCGAATGCGCATTCCACCGTCCTACCTTGCTGACGCACGATACGTCATATTCCTCAGGAGTCAAATATCGTGTCCATACCCCCCAAATTTGTTCGGCGCATTAAGGAACGGCTCTTGCAGCAGAAGCATTCGCTCGAACGGTCAGCCCTGTCCGTAGTTGAGCAGGGCCGCGAAACCATTGCCGAAGATGCCCAGGACACTGCCGACCAGGCGGTGTTTTCGTATCAAAAAGAATTGTTGTTCACGAGAGGCACACACGACCACGGCCAACTTTACCTGGTCAAGAACGCGCTGGAGCGGCTCCAGGAGGGCAGTTTTGGTGAGTGCGTGAACTGCGGCAACGAGATCGGCCCTAAACGGCTGGAAGCGCTGCCGTGGACCCCTTACTGCATCGATTGCCAGGAGAAGATTGAGCGCGGGGAACTGGCGAACACGGAACAGGCGGCGTAGGCTCAGGGCCGGATAAGCTGATCGTATTCCTGACCTGAGGCGCTCGGGAGCAGCACCCACAAGGTGTAAATCGCGAGCGCCGTTCCGGTAAAGGGCTTGAGGATCGTGAGAAACGCGGTGACAATCGCGAGGATTCTGGCCCATGGAGCGCGGGAGACGAGGGCAAGTCCCGTGACGAGGGAAAGTACAGTCCGCCCAATCAAGATAGCGGTAATGAACGGCACCAGCCATGGAATGTGTTCAAAGGGATACCCTCCCCACGGCCCATGGTTCCAATGGCCAAAGTAGCCTCCGAAGAAGCCTCCAAACACCGACATGGCGATGAGCCAGCCAAAGAGCGTCCAGGCGGCGTAAGCAATCCATAGGACCGAGAGCGCCTGAATATGCCGGTGGACCCGCGTATAGAACCATGCTCCCGGCGCGGCCGCGGCCGGAACAACAGGCACCGGCCGCCCGCAGTTCGGGCAAAACTGCTGGCCCGGAGAAATCATCTGTCCGCATCCGCTGCAATACATGAGGCGCTCCTTTCCAGCCAACAGCTTAAATACGGTTGGGGGCCGCATTTTGTTCCCTTGCGACCGATTAGGATTGGTTGATGGCTTTGACTCGATCCATTCCGGGGCGCGTGAGCGATTGTAGCCGGTCTGCACTTGAATGGGACCGCCTCCTTGAATTGCTGGCCGGACATGCCCAGTCAGAGGTGGGCCGTTCGTGGCTGCTGGAACTTACGCCTTCCACCAATGCGGGTTGGATCGCGCGGGAGCATACCTTCGTCGATGAAGTGCGGCTCTTGCTGGGCGGCGACGGCGATGTACCGGCTCTGTCGGCCTTATTTGACCCCTCGGACCTGCTCGCCAAAGCCCGAATTGAAGGCGTGGCTCTCGAGTCGGAAGAGATTCGCTCCGTCGCAACCCTGGCTGAATTGATCGCCGCGTGGGTCGATCTGATACGGACTCCGCCCGGCGATCTCGGAGACCGCCTGCCGCGGTTGCGCGAACTTTTCGGCGAAACGCTGTCACTCCCGCTACGGCCCCTGGTGGAATCGCTTCGAGGGCGGTTTCTGCCCGATGGCACCCTCGCCGATGATGCCTCGCCTGAACTCCGCCGTATCCGCCGCGAAATGGAGCAGCAGCATCGCGCCATTGAGAACAGCCTGCGGACGGCTCTGCGGTGTTACTCCGAGGGCGGCTCGGCGCAGGAAGAACTGATTACGATTCGCGGCGAGCGCTTCGTGATTCCTGTAAAAGCCGAGTGGAAGCGGCGCGCGCCCGGTGTGGTCCACGGAGCCAGTTCCAGCGGGCAGACCGTGTATGTGGAGCCGCTGGAAACAATCGAACTCAACAACGAACTTGTTCGGCTTCTGGAAGAGGAGCAGGCCGAGATACACCGCATTTTCGCGGCCATGACGCGGCAGATCGCGCAGTACGCGGGCGTGATTCTCAGTGGCGCTGAGGCGCTGTGCGAGGTGGATACCCTTGTGGCGCGGGCCCGCTTTGCGACGGAATACGAATGCGCGCGTCCGCGGTTTGCCGGCGATCCAATCCTTTCCGATCCCACAGTTGAAGCGGAACTGATACTGAAAGCGGCGCGTCATCCTCTGTTGGAAAGCCGCTTGCGCAGGGTGGGCGGTTCCGTCGTTCCCATCGATCTTTCGCTTACCGGTCGCGACCGACAACTCGTCATCAGTGGGCCGAACACAGGTGGAAAGTCTGTCTCGCTCAAAACCGTGGGACTGCTTGCGATAATGGCCCAGAGCGGCGTCCCGGTTCCGGCAGAGGAGGCCGTTTTTCCGCTGTTCGTCGCTTTTCTGGCGGACATTGGAGACGCGCAGTCCATCGAGCAAAACCTTTCCACTTTCTCAGCGCACATTGCGAACGTCAACCGTATCGTTGCCGGCGCGGACGGGCGGTCGCTGGTGCTGATTGATGAGTTGGGCTCGGCAACCGACCCGGACGAAGGCTCGGCGCTGGCGGTTGCGGTCGCGGAGCGGCTGTTGGGTGCGAGAGCGTGGACGATTATTTCGACGCACCTGACTGCGCTGAAAGTCTATGCGGAAAATACTCCCGGAGTGGTCAACGCGGCAGTGGGGTTGGACGAG
This sequence comes from Acidobacteriaceae bacterium, assembly GCA_025934135.1. Classification (GTDB taxonomy): domain Bacteria; phylum Acidobacteriota; class Terriglobia; order Terriglobales; family Acidobacteriaceae; genus Silvibacterium. The sequence goes on along the minus strand of JAICYR010000049.1, from coordinate 3,202 downwards.
GAAACGCTCGCGCCTACCTATCAGCTTCGGCAAGGAATTCCGGGGGCCTCGGCTGGTATCAGTATGGCGGCGCGGCTGGGCATGAATCCAGAAATCGTGTCCGCGGCGCGCGCGCGACTGGGTTCGCAGACGGAAGAGATCGGGAAATTTTTGGACCGGCTCCACGAACAACTGCGCGAGCTCACGGCGGAGCGCGAGCGTGTGCGCGGATTGGAGGACGCCCTTCAGCGGGAGCGGCGGCGGCTAGATGCGGAGGGCATGAAAGAGTGGCGGGTCAAGGTCCGCGAGATGGAGCAGAAGCTTGCCTCTTTGCTGAAGGATTTCGAGTATCAGGCGCGCGAGACCGTGCGTGCCGTTGACGACAGGGCCTCGCAGCAGAAGCTGTCGAAGGACGCGGAGCGCAGGATGGCGCGACTCCGGCGCGAGTTTTCCGAAAGCTTCAACGCCGCGGTGGTGGCGCAGCACACGGGGGCGGACAAGGGCGACGCGAACGCGCAGCCGCATATCGTCCGGAACGTGGGGGTGGGCGACACAGTGCGGCTCCGGTCGCTGGGAAAAGAAGGTGTAGTCCGGCGGCAGGTGGATGAGAGCACATTCGAGGTCGCCGTTGGTCTGATGAAGATGCGCGTGGCCCGCGACGAAATTGCGTCGGTAACAAAAACTGCTGGCGCCAAAACTGAAACTCCGCTGGCTGCTGCGCAGTCAAAGAAGGGAATCACGGTGACGGCGGCGGACCCCAGCGAGAACCTGAACTGGGAGATCAACGTAATTGGGCATACGGCGGACGAAGCGCAGGACGAGGTGGAGAAGTTTCTGGACAAGGCTTTTCTGGCGGGCCTGCCCCGCGTGCGGATCATCCACGGGACCGGAATGGGCGTGCTGCGGCGGACTCTGCGGGCGTATCTGGCACATCATCCGCAGGTGGCCAGCGTTACCGAACCGGGACAGAACGAGGGCGGCGCGGGGGCGACAGTGGTGGAGCTTCGGTGAAAATAGCAACTTAGGTTGAGCAATCAGGGTCAAGTCTTTCGACTTCATGAATAAATCTCATCCAAATGCGCTGCGCGTGCTGCTGGGCCTGTTTGTGCTGGCGAGTCTCGCGTATTGGGTCGCGGGCGTCCACAACATGTGGAACATGGAGCGCCACTCGGACCAGCACGTGGAAACGCCACTGGGATACAACGACGAAACCGGGCTGGTGAGAAGCGTAACGCCCGAGGCAAAAGCGGCGGGGCTTGCTCCCGGAGTGAGGATCACAGGCCTGAACGGCGCTCCCTATACAGGTTTGGCGCAGTGGCATCAGATTCTTCACACGACGCGTCCGGGCGACGCGGTGGACGTGGAATTTGCGCGTCCCGACGGTACGCGCGACTCGGCAGCCATTTCACTCGTGCACCGCGCGCCACAGCGTCATGGCATTGCAGCTTGGGTGGCCGTTGCCTGGGACATCATCGTGATTGTCCTGATGCCGTTGGCCTGCCTGCTCATCGGCTATTGGGTGGTGCTGGTCAAGCCATTGGACCGCAACGCATGGCTGTTGCTGGTCCTGCTCACATTCCCAAGCGTGCTGTGGATCAACGCCGAGACGGCAGCGGGGCAGGGCATCGCCTTCCGCCTCTACTGGTATGAGACGCTCCAATTGTTGGCTTCTCCGGCGCTGCTGCTCTTCGGAGCTTATTTTCCCGAGCGCTCACGTATCGACCGCCGTGTTCCCTGGGTGAAGTGGGCCTTGCTCGTGCCCTACGCGGTGTTCGTGGCGTTGCTCTATCCCTATCTTCACCAACTGTATTTTGCCGCGCCGGTTGGGGCGGGGTTGGCGCGTGCATCGACGCAGGCGGGCCATGTCATCAACGTGCTGAATCTGGCCTGCATCGCGCTATATCTGATCTTTACTCTGGACAAGCTTCGTTCCGCCTCCACGGAGGATGCGCGCCGCCGGCTACGGGTGCTCACCACCGGCACCGCGATCGGCGTCGGCGCGCTGCTGCTGGTCTTCGTCTGGCTGCCGCACTTCGGGCTTCGCTTCAACACCACAAACGGCTTCTGGATCGCGCTCGCCGGCGGCATTGTCTTTATGGCGGCCCCGTTCACGCTTGCCTATGTCGTCCTGGTGCAGCGCGCCATGGATGTGCGGGTGATCGTCCGCATGGGAGCGCGCTACGCGATGGCCAAGGCCGTGCTGCTGGCGGTGCAGTGGGTGCTGGTTGCGATCGCGGTGTGGCTGCTATTGCTTCCCGCGCTGCACGGGCGACAAGCCGGCGCTTCGACTTTCGCGGAGGTACTGGTATTTCTGGCGCTCGTGGTGGCGTTGCGGGTGGGCGTACAGAAGCGGGCCCAGAGATGGCTCGACCGCCGCTTCTTCCGCGAGGCCTACGACGCAGAGGTAGTGCTGAACGAACTCTCCGACGAGGTGCGGCGCTTCACCGAAACCGCCCCTCTGCTGGAAACGGTCGCGCGCCGCATGGCCGAAACTCTGCATGTGGACCAGATTGCCGTGCTGCTGCGGGGGAGTGAAGTTTTCCATCTGGAGCAGGCCATCGGCGTCCAATTGGACGGCGCCTTGACGCTGACGGCGCAGGACTCTTCCGTGCGCTATCTGACCACAACGAACGCTCCGGCGCGGCTCTACCGGGATGATCCTGACGCCTGGTACCTAATGGCTGGCAAGGGCGAGCGCGCCGTCCTGGACGCGGTTAATGCCGAACTGCTGCTGCCGCTGCCCGGTCGCAACCGGCTCATGGGAGTAATGGCGCTGGGTCCGAAGCGATCGGAGGCGGCCTATACCAAAGCCGACCTGCATCTGCTCCAGACCGTTGCCACTCAGACCGGTCTGGCCCTGGAAATCACCCAGCTCGCGCGCTCGCTTGCGGCGGAAGCGGCCCAGCGCGAGCGGGTGAGCCGCGAAATGGAAATTGCCCGCGAAGTGCAGGAGCGTCTGTTTCCGCAGGAGATGCCTCGGATTGAGGGCGCGACCATTGCCGGGCATTGCCGTCCGGCGCTTGGCGTGGGCGGCGACTACTACGATGTATTCTTTCTCGAAGACGGACGCGTGGGCCTCGCGATCGGCGACGTGAGCGGGAAGGGAATTGCCGCCGCGCTGCTCATGGCGGGTCTCCGGGCTTCGCTGCGCGGCGTTTCGCTCGACACGCCGCAGAACTTCGCGAAACTCATGGACAAGGTAAATCGGCTGGTGTACGAGTCG
>JAICYR010000264.1 GCA_025934135.1 Acidobacteriaceae bacterium | reverse complement strand
CCTTTGGACATGCGGATGAATCCGCGCGAGGGGCCGACCGCCGCACAGGTGGTAAACCAGTTCGGCGAAAAAGAGCTCGCCGACCTGATTTACGAATTCGGAGAGGAAAGGAGGTCGCGGAGAATCGCCAGAGCCATTGTCAGGGCCCGGCCGATTACGACGACGGCGGAATTAGCCAGAGTGGTATCGGCCTCGGCCCCGACGATGAAATCTGAAAAGATTCATCCGGCGACGCGGACCTTTCAGGCTCTCCGAATTTACGTAAATGCCGAGTTGGAGGAGATAGACGCGCTGTTGAGCGCGGCCCCCGGGCTGCTGAAGCCGGGCGGAAGGCTGGTGGTCATCAGCTTCCACTCTCTCGAAGACCGGCGTGCCAAAGACTCGCTGCGCGAAGGAGCGCGGCAGGGAATTTATGAAGTGCTGACGCGGAAGCCGGTGACGGCGGAAGCGGAGGAAACGGATCGCAATCCGCGGGCGCGCAGCGCGAAGCTGCGGGCAGCGGAAAAACAGGCAACAGGCAATAGGAAACAGGGATTAGGAAACAGGGATTAGGGAATAGGAAAGCGAGATCGGGCCGGGGTCGTCCTGCCGCAGTAAATGGCGAAAGTGCAAGACAAACCTCGTAATGATTTCCCTCCCAATATCAGCGGCCCAGGCCCGGTCGTTGGAGGGAAAAGCAGGGAACAGGTAATAGGCAATAAGGATCAGGAGCATCGGAGACGGGACAATGGCGACACAGGCGATAGCGGCGCAGGCTGGTTTTGATTATGGACGCAGTGGCGGCAGCGGAGCGGAACGCGCGCTGGAGCGGAACCAGGCTCTGATGGCGGCGCAGATGCGCGCGCGCCGTGGTCCCACGCCCGAAGCCCTGATTACCAAGCGGTTCGACAATTCGCGTCTGGTCAAGGCCCCCGATCCACAGCGCACAAAAGAGATGCGCACATTCGGCTGCATCATGGCGCTGATGCTCGGCCTGCTAATGACCTATGGATGGCAGCACCTGGGCGCGATTGAGTATGGCTATCATATTGAGTCGCAAAAGGCGCAGTTGCGGCAGCTCGAGGAGCAGAACCGCCACCTTCGGCTGAACGAGGCGCAGTTGGTGGACCCAGGCCGGATTGACCAACTGGCGCGGCAATACGGTATGGCGGCCCCCACGCCGGGACAGGTCGTCCGTCCCGATGCGCCGATTGATCCGAACGCTCCGGTGTTGGCGGAAGCGCATCCGCTGCTGCCCGCGATGCGGTAGTTCAAACCGCCGCGATTTCCTCACTTCAAGCTTCAGGATTGCTGTAATCTTCTTTGAGGGAGGGAGCTTCGGCAGCAGTGGACCGTCGTTCGTTCTCTTCCTCTTCTTCCCATTCAGTTGCAACTGTCCGCGACCCCGGCGTGGTTACGCCGATGCGCCGCGCCCGCGTGTTTCTGGTGCTGGCGCTGCTGGCGTTTTGGGCGCTGGTCATCTGCGGGCGGCTGGTTTACGTCCAGGTGTTTCGCCACCATTATTATGTGGAGCAGGCGGCGCGCCAGCAGGAACACAGCTTTGAGGTCGCCCCCCGGCGGGGCAATCTGTACGACCGGAATCTTCACGCGCTGGCCATGACGGTGCTGGTGGATTCGATCTACGCCGTGCCGTCTGAAATCACGGACAAGGCCGCGGCCGCGGATGCGCTGGCGAAGATTGTCCACACTGATTCGGACGACAGCTATACGAGCGACAAGCGGATTCTGGCGCGGATGAATGCGTCGCACGCCTTCGCCTGGGTTGCGCGCAAGCAGGACGCCGCGATTGTGGATCGGGTGAAAGCGCTGAAGCTGAAGGGAATTTATTTTCAGAAGGAGTTCAAGCGGTTTTATCCCAACAACCAGATTGCCGCGCAGGTGCTGGGCTACGTGGGGCTCGACGATAACGGCTTGGGAGGCCTCGAAGAGAAATACAACTACGATCTTCGCGGCACGCCGGGGCGGATGCTGACGGCGGTGGACGCGCGGCGGCACGTGCTGGGCAGCACCGAGCGCGATCCGCTGCCGGGAGAGAGCCTGGTGCTGACGCTCGATGAAAACATCCAGTTCGTGGCCGAGCAGGCGCTGGACCGCAATATGGAGCGGACGCACGCGCTGACCGGAACCATTGTGGTGCAGGATCCGCACACGGGGCAAATTCTGGCGCTGGCGCAGCGGCCGACGTTTAATCCCAATGATTTTCGCCACGCGAGCACCAGTCTGCTGCGTGACCATGCGGTGAGCGATGTCTATGAGCCGGGATCGACCTTCAAGCTGGTGACATATTCGGCGGCGCTGGACGATGGTGTGACGACGCCGAACGAGAGGATTCCCACGCTGGGCGGGAGGATCAACGTGGCGGGGCGCATTGTGCATGACGACCGCGACGCAATTCGATACGAGAGCGCGCACGGCAATGTGATTACAACGCACGAGGCGCTGGAGCAGTCGAGCGACGTGGCGGCGGTGGAGCTGGCCGAGCGCATGGGGAAAGACAAGTTCTATCAATACATTCGGTCATTCGGGTTTGGGCAGCGGTCGGGGATTGAGCTTCCGGGGGAGACGCGCGGGCTGCTGAAGCCGCCGCGCCGCTGGGAGCCGACGACGATTGGGTCGATTCCGATGGGGCAGGAGATCGGCGTGACTCCGATCCAATTGATTACCATGGCCTCCACGATTGCGAACGGGGGCGAGTATCTGCCGCCGCATATTCTGCTGGAGAGCTCGAATGGAGTGCCGAGCGGGCACCTGCAGCCGGTGGCCTTCCATGCCGGGCACGAGCTGCCGAACCCGCTGCCCGAGGGGGCGCATCGCGTGATTTCCACCATGGCGGCGGCGCAGATGCGCAAGATGATGGAAGGCGTAGTGGAGCACGGGACGGGGCTTCCGGCGCAGTTGAACGGCTACAGCGCGGCGGGCAAGACGGGGACGGCGGAGAAGATCGATCCGCGCACGCACACGTATTCAAAGACGAACTATATTGCGTCGTTTGTGGGCTTCGCGCCGGTGAACGACCCGGCGATCTCGATTGCGATTGTGATGGATTCGCCCTCTTACCAATATCACTATGGAAACGGAGCGAGCGCGCCGGTGTTCCACGACCTGGCGCAGCAGATTCTGGAGTACCTGGGCGTACCGCATGATGAGCCGCTGAAGTCGACGCAGGAGATG
>JAICYR010000192.1 GCA_025934135.1 Acidobacteriaceae bacterium | reverse complement strand
TTACTGATACTATTGCGCGAGCCCGAGAGTGTACCACCCACGCCTCAAGGGGGATATGGCAATGAGCCACGATGAACGGCCCGACGATATGCAGGAGCTGGTGACGGAGATCGCCCGCGCTCTGGTCGATGAGCCGAATGCTGTGATGGTTGAAGCGGTCAAGCGCGCGGAGAACACTGTGCTTCGTTTGCGTGTTGCCCCGTCTGACGTTGGCAAGGTGATTGGCAAGCAGGGCCGCACGGCGCGGTCCATGCGAACCATTCTGGGGGCGGTGAGCATGAAGTATCACCACCGCTACACGCTGGACATTCTGGAGGAAGACCAGCACGGCCCGCCCGCGGAGTCATGAACGCTGACCGGCAGGCCGACGCGCCCTGGGCGATTCTGGCCCGGCTGGTGCGCCCGCAGGGCCGCGTTGGCGAGGTCCTAGCCGATATCCTCACTGATTTTCCCGAGCGTTTTGCCGCGCGCAAGCGGCTTTTTCTGCTTTCGTCGGAAGACAGCCCCGAACCAGTGCGCGAAGTGACGCTCGAACGACACTGGCTGCACAAAGGCAGCGTGGCGCTGAAGTTTGCCGGCGTGGATTCAATCAGCGATGCCGAGGCGCTCCGTGGGCTACTGGTCGCGGTTCCCGCAGCCGAACGAGCGGAGCTGACGGACGGCTCGGTCTATATTGGCGACCTGATCGGATGCGAGGTCTTCGACCTGAACGCGGCGAGGTCGGTGGGTGTAGTCGCTGACGTGGACCGCGAGGCGGGACTGCTGGAAGTGAAGACTCCGAATGGGGAGGAAGCGTTGGTTCCCTTTGCGAAAGCCTATCTGGTTAGGATGGATATTGCGGGGAAGCACATCGAGATGCGGCTTCCTGAAGGCCTGCTCGACATCAATGGTCCCATGACGGACGAGGAGCGGCGGGAGATGGGCGAGCGCCGCGAGAACGAATAGTACAGCCATGCGCTTCGACATCATTACGATTTTCCCCGAATTTTTTGGCGGCATCTTTAGCCACGGCGTGGTGAAGCGCGCCATTGCCAACGGGCTGGTGGAGATCGGCCTGCGCGACCTGCGCGAGTTTACCCACGACCGCCACCGCACGGTGGACGATCGCCCATTTGGCGGCGGCGAGGGCATGGTGCTGAAGCCGGAGCCGCTGATCGAAGCCGTCGAGTCGCTTGGCGTCGCACCCAGAGCGGACCGCGACACAGCGCGTGAGAGCGTGGTTCTGCTGTCGGCTCAAGGAGCGAAATTTAGTCAAGCTGTTGCCCGGGAATTGTCGGCGCTGGAGCGGGTGGTGCTGATCTGCGGACGCTACGAAGGCGTGGACGAGCGAGTAAACGAGCTGGCCTGCGACCGCGAGCTTTCCATCGGCGACTACGTTCTTTCCGGCGGTGAGCTTGGCGCGGCGGTGATTGTGGACGCGACGATGCGGCTGCTTCCCGGCGTGCTGGGCAATGAGGATTCCGCCGCATATGAGAGCTTTGGGCGTCCGGATGAGGAATTCGCCGGCGAGCAGGACGGCCCTCCTCGCTCGACACACGGAGCGGGCGGTCTGCTGGATTATCCCCATTACACGCGACCAGCAGAATTTCGCGGATTGGCGGTGCCAGAGGTTCTGGCTGGCGGCAACCACGACCAGATTCGCCGTTGGCGGCGCGAGCGTGCGCTGGAGAAGACGCTGCGAAACAGGCCTGATCTGTTGGAGAAGGCGGAGTTGAGCGCGGAAGACAGGAAATTTTTGGAGCGATTGAAATCGCGGCGCTGAACGCGACGAAAACCCTGATTTCCGTGTAAACTAGAAGTTCTGAATCAATCACCAGGAAAGCATTATGTCTATACATCCAGTTATGCAGCGGCTTGCCGACAAGCTGAACCGTACCGACCTGCCCCCCTTTGTCGCGGGCGACACGGTGCGCGTGCAGGTCAAGATCAAGGAAGGCGAGAAAGAGCGCCTTCAGGCGTTTGAGGGAATCGTGATTGCGCGCAAGAACGGCGCGCAGGGCAGCTTCACGGTCCGCAAAATGAGCTTTGGACACGGCGTGGAGCGTATTTTCCCGTTCAACTCCACGGTGGTCGATAAGGTGGAGAAGATCCGCTCGTCGAAGGTCCGCCGCGGCCGCCTGTTCTATCTCCGCGGATTGCGCGGCAAGGCTGCGCGCCTGAAGGAAGTCGAGCGCGCGTAAACAGGGTTCAGGAACCAAAAGACCCGTCCCTCTCGTCGAGGGGCGGGTTTTTTCACGCCCGAGCGAGCAGAGCGGCTGCTCGCTTGTCCTGCTGTACACTGCTGTTGATGCCGCGCGCCGCTCAGCCTGCTGATTCGTTCTCTCTGGAAAATCCTGATTTGCAGGACGCGGTGGAGGAGGTATCCGCCGCAACGCTGAAGATGCGGATGCTGCGCAAGCTGGCCTGTGGCAACAAATATGAAAAGGCCGCGCGGACGCAGGGCGCGTCCCGCATCGCAGGCGTGGACGAAGTAGGCCGCGGCGCGCTCTTCGGGCCTGTCGTCGCTGCCGCCGTGGTCCTTCCTCCGGACACGCGCATTCGCGGGCTGCGCGACTCGAAGCAACTGGTGCGCGAAGACCGCGAACGGCTGGCCGAAGTGGTGGAGCGCAAGGCGCTGGCCATTGCGATTGAGGAAATCGATTCCGAAACAATCGACCGCGTGAACATCTACCAGGCCACGCGGCTGGCCATGGCGGCTGCGGTGCGGAAGCTGGCGCTCGCACCCGATCACCTACTGATCGACGCCATGCGGCTCGATCTTGAATGCGCGCAGACCAGCATCATCTACGGCGATTCGCTGTCAATCTCCATCGCCGCCGCGTCGGTGGTGGCGAAGGTTTACCGCGACCGCCGCATGTGCGAGTTTCACGAAATCTATCCGCAGTACGGACTGGCGTCGCACAAGGGGTACAGCACGCCGGAGCATCTTGCGGCGCTCGAAAGACACGGCCCAAGCCCGCTGCATCGCAAAAGCTTTCGTCCCGTGGCGCAGGCCCCGCTGCCTTGGGGCAATCCAGATCCACTTCCCTGCTGAGGCCCCGCCGTTGCCCCTTCGCCTGCTCTGCATTACCGCGCATCCCGATGACGAAAGCGGCGCCTTTGGCGGTGCGCTGCTGATGGCGCATCGTGATGGAGCGGAGACCAGTCTGCTGTGCCTGACGGACGGGCAGGCGGCGCACTTTCGCGGAGGCGTAGAAGACAATGGCTCGCTGGGTCGGAAACGGCGCGCGGAGCTGGCCGCCGCGTGCAAGGCGCTGGGCGTCACGCGACATGAGGTGCTGCATTATCCGGATGGCGAACTGCCGCGGCAGGACTTCTATGGGATGGTTGGGGAGATCGTGTCGCGTATCCGGGTGTGGAGGCCGCAGGTAGTGCTGACCTTTGGCGGAGATGGCAGCGTGAATCTTCATCGCGACCATACGGCTGTGTCGGCGGCGGCAACGGCGGCGTTCCACTGGTCGGGCCGGGCGGAGTTTTTCCCGGAGCAGAATCTGGCCGCTTATGCGCCGCAGAAGCTCTATTACTCAACTGCGCCGTTCATTTCGGTGCGAGACCATCCGGAGTTGGCAGGGGCGGCGACGGTCCCCTATTCGCTGACGCTGGATCTGGGAGAGTTTGCCCGCGCGAAGCGGGAGGCGTTCGCCAAACACAGTTCGCAGGCCGGCGTGCTGGAGCGCGTGAAGGACCACATCGCGAAAGCCTTCATCACAGAACGCTATTTGCTTGCGGCGGCGAAGGGGCAGATCAGCGTGAACCAGGACACGGGGATTTTTGCCGGCGTTGTTCCGGACTAAGTTCCGGTCCCGCGCAGCACAACCTCGGCTGTGCGCCACAGGATTTTCAAGTCGAGCCAGAAGCTCCAATTTTCGACATACGCGGTATCGAGCGCGATGTACTTCTCGAAGGAGGCGTCCTGGCGCGCCTGGACCTGCCACAGGCCAGTGACACCGGGAGGCACTTCGAGGCGCCGCAGGTGCTCTAGCTCGTATTTTTCCACTTCGGAGGCGAGTGGAGGTCTGGGACCAACAAGGCTCATTTCGCCGCGCAGGACATTGAAGAATTGGGGCAGCTCATCGAGGCTGTACTTGCGGAGGAAACGTCCCAAGGGCGTGATACGCGGATCATTCTTCACTTTGAAGAGGACCCCGTCACGCTCATTGAGGCTTTCCATTTCCTTCCTGAGCTGGTCGGCGTTAGAGACCATGGTGCGGAACTTGAAGCACGGAAAGATGCGGCCGCGCCTGCCGATTCTATCGGAGGTGTAAAAGATGGGGCCGGGGTCTTCGACGCGAATGGCGATGGCGATGGCCAGCATTGTGGGAAGGGCCGCGATGAGCGCCAGCAGGGACAATACGATGTCTCCCGCGCGCTTGAGTGCGACGGCGATGGTGCGCGGAGTGTTGCGATGCAGCGCGACAAGCGGAAAATATCCCAAGTATTCGATTCCCGAATAAGGGGCAAGATCGGTGTAGTAGCCGGAGAGGGTGCGGACATCAATTCCGAGGCGGCCCGCTTCCTTGATGATGCCGACCACGGTCTGGATTGGATACTGCTCGGTTATGACGATCTCGTCGAGGAAGTACTTGCGGGCGATCCTGCCCAATTCGCTTAATTCACCGATGACCTGCATTCCCGACGTATTCGAGCCCCGCTCAGATTCGGGTGCAAGGACATAACCGCGCAAAGTGTAGCCCAGGCGGGCCTCGCGACTGATCTGCCGCCCCAGGTCGCGGCTGAGCTGGTTGGCTCCCAAAATGGCGATATGGCGAGTGGACAGCCCACGCTCATACTGGCGATATCGGTTCGCCCGGCAGACAGTCCGGCTGACGCACAGAAAGATCATTGTGCTGCATGTAAGTATCAGCACCAGGAAGCGCGAGATGGCCAAATCGCGAACGATGAAGAGCGCGCCACAGAGCAGCAGCGCCGCGACGAGGCAGGCCTGCACCGTCATTCGCAGTTCATGCTGGCCGCTGGAAGACTTGAGTATCTGTCCATAGAGCCCGTAGCCGCGCGCGACGAGCACGTAAACCAGAACAAACCATGCCAGATAAAGCAGCCCCACCGGGGCCTTGCCAAAGCTGTGCCAGATGTCCGCGAAATAAAATGTATCGTCCACCACCATGGGTCGGACGACAAGGGCCACGCACAGGGCCAACAGAATGGAGGCAACGTCGCTGAAAAGCATGGGCAGCGGCGCAAGCATGGAAGCTTGAATGAACCCGCCGCGGGCCCCTGAAGGCTTGGCAGCTACACGCGGGGCGGACCCCCTGACCGGGATGTATTCCGAAGTCGCCATTACTCTCAATCAAATTGCGGATTGAAAAGAACCAAATGCCTGCAAAAGGCCAGATGGGGGGCGGCTACGCGAACACTGTGACAGACGTTTGCTTGCCGGCGTCTGGGCCGAACTTCAAAAAAACCTAAAGTTACACTCCCAGACGTGGGCTGCAAAATGTCCCCGCAGGTATTCTCCTGTATCTCGTCTGAAAGATATAAATATAGTATCGAGAAAAGCAGAGGATTCAATGGAAAATTTTTCAAGGATCAAGCGGCTGCCGCCTTACGTCTTCAACATTACGGGCGATTTGAAGGCCGCGGCACGCC
>JAICYR010000037.1 GCA_025934135.1 Acidobacteriaceae bacterium | reverse complement strand
TGCGGTCCTCGATCTGCAGGAAATCATCGCCGAGCTTAAAGCCGGCGGGATCGGCATATTGATTACGGACCATAATGTACGCGAGACGCTTTCGGTCACAGACCGGGCCTACATCATCAACGAGGGCCGCATCTTCGCGGCGGGCACGCCGGAGCGGCTGGCCGGCGACCCCGAAGTGCGGCGGCTTTATCTGGGAGAAAGCTTCTCGCTGGCATAATTCCAACCGGATCGTCTCGGCATCAGCCGGGCGCTTGCGGCGGGATGTAGACTGAGCAATTACCAGGTTGTAATTTCGCATAAGACAGGCAGTCAATGAGTCTTCTTCAACCACGATTGAGCTTAAAAGTCGCCCAGCGGCAGATCCTGACCCCGGGATTGATGCAGATGGTCAGCGTGCTGGCGCTGAACAAGCTCGAGTTGAAGGAGATGATCGAAGCCGAAATCACCGAGAACCCGGTGCTGGAAGAAGTGGACGAGAATGTTCCGCTGCTTGATGAGGTGGCCGGAAAAGAAATTGAGCACGATCGCGCGATTGAGATGCGGGACGGCGCGGGCGAAGAAGAGAAGAAGACAGATCCATTCGATGAGATCGACTTCGGCTCGTATTTTCAGGATTATTTAGATCCGGGGTTCCGCTCGCCCTCGAATTTCGAGTTGACCGAAACGCCGTCGCTGGAAAATTATCTCTCGCAGCCGGGCACGCTAACCGACCACCTTTTCTGGCAGATCGGGTCGATGAGCCTGTCGCCGGCGATTCGGGAAGCGGCGGAATACATTATCGGCAACCTGAATGAAGATGGATACCTGAACGCCACCGACGAGGAACTGCTGGAAGGCTACCTGCAGGCGCAGCTTGATCCGGAAGCGCCGGAGGAAGCCGCGAAGAAGAATGGCCATGTGGCGGTGGCGCAGGTGTCTCCGGAGATGCTGGAGCGGGCCAAGTCCCATCTGGACGCCGCGCTCGCGGCGGTGCAGCAGCTTGATCCTATCGGCATTGCAACGCGCGACCTTCGCGAGTGTTTGCTGGCGCAGGTGGAGGCGCAGAGGAAAGAGTTTGATTTGATCTTTGCCCGTGAGCGCCAGGACGAGCAAGAGAGTGAGACGGAGTTGCCGGAGCGAAGCTCCGAAAATGTGGCTGGGGCCGTGGCAGACGGCGCCTGCTCCAAGGCCGAGATATTTGAGATGGCGACATGCACCATCGATAAGCACCTTATGCTGCTGCAAAAGCGCGATCCGAGGGAATTGGCGAAGGTCCTGAGCAAGACGGTGGAAGAGGCGCAGCACGCCATTGACTTTATCCGCACGCTGGACCCTCGGCCTGGGCAGCGATACAACCGTTCCGACGCGAGGCTGATCGAACCGGATGTGGCTTTCGTGAAGCGCGGGGATGAGTATGTTGTCGTGATGAACGAGGACGATTTGCCCTCGCTGCGGCTGAACCAGGGATATCGCCGGATGTTGACTCAGCCGGGGGCCGAAAAAGAGGTCAAGGATTATGTGAAGGAGCGCTACCGCTCCGCGCTGCAACTGATGCGGAACATCGAGCAGCGGAAGAACACGATCCTGCGCACCTGCGAGTCGATTGTGCGGCGGCAGCAGGATTTTCTGGAAAAGGGCGTGGACGCGCTGCGTCCCATGATGATTAAGGAAGTCGCCGAGGAGATCGGCGTACATCCTTCGACGGTGAGCCGGGCCGTCTCCAATAAATATGTGCATACGGCGCAGGGCGTTTATGAACTGCGGTTCTTCTTTTCCGAGGGAGTGAACGGGCCGGAGGGGTCGGGTACTCCGCTGATGCTGCTGAAGCGGAAGGTGAAGAAGCTGATTGAGGAAGAAGACCCGAGCAAACCGCTGACCGACGACCAGCTCGCCACCCTGCTGCAAGGGCAGGGGATTGAAGTGACGCGGCGCACCGTGGCCAAATACCGCGAAGATATGCGCATTCCCAGCACCCATCAACGCCGAATCCGAAAATAAGAGGAGCACCGCACGCATCAACAGGCCGGAAAGGGATAGAATCGCTGTTCCCGGCACGAACCGTTCATTAAATGAAAGGGGATCGTACGATGCAGATTGAGTACACGGGCAGGCAAGTCACGATTACTAAGGCGCTCCGCGCGCAGGCGGAGACGGGCATTGAGCGGATCGCGAAGATTCTGGGCAAGGTGACGAGCGCGCATGTGATTCTGAGCGCGACCAAGTACCGGCAGACGGCGGAAGTTGCCATCAAGACCCGGCTGACCAAAATTGTGGGCGTGGCCGAATGTCCGAACATGGAAACCTCTCTGCGCGACGCACTCGTAAAGGCGGAAACGCAGGCCATTCGCGCAAGAAAGAAAATCCAGGCGAAGAAGCGGCAGCCGAAGGAGGAGAAGGTCACGGCTGAGCCTCAACTTCTGCGTCCGCGCAAACCGGCCAAGGTGGCGGCGGCGGACGAGGAGGCACCCTCGGCGGCCCCGAAGAATGGGAACGGACGCGGCAAAGAGATCATTCCGGTCACGGTCCACAGTTTCCCCGCGTCAAGCCCCATGCACGAGCCGCACCTTACGCGCTCTACGGATTCCGTGGCGCTGCGCCCGATGACACTGGAAGAGGCGGTGAAGGAAGCCGAGTTCCGCGACCGCGATGTGTTTGTCTTCCGAGACAACGAGGGCGGGGTGAAGGTGCTGCATCGCAAACGCGACGGCAAGATGGAGTTGATTGAAGCGCCGTAAGAGGGGTTCAGCGGCAGCGACCAACGTTCAGAAAAATTCATAAGCGATGCACAATCGCTCCCTGCTAGGATGAGCGCATGGCACGCCCGTCGCAGAACGGAAAACGCGAGAAATCAGAAAAACAGAGCAGCCTAAGGTCCACGGGAGCGGCTTCGGAAACAACGGCGCTCCCGGCGCACTCCCATTCCGATAGCCAACGCGAACTGGTGATTCTGACGGGGCTGGCCGGGTCGGGAAAACTTTCTGCGCTTAAAGCCTTTGAGGACATGGGCTATTACGCGGTGGATAATCTGCCCGTTGAGCTGCTGCCGAGCTTTGCCGATCTGGTTTCGCAGTCGGTGGAAATTACGCGGGCCGCGCTGGTGGTGGATGCGCGCGAGGGGCGCGGACTGGAACGGTTTCCGGCGATTCTGAAGGAGCTTCGCCGGAAGCTGTCGGTGAGGGTCGTCTATCTGGAGGCGTCGAAGGCCGCGTTGCTGCGGCGCTTTTCCGAGACGAGGCGGCCGCATCCGCTTGGACATGGCGAGACGGTGAGCAAGGCCATTGAGGCCGAGCAGCGGCTGTTTGAGCCGGTCCGCAAGGTGGCGGACGTTCGGATTGATACGACGAACTTCAATGTCCATGAGCTGCGGGCCTACATCCAGAATGAGTTCCGGCGCAACTCGGCGGGAAAGAGCCTGCTGATTTCGTCCATCAGTTTTGGGTATAAGCACGGCGTTCCGCTGGAGGCGGACCTGGTTTTCGATGTGCGGTTTCTGCCGAATCCGCATTTTGTGCCGGAGTTTCGCAAGCTGACGGGGCGGGACAAGAAAGTTGTTGATTACCTGAACCAGTTTCCGCAGACGAAGGAATTTCTGGACCGCGTGACAGAGCTTTTGCTGTTTCTGCTGCCGCATTACATTCGCGAAGGCAAGAGCTATCTCACGATTGCGTTTGGCTGCACAGGCGGCCAGCACCGCTCGGTGATGATTGCCGAGGAGATGCGGCGGCGGCTCGCGGAGAAGGGCTTCCAGGCAAAGACCTCGCACCGCGACGCGCCGCAATAGCTCAGGCGAGTGGAGACTCCAGAAGCACGCGGTTCGTCGCATCATGTTTGTTAAAACGGCCTAAATACAATGCCGTGGCGAGTAGCGGAAGCGATAACGCCCACATCCAGGGGGTCGGATCGGGGATTAGATAGATAAGGAGAGCTGGTAACAAGAATGCCCCTTGTAAAAGCAGGAATTCTCGCTTGGGATATTCTGCGCGGCGGGCGAGGACAGCCATCGGGATAATCCAAAGGGCCAAGTCCGCAAAGTGGCTGAGATAACTCAGAAGAACAGCCCACGCAAGGGCATAAGCAAAGGCGCTTTCATTGTCAGGGATAATACGAACTTGGCGAACGGCCCACCCCAGCGCGGCTATGGAAACGGCGATCATAATCGGGAGGCCAAAGCTACTTGGCAACCAGCGCAGGAGGCTGAAGAAGAGCAGCCCATGGAGGTTGGGCATGTTGAGCGGCGAAGAGCCATTTGGGTCGTAAGAGAGAGTGACCGGGTGCTGTCCGGCGGCATTAGTGAATGCAATGATGTGGAGAAAGGCGCGGAGTCCTGAGATGTGGACGAGGTGAAGACAAAGCAGAAAGATCAGTGCCGAGCCGGTAAGAAACCCGCCCAAAAACCTCCATCCGCGGCGCGCCATCAGAAGTACGGCGAGCGGAAGAGTGAATTGGGGTTTGAAGAGAGTAATGGCCAGAAGCCCCCCGGCAAGGAAATCTTGTTCCCGCAACAACAAATTGAGCGCTATGCAGCAGATGGCAAGGAAGAGCAGAGAATCCTGTCCGTGCATGACTACAACAGCTACTGCGACGAATGGGAAGAACAATAAACCCGGACGCGGTTGCCAAATTGGAATTGGATATGAAAAGAGTGACCGCATTGAGAAGAAACAGACGGCAATGAGAAGAACATTGATGGCAAGTATCACCCTGTAAGCGGCGCTGTAAGTCAAATACGAGAGCGGGACGAAAAAGGCTGCTTCAAAGGCAGTGTGGTTAAAGGGCAATACGCCGTCGGTCGAGTCAGTGAGAGCCGCCTGCACCTGCACTTGGCGCTGGATGTCGTAAAGGTGCGCAGGTTCGGTTCGCAGCATGTATCCGGCGGTGTAGAGCTGCCGGAAATCCATGGCATCAGCAACATGGTTGGGCAGTAGGTAAAGCTGCGCGGCGGCCTCAATGAACAGGAGAAAAAGCGCGAGCGTAATCAGAAACGCGCGGCTGGACTGCGGGCCGGATACACTGGCCAAGCTGGGTCCAGCCTCCGGGCGTGTGACTGCTTCTTTAACAGCGGCCATCTGGGCATCAATTCTGGGAGAGATTTGTAAATTTGACCTACGATATCACGGAGCGAGGCTTCCGGCTTGGGCCGCTGTAAAATAGCAGGATGGCCCCGCACAACCGGCGATCTTCTCTGCCTTATTGCTGTCGAAGGCAGGACTGCGAATGAGGCGAGTGGGACGTCTGCTGCACTACGCCGTGCGCTACTGGTGGCAGGCGCTAGCTGCGGTTTTGCTGGCAGCGGGAGTGGGGCTGTTCGATGCGTTCCGCATCCTGCTGATTACGCCGATCTTCGATAATGTGCTGCATCCGGGAGCTCACAGGCCGCTTGATCTGGTTTCGCGGCTGGGTGCTCATTACAACATCAATTTGGATCATCTGGTTCCGTCGCATTTCCATAATGACTGGACGGTTGTCGCAATCCTCTTCATCGTTTCCACGCTGCTGAAGGGGATTTGCGATTATGCGGGGACGTACTTGGCGAACTACGCCGGGTTTGGAATGATTACCGACCTGCGCAACGATCTGTACGAGTCGATGCTGGGGCGGTCGGTTTCATTTTTTCAGAAGCACGCCACGGGCACGCTTCTCTCGGCGCTCATCAACGACATTGAGCGCGTGCAGTACGCCATGGCCTCGGTGCTGTCGGATTTTTTGCAGCAGGTTTTCACGCTGATTTTTATGACAGCGGTGGTGATTGCGCTGGGCGGCAAGCTGGCCTGGGTGCTGCTCATCTTCATTCCGGTTGTTGTGAGTTCGATGCGGCGCATTGGGCGCGGCGTGCGGACCACTACGCGAACGGGCCAGGACAAGCTGGCGGAGATCCAGAATATTCTGCATGAGACGATCACCGGCAATCCAATCGTCAAAGCATTCAACATGGAGTTCTGGGAGGCCAGGCGCTTCCGTCAGGCGGCGGGGCGGCTGTTCCGGGCGAATTTGAGCACGGTCCGCGCGCAGGCCATCAGCTCGCCGTTGATGGATCTGATCGGAGCCGTTGCGATTGCGGGGCTGCTGCTGGTGGGCCGCAACGCGATCAGCAGCCATGCCATGACGACCGGCGTGTTCTTCACGTTCATCGTGGCGCTGTTCAAGCTGTACGATCCGGTGCGGAAGTTCGCGATTTATTACAACAGCTTTCAGCAGGCGATGGGCGCGTCGTCGGCGATTTTCGATTTCATGGACGACCATGAGCCGATTCTGGAGAAGAAGCATCCGCACGCGCTCAAGGGGTTCCGGGAGAGCATTCGGCTGGAGGACGTAAATTTCGCCTACAGCACGGGCGAGGGCGAGAAGGAAGTTCTGCACACCATCAATCTGGAGATTCGGCGTGGCGAGGTGATCGCGCTGGTGGGGCCGAGCGGGGCGGGGAAATCGACGCTGGTGAATCTGATTCCGAGATTTTTTGATGTCACGTCGGGACGGGTGCTGATCGATGGCCACGACGTACGCGACGTGAGCCTGAAGTCGCTGCGCGAGCAGATTGGAAAAGTTACGCAGGAGACGATTCTTTTTAACGACACGGTTCGGAACAACATCGCGTATGGCCAGCCGGATGTCGCGCTCCCGCTAGTGATGGAGGCGGCCAAGGCGGCACTGGCGGATGAATTTATCCGCGGAATGCCTGAGGGCTACGACACGATTGTTGGTGAGAAGGGCTTCCGCCTTTCCGGAGGCGAGCGGCAGCGGCTGGCGATTGCGCGCGCGATTTTGAAGAATGCTCCGGTGTTGATTCTGGACGAAGCCACATCGGCACTTGATTCCGAGAGCGAGTCGCTGGTTCAGGCGGCGCTCAGCAACCTGATGGTTGGGCGGACCGTGGTTGTCATTGCGCATCGCCTCTCCACGGTGCGGCGCGCGACGCGCATCGCGGTGCTGGAAGATGGACGGATTACCGCGATTGGCCCGCATGAGGAACTGCTGCGAATTTCGCCGATCTACCAGAAGCTCTACAAATTGCAGTTTATGGACGCGACGGAATATGACCTGCACGAGTCCGCTATTTCGGGAGAGGTGAACGCATGAAGACGGAGAAGGGGAGTGCTGTGCGCTCCATGACGGGATTTGCGCGCGCATCCGCGCGCATCTCTGACGCGCTTGGTCTTACGCTGAGCCTGAAGAGCGTGAACCATCGCTTTCTCGATCCGCATTTGCGGCTTCCGGCGGGACTGGATGCGCTGGAGATGCAACTGCGGCGGCTGCTCAAAGAGCGGCTGGTGCGGGGACACATTGAGGTCACGCTGAATGTGGACCGCGGTGCAAAGAGCGAGGCCGGCTATGACGCTGAGTTGGTTGCGGCGTATCTGGCCGCTTTCCGTTCAGCAGCGGCCCTCCATGGGCTGACCAGCCAGCCTGACCTGAATGCGATTCTTTCCATGCCTGGAGTATTTGGCGGAAACGGCCGGTCAGCCGATCGTGGGTCTGAAGAAGAGGTGCTGGCGATTGAAGCCGCCGCGCTGCGTGAGATTGGCCCGCTGATTGATTCGCTGAACCAGATGCGCGAACACGAAGGTGCGCTGCTTGCGAAGGAACTGAATGCGGCGTTGGAGCGGCTGCGCAAGCTGGTGGACGAAGCAGCGGAATTGCGTGAGGGCGTACAGCAGGCGTATTTCGAGCGCATTAGCCAGCGCATAGCCGCGATGTTGGGCGACAGCTTTGACCGTGACCGCGTGCTGCAGGAGGCCGCACAAATGGCCGAGCGCAGTGACGTGGAGGAAGAGGCCGCGCGGCTTCGCGCCCATATTGACCACTTCCGGACCATGCTGGACGGCGGCGGCGAGATTGGGAAAAAGCTCGATTTCCTGATGCAGGAGATGAACCGCGAGGCGAACACGCTGCTGTCAAAAACAGGCGGCATTGCCGCAAGCGGGCAGCGGATCACCGAACTCGGCCTGAATATGAAGTCGGAAATTGAAAAGATACGCGAGCAGGTGCAGAACCTGGAGTAAAGAAATCAAGCAGAGTTGTTCTGAAGGAGAAGATAGAAAGTTGGCCGGCATCCTGTTTATTATTTCGGCGCCGTCGGGTTCGGGTAAGTCGACCATTGTGAACCAGCTTCGCTCACTGGTTGAGAACCTTGAGTTTTCTGTTTCCTGGACCACGCGCGGACTGCGCGGATCGGAGCAGGAATCGCGCGAGTATCACTTCATATCCCGGGAAGAGTTTCAGCGGATGCTCGACGCGGATGAGTTTCTGGAGCACGCTGACGTTTTTGGAAACTGGTATGGAACGGCGCGTCGCTCGCTCACGGAAGCCTTCAGCAAGGGGAAGGACCTGTTGCTGGACATTGATGTGCAGGGTGCGGCGCAGGTCCGCTCCAAAGTGCCGGACGCGGTCACGATTTTTCTGATGCCGCCCTCTCCGGAGATTCTGGCGACCCGGCTGAGGAATCGCAGCCGCGCGGAAGGCGCTGTGCAGGAACAAGTTATCTCGCGGAGGTTATCTAAAGCGAGACAGGAGATTGAGAATTACCGAGAATATGGCTATATTCTCGTCAACGACATTCTCGACCGAGCGGTCGAGGAAATGGCAGCCATCGTTGCTTCAGAGCGGATCGCCCGTTCGGGTGGTCCGGCAAGTCAGGAAGACGAGGAGCTGCTGAAAATGGCGGAACAATGCCGCCAGCGAAATTCTGAAGACCGGATTCAACCGATACTTCAGGCTTTCGGAGTCATCAACCCCGAAACCGCCCCAAGGTAGGCGGGGAGCGATGTTGCTTTAGGAGAAGGCCATGAGCATTGAACAAGGGTTCGACAGCAATTTCAGATATGTGATGGTGGCCGCGCGTCGCGCGCGCCAGCTTCAAAACGGTTCGCCGGCGCTGGTCGCCTCGCGTTCGGGCAAGCCTTGCAGAGTCGCTCAGGACGAAATCGCCGCGGGAAAGGTCGGTTACGTCAAGAGCGAAAGCCCTGTGCTAAAGCCGGAGGTCGCGTCGCCGGATGTTCCCAGGTTCGCTATTTTCTAAAACCGGCAGCAGCTAATCTCCGGATGCGGCATCTCGTAAAATGAAAGTATGAAGATTGCATCCGGAGTGTCTGCATGAAGGTCACAGTCGGGGTCTCAGGCGGAATCGCCGCGTATAAGGCGGCGGAGTTGGTGCGCGCGCTCCAGCAGCACGCGCTCGATGTCCACGTTGTGATGACTGAGGCGGCAAAGCAATTCGTTCAGCCGCTAACTTTCTCCGCGCTCACCGGGCACAAGGTTATTTCCAGTCTCTGGGTGGAAGGCGACGCGGAGCCTGAGGCGGATCTCGCTTCGGCCATCGAGCACATTGACGCGGCGCAAACCACGGACGCGCTGGTCGTTGCTCCCGCAACCGCGTCCACGCTGGCAAAATTCGCGCACGGCATTGCGGATGATTTTCTGAGTACGCTCTATCTGGCGACCACCGCTCCGGTCATCGTTGCTCCTTCCATGAACGTGAATATGTGGCAGCACGCGGCGACGCAGGCGAATGTGGAGACACTCGCCGGGCGCCATGTTCGGATTGTGCCACCGGGCAGCGGGTATCTCGCTTGTGGCATGACGGGCGAAGGCAGGTTGGCGGAAACCGGCGCGATTGTGGAAGCGGTGCTGGCCTCGCTGAATCATCGCAACGACCTGAGTGGCGAAACGGTGCTGATTACCGCCGGAGGCACGCGCGAGGCGCTCGATCCGGTGCGGTTTCTCGGCAACCGCTCCAGCGGGAAAATGGGCTACGCACTGGCAGAGGCCGCTGAAAGGCGCGGGGCAAAAGTGGTCCTGATAACTGCGCCTACGGCCCTGCGCGCGCCCGCGCGCTGCGAAGTGGTTCCGGTCATAACCACAGCGGAGATGCGCCACGCAGTGCTGGGCCATTTTGGTGACGCCAGCATTGTGATTAAGGCCGCCGCCGTCGCGGATTATCGCCCGGTGGAGCAAGCGGAGCAGAAGATGAAACGCACCGGGCCGCTTTCGATCCAGCTTGAGCCCACGGAGGACATTCTGGCGGAAGTTGTTTCGCGCCGCCGCGCCGGCCAGTTGATTGTGGGTTTTGCCGCCGAGACGGAAAACGCCGTCGTGTATGGACGGGACAAGCTGCTGCGCAAGGGCGCGGACGCCATTGTGCTGAACGATGTTTCGCGCGAAGGCGTGGGGTTTGACTCCGACCGCAACGCAGTGACCTTTTTAACGCGGGACAAGGCGCATGATTTTCCGGAGATGCGAAAGCGCGACCTGGCCGACCGCATTCTCGATGAGATACTCGCGCTGCGCCGTCCTCATGCGAAGCTGGTCACGGAAACGGACAGGGTATTTGAAGGATGAGTTCGCTCGGTCCCGAAATTGACTCCGCGCTGCGCGAGCGGATGCGGTATTACCGCGACCTGGGTGTGTACAGTTTCTATCGCCGCTGCGACCCTGATCCACAATTGTTTGAATCCACCGAACTAAGTCCTTCCCAAACGGAGCCTGATATTTCTCCCCGCAAAGCGAGTTTTGTTTCGCCCGAAGTTCCTGCCGCATCGCCGGTGATTCCGCCGGAACAGAAAGCCGCAGCACTGGAGGCGATTCGCGCGGAGCTGGTGGATTGCAACCGCTGCCCGCTGGCCACGCAGGGCCGCCACACCATTGTCTTTGGCGACGGAGACCCGAATGCGCGGCTGATGTTTGTAGGCGAGGGACCGGGAGCGGATGAGGATGCACAGGGGCTTCCGTTTGTGGGCCGCGCCGGACAATTGCTGAACAACATGATCACGGCGATGGGACTGAAGCGCGGTGAGGTCTATATTGCGAATGTGGTGAAGTGCCGCCCTCCTGGGAACCGCACTCCGGAGCCGATTGAAGCAAACACCTGCATGCAGTTTCTGTGGCGGCAGATTGATGTAGTGAGGCCGGAGGTCATTGTGGCGCTCGGCGCGACCGCCGCGACCTATCTGCTGGGCGGTAAGGCGTCGCTGGCCAGCCTGCGCGGACGGATTCACAGCGTGCGCGGCGCGAAGCTCATCGTCACCTATCATCCCGCCTATTTGCTGCGCGATCCGCGCCAGAAGGGCGAAGCGTGGAAGGACCTTCAAATCGCAATGAAAGAACTTGGGCTGAAGGCGCCCCAGCCCGCGAAATCCGAAGGCTGAATCTGTACTCTAAATAAGTGCCCGCCTTTTGCGATGTTGCGTTGCCGGTCCCGCTTGACCGCACTTTCACCTACGCGGTGAATGGCGCGATCCCGGTCGCGGGCGCGCGTGTGCTGGTGCCTTTTCGGCATGAAAAGCTGGCGGGCGTGGTGCTTCGCGTTCACGACGAGCCTCCTCCGGTTGAGGCCAAACCGCTGCTGACCATTCTGGATGAAGAAGCGATTCTGTCGCCGCAGCTACTTGAGCTTGCGGAGTGGATAGCGCGCTATTACATCGCACCCATTGGCGAAGTGCTGCGGGCCATGCTTCCGCTGATGAGCGAAGTGCGGAGGCAGGTGCTGTTTCGCATCACGGACCTGGGACGCGAGGCGCTTGTGCGTGGAGCGGAGGAAGGATCGTCGCGGCGGTCGCGACGCACTCCAGAGCAACAGAACACCGAATACAAAATTTTGAATTACCTCGAAAGCGGCGATGCCGTGCGGCTTTCCACGCTGCGCTCGGCAACGGGAGCGACGCGGGAACTGCTTACGGGAATGCTTCGCAAAAAATGGATTGCGCGTGAAACGGCCGCCGCGCCCCGCGACGCGCGCCGGACGGTTTGCTATGCCGTGCTGGTGGAGGGCGTGCGACTGCCGAAGCTGAATGGAAATCAGCAGATGATTCTGGCCGAGCTTGCCGGGTCGGGCAACGAGATGCCGATTTTGGAGTTGCGCCGCCTCTCCGTTCCACAGTCAACACTGGCCACGCTGGTGAAAAGGGAACTGGTGCGCATCGAGGAGCGGCCCGCGGATTTTCACCTGACGCATCTCGCTGCGCTTCGCCACCAGACGCATACGCTGAACGCCGCGCAGCAGGCGGCCCTGGACACCATTACGGCGGCGGTGGAAACGGCGGAGTTTCGTCCGCACCTGTTGCATGGAGTCACAGGATCGGGCAAGACGGCCGTGTATCTGGCGGCGATGCAGCGCGTGCTCAAGCTGGGGAAATCGACGATGCTGCTGGTTCCGGAGATCGGCCTTACGCCAGCCATGGCCGCGCAGTTGCACCACACATTCGGCAGCGAAGTGGCGCTGCTGCACTCCGCGCTCACGCCGGAGGAGCGCGCTGAGCAGTGGCACCGCATCCGGCGGGGAGAGGCACGGGTGGTGGTGGGCACGCGGTCGGCGATTTTCGCGCCGCTGGAAAACATCGGCCTGATGATTGTGGACGAGGAGCACGACTCCAGCTATAAGCAGGAGTCAACACCCCGCTATCATGCGCGAGATACGGCAGTGATGCGCGCGAAGCTGGCGAACGCGACGATCGTGCTGGGGTCGGCCACTCCGTCGCTGGAGACGTGGCACAACGCGCAGCAGGGGAAATATGCGCGCATCGAAATGCACGAGCGCGTGAACGCGCGTCCGATGCCGCAGGTGGAGTTGATCGACATGCGGCGCGAATTTCAAGAGACAGGGCAGGAGCATCTGTTTTCGCGCGCGCTCATTGAGCAAACGGAGGCGACGCTGGTGCGCGGCGAACAGGCCATTATCCTGCTCAACCGTCGAGGCTATTCGTTCGTGGTGATGTGCCGCGCCTGCGGTGCAAAGCTACAATGCGAGAACTGCGCCATTTCGCTGACCTACCATAAGCCCGTTCCGGGCTCGGACGACCGGGCGCACGCGGGGCAACGGCTGGAGTGCCACTACTGCGGTTATAAGCGGGCGGTGCCAAAGCGCTGTCCGGAGTGCGACAGTGAACACCTGTATTTTTTGGGCGCGGGTTCACAGCAGGGCGAGGAGAGGTTGCAGGAGATTTTTCCCAACGCCCGCATTGGCCGCATGGACCGCGACACGGTGCGCGGGCGCGGCGACATGGAGCGGCTGCTGATGCGGCTGCACTCGGGCGAGATCAACCTGCTGGTGGGCACGCAGATGATCGCCAAGGGGCACGACATTCATGGCGTGACGCTGGTTGGGGTAGTGGGTGCGGACTTCGCGCTGGGGTTGCCGGATTTCCGCGCCGCCGAGCGGGTCTTTCAATTGCTCACGCAGGTTTCAGGCCGCGCGGGACGGGGCGAGCTTCCCGGCAAAGTTCTGGTGCAGACCTATCATCAGGACCACTACGCGATCCAGTTTGCAGCGAAGCATGACTTTCATGGCTTCGCGGAAAAAGAGCTGAAGTACCGCCGGTGGATGCATTATCCGCCTTATGGAGCGCTGGCAAATCTGGTGATCCAAAGCCCAAGGCTGGAAGAAGCGGCGGGATGGGCATCGACGCTGGGACGGTGGTTCCAGACGACACCGCATGAAGGTGTGAGAGCGCTGGGTCCGGCGACGGCGCCGCTGGCGAAGATCAAGCGCATTTATCGATTTCATATGGTGCTGAAAGCGGAAAAACGTCAGGCCCTGGCGAAGACGCTGCGCGCAGCCTTGGCGCACGCGGATTCCGCCGGAATTCCCCGACGGAACCTGATTGTGGATGTGGACGCGATGAACCTTATGTGATGGAAGGGGATTCTACGGAGCGCCTGAGCCCACCGAGCGGCTGTCGATCTGAGAGTTGGCGCCGGAGCCGCTGCTGGCCAGGGCCGCATACTGACGGTCGATGTGAATGTCCGCCACATTGCCCTGCACGAGAATCTGCGCGGAAATCACATCCGTATCGGTCCGAATGACCGTGACATACGGGCTGTTCTGCGCCGATACATAGACCTTGCCAATCGGGTAATTGAAGTTTGAGACGATGGAGCGTGGCTGCGGAGTCACGGAGTTTTGCACCGGCAGCGTAATGGTCGAGAGAGGCGTAAACGATGTGAGGCTCACGACCGAAACCGTGCCGTCTCCCTTGTTGGCGACATACGCGCGGGTGTTGGTGGGGTCCTGCAGGACAGTGAGCGCGGCCGGCTGGTGGCCTACGGGAATGGTGGCCAGCACGTTGCCGAAGTTGGGGCTGTCGTTGCCCGCTCCCACGCCGGACTCGACGAGGCTGGTGTCGATCACGCTGACCGTGTCGTTATCGTAGTTCGCCACCACAAGCAGGTTCGATGGCGCATAGAAGTCGGCATAAACCGGGCCGGCATTGCAGGGGACTGCTCCGTTGCAAAGATTGATGGTGCCGGTGCCACTTAGATGGGGAGAGGCATTGATGGTGTCGAGCTGATCGGTCTGCGTATTGATGACGGTGATGGTGCCGCTGCCACGATTCAGGATGAACGCGCGCCTGCCGTCCGGAGATGTGACGCCATAAACCGGGCAGACACCCAGCGGGATTCGCGACGAAATGCTGTCGGTGCTGGTTTGGATGCCGTCGGCCTCGCCGTTCACCGTGACCGAGGAGGGGGTGCCGCACGAGCCCCAAGGCAGATCTCCCGCGGTGCTCAGGGTGTTGCCCTGGCTGATGGAATAAATGCGTTGTGACGTGGGGATGCCAGTCAAGTTGATGACGCTGGGGGCGACATCGGAGATTTCTGTCTTCAATTCAGGAGGATTGCTGGTCATGGCGGCAATGGCGTTGTGATTCGGGCCGCCCTGCTCAACAATGTACTCCTGGGCGCTGCTGAGAATGAGCGAATTGATGGGCCGGGAGCCAGGAAGCAGCGCGCTGGTGCTGACGTTCTTGCTCATCAAGCTGCCGCTGATGACCATGGAACTCAGCGTGCCGTCGCAATTCTGGCTGAAGGCGTAGGACCCCGATGGGTCCATTGCAAAAGTGATAGGCCCGTTGCCCAGTGTTGCCTGGGCCGCAACGCTGTCTCCCGAGGAGTCGAGGACCGTGACCACTCCGGGGTTTAGATATGGAGGCTGAGTGCCGGGGCAAGGATAATCGGTGTCAGCCGAGGCCGCCTGCTGGCCGGGCTGCGAGAACACGGCCACGTAGGCCAGCGGCTGCGCGGGTGGGCCAGTCTTGGTGATGGGATTGATAACGGGACGATACTGACTGCCGCATCCGGTCAAGCCGGCCAGAATCAGCAATGCTCCGGCCGCCGGCCATCTCAAACTCTGCACTCGCAAATACCTCATTCCGCGGTAAACCTTGTCATCGGCGCATTCGTGATGATGACAACAGGGCTGTACTCTGTCCATAGCCGCATCATTTCCGAAAATGCCGTAGAAAGATGATTGTAAATCACCATTGGCGCTCTTATCAGCGCGAGCACGGGGAATCTTACGCATGAGCCATGTACGCCAGTCCGCCGCCCGTTTACGCTGGCAGTCGCAGGCGGCGCTTTATGTGGTGGTGGGGCTGGGTTGCGCGAGCATCGCGCTTCAATGCGTCGTGTTCTGGCGGGCCGCGCCGGAGACGATTCTTCAGGCAGTCGCGCTGGGCGCGTTGCTGGCCATTGTCATTTTCTGGCTGCGCGCGGCGACCCCGGCGGCTGCCATCACAGGTGGAATTTGCGCGGCGGCGCTGTATCTGGCGACTCCGGGGCTGCGGACCGCGCTTTGGCCGCTGCTGGCGCTTTTGATCCTGACGCTGGTGGCGACGCGGTTTGGGCGCGAGTCGAAGGCGAAGATTGATGGGGCGGAGCAGGCGCGTGGCCGCAATGCCGCGCAGGTGGCCGCCAACCTCGGAGTCGCGCTTCTGGCCAGCGTGCCGCTGGGCCTTGCGCGGGTGGTTCTGGTTCCGCGCGTATTTGGCGGAGCGGCCATGCGGCTGGCGTTGGCGGCGGCATTGGCCGAAGCTGCGGCGGACACACTTTCGTCGGAGTTTGGAGAAGTCCTCGGCGGCGACCCGCGCCTGCTCACCACATTTCGGCGGGTCGCTGCTGGGACAGACGGAGCAATAAGCGCGGCGGGAACGCTGGCCGGAATCTGCGGGGCGGTTGTGGTGGCGGTGGTGGCGGCGCTGGCGCTGAATCTTTCACCCGGACAGGGGGCGCTTGTGGCGCTGGTGGCAGTTGCCGGATTGTTCGTGGACAGCCTGCTGGGTGCGATTCTGGAGCAGCGTGGCTGGTTGAATAATGATGCCGTGAACTTCCTTTCCAGCCTTGCGGCGGCGGCGCTGGCCGCGTGGATTGGCAGCCGATATTAGCGGGCATTGAACGCCGGATGGCCCCGCATGATTTCAAGGTCTACAAGGTAAAGCTGTATGCCTATGGCGAGTAGGTCAATTGCGAATCCCAATCAGCCATTTCAAGCGCCAGAAGGTATAGCTCAGAATCTCGTGAAAGGTGCGCTTCCATGCCAGGCTGAACGGCAGGTTTCGTGCTTCAGGCCTCGGCGAGGTCAGCACGTTGAGCCCCATGCTGGAGCAGAGCGCGTGGACACGAAACAGGTGTGTGCCGTCGCTCACCACAATGATGAGTCCAAGACGGTTGGCCCGCGCGATCTTAGCCAGCCGGCGAACAGATTGCTCCGTATTGTCGCTCTTTGTCTCCGCGATGATTGCGGAATCGGGAACGCCTTGCGCCATCAGGTAGGCGCGTCCCACGCCGCCTTCGGAGTGGCGGTCCGCGGGATTGCCTCCGCCAAGCGTAATGACAAGAGGGGCGATATTTTGACGGTAGAGAGCGAGCCCATGATCGAGCCGCGCGCGCAGCACCGGAGAGGGGCGGCCGTCATATTCCGCCGCGCCGAAGACCGCGATGGCGCTCGCAGGCTGTGCCTCGTCGTGCGTGGCATAGTAGCGAATCTGCGAGTCCACCCACGCCACCCAGGCGATTGCGCCAAGGACCACGATGGCGGCAATGATCCGGCCAAGCGCCTTGCCGCTGGGCCTGCCCACACGCCGGGACGAACGCAGATTGGTTTCGGGAACGATCATTGCATCAATACTTCAATTCAAGCAGCCTTACGAGTGTAGCGCCATAGCGATTTCATAGGTCGGGATCGCACCCTCGCGCAGCACTCGCCAAACACCTTCGCCTTCTGACAAATCCACAATCGTGGTGGGCACGCTGCGTCCCGTCGGGCCTCCGTCCACGATGAGCGGAATGCGGTCGCCAAGCTGGAGCCGAACTCCCGCCGCCGTTACGCACTCGGGCGTGCCCGCCAAGTTCGCTGACGTTGCGGTAATGGGCAGGCCAAAGGCCTCCACGACGGCGCGTGGAATCGCCGCGTCGGGCACGCGCAGCGCGACATTGCCGGTTTTGGCTGTGCTGCGCAACGGCAGACGCGAGCTGGCCTTCACGATCACGGTGAGCGGGCCGGGCCAGAAGCGCTCTGCAAGCCGGTCGAGGTTGGTGCCGAGGTCGCGCGAAAGCTCATAGGCCTGGCTGACGTTCGCAATGAGCAGCGAAAGCGGCTTGTGTTTCTGGCGGCTTTTGATTTCATAGATCCGCTCGACGGCGCGCAGATTCACGGGGTCCACGGCGAGGCCGTAGAAAGTATCGGTAGGCATTCCGGCGACCTTGCCCGCGCGCAGGCAGGAGACGACGTACTGCACACGGTCTGGCTCCGGCTCATCGGGATGAATCTTCAGAATCTCCGCCGTCAAAACTTCTCCACCCGAGGGACAAATCTATTGCTCTGAACGCTGTACCCTGTATCCATGCGCCCCACTCGCATTGTACAGAGCCGCCAGAATACCCGGGTCAAGGAATTGCGGGCATCGTTCGCGCGCGGCTGCCGGACAGAGCGCGGGCTGCTGGCAATTGAGGGCGAGCATCTCCTGCGGGAGGCGTTGGCGAGCGGGCTTGAGCTTGCGACCGTGTTCGTGCAGATGGGCAGGGAAGCGCTGCTCGACCAGATCGGGATACCTGACGATGCGGAGACGCTTCTTCTTCCGCCGGAGATTTTCGCAAGCGCTGTCGATACCGAGTCGCCGCAGGGAATCGCCGCGCTTGTGAAGCCGCGTGCGTTCACGCTGGAGGAAGTGCTGGGCGGGCGAAGTCCCTTGCTCCTGATAGCAGCCGGATTGCAGGACCCCGGAAACCTGGGGACACTCATTCGCTCGGCGGAGGCCTTTGGAGCGAGCGGCTACGTGATTCTGCCAGGGACGGTAAGTCCCGATAACCAGAAGACGCTGCGCGCGTCGGCGGGATCGGTCTTCCGGCTGCCGGGCATCACTCTTTGCGAAGACCACATTCTGCATGAGCTTGCCGAACGGAAGATCAGGACCGTCGCCGCGGTCGTTGCGCAGGGCAGTTCCCTGGCGGGGCACAACCTGACGCAGCCAACTGCGTTGATTCTCGGCAATGAAGGCGCGGGAATTTCGCCGTCGGTCCTGGCCCGAGCCGAGGCTCGCGTGACCATCCCCATGCCTGGTGCGGTGGAGTCGCTCAACGCAGCCATTGCGGGAAGCATCCTGTTGTATGAAGCCGCACGTCAGCGGAGCAGACGATGAGCCTCTTCAACCAGACACCGGAACCCGGAAGAACCGTTGTGGGCGCTCCGCTTGCTGAGCGCATGAGGCCGCGCATGCTGGATGAGTATGTGGGTCAGCACCACTTGCTCGCTGCGGGCAAGCCGCTGCGCGTCCAGATTGAGAGTGACGACACGGCTTCCATGATCTTCTGGGGGCCTCCGGGAGTGGGCAAGACCACTCTGGCCCAGATCATCGCCGAAACCACGCGCGCCACATTCATTCGATTTTCGGCGGTGCTGTCGGGCATTAAAGAAATCAAGCAGGTGATGGTCGACGCGGAAAAGGCCTCGCAGTACGGCTCGCGCACCATCCTGTTTATAGATGAAATCCATCGCTTCAACAAAGCGCAGCAGGACGCATTCCTACCGTATGTTGAGCATGGGACGATCCGGCTGATTGGAGCGACAACCGAGAACCCGTCTTTCGAGGTCATCTCAGCGCTGCTCTCCCGATGCCGCGTTTACACGCTGCGCGCTTTGAGCGAAGACGAGATTGTGACGCTGCTGCGCCGCGCTCTTACAGATAATGAGCGCGGCCTGGGCACGATGCGGATCGGCGCCGAAGATGACGCTCTGGGCATGATCGCTTCCTACTCCAGCGGCGACGCGCGCAACGCGCTCAATGCGCTGGAAGTTGCGGCAAAACTCACTGAAGCGCGGGCGGAAAAGAGCATCACGCCGGAGATTGCGACCGAGGCGTTGCAGCAGCGCACACTGCTTTATGACAAGCAGGGCGAAGAGCACTACAACCTGATTTCGGCGCTGCACAAGTCGGTCCGGAATTCCGATGTGGACGCTTCTCTCTACTGGCTGGGCCGTATGTTGCAGTCGGGCGAGGACCCAATGTATGTGGCGCGCCGCGTGGTCCGCATGGCAGTGGAAGACATTGGCCTGGCCGCGCCCGAGGCGCTCAACCTCACGCTTTCCGCGCGCGACGCCATGCACTTTCTTGGCTCGCCGGAGGGCGACCTCGCGCTTGCACAGGCGGTGGCGTATCTCGCGCTCGCGCCTAAGTCAAATGCGATTTACATCGCATACGGCGCTGTCCTGGAAGATATTGAGCATACCCGTGCCGAGCCTGTTCCTCTGCATTTGCGAAATGCTCCGACCAAATTGATGAAGACGCTGGAGTATGGCAAGGGCTATCAGTACGCACACGACATGGAGGACAAGGTAGCCGACATGGAGTGTCTTCCTGAAAGCCTGAAGGGCCGCCGCTACTACGAGCCCACCGGCGAAGGCCGCGAGAAGCTGCTCGCTCAACGCATGGAAGAGATTCGCAGGATCCGTGCGACCAAACGCAGCTAGTTTTGCATCTATGTAGCTTGCCGGGAAATGAGTTCGGCGCACCGGAATAGATTGAATTCCGGGACATTGCTGGGCGACCCGTGCACGTTCATGATGATTGGCCGCGCACATTCCCCCAATTTCCGCGACTGCAAACTAATTCAATCTCTGACCGTGGCCTTGTGCATCGTGCTCTGCACTGGGCTGGCCGCAGCGCAGCAGAGCATTGAAGAATTGCCCTCCGCGCCGGAACCGCAACTAGAGGCGGAAACAAGCGGGCCGGTTGGATTCAAATTCAGCAACCGGGAGAACTCGGTTCCGCTTCGCCAATGTCCCTACGACGAGACCGGCGCGCCCGAGTGCCGCGTGCATTGGCATCAACTGGTCATCTCCACAAGCCTGTTCATTGCATTTCTTAACGCGGGGAACCTCTACACCGGCTACTGGTATCGCTGGGAGACGACGCACGGCAAATGGTTTGACCGCTGGATCAACTCCGCGGCCGACTGGCAGTGGAACCGCTGGAGCGACAGCAACCCGGTGCTCGACGATTACGTCGGCCATCCCATGATGGGGGCCATAACCAACTATCTCTGGATCCAGAATGATCCGAAATCGATGACGGTCGTGCAGTCGAACACCTGGCCCTATTGGCGAAGGATGCTGCGAGCCACAGCCTTCAGTACGGCCGTCCATTTCGAGTGGAAGTTCGGTCCATTTGGCGAGGCTGGAATTGGACATAACGGCGACCATCTTCAATTTCAGTCGTCAGGACCGACTTACGGCACCGGCGATGTCGAGCTGGTCACGACGCCAGTTGTCGGCGGGCTGTGGACCATGACGGAAGATGCGCTTGATGAACACGTGATTACGGGACTCGAAGAAAAAAGCCGTAACCCGATCGCGCTGCTGGGCTATCAATTCCTGAATCCGGCGCGGGCCACAGCCAACATCCTGCGGTTTCGTCCGCCGTGGTATCGTGACACGCGCACTGTTAAGGCGGACAGCTTCTGGAGCGACCCTCCGGGCCAAAGCGTGACGGATTCGACCGCGGAGGCCGAAGCCGCCGCTCCTCGCGTGCAGCGTGCGGCCGCACCGCATGTGCTGCCGGTGTGGCCGTATCCCGGCGGA
Organism: Acidobacteriaceae bacterium; assembly: GCA_025934135.1. Classification (GTDB taxonomy): domain Bacteria; phylum Acidobacteriota; class Terriglobia; order Terriglobales; family Acidobacteriaceae; genus Silvibacterium. The sequence continues at coordinate 5,068 of JAICYR010000037.1, read as the reverse complement.
GTGCATGAGTTCGGAGCCTGGTGGGGACTCTCGCTCATCAGCGGCCACGTTTGGGGCTATGCGAAAGACGTGAAGTACATGCCCATCGACGTACGCTACTCCTATCTCTTCAGCCTGCACAGACGTTGGGCCGTGCGCTACTCGCCGGAGGTGACGGCGTTGGCCATGCTGGATGAGCCGTTGCCGGTGTCCGATCAGACCGACCGCTTCCACCAGCGCAAGCGCACCTACGGCAGCGGCATCAGCCCGGTTGGGTTCCAGGCCGACTTTCTGCCGTCGCATCGCGTGCAGCCGTTCGTGAGCACGAACGGTGGGGCCATCTACTTCTACAACCGCGTGCTGTCGCCCGAGGGATCGCGCTTCATGTACACCATCGACTTCGGATGCGGCATCAACATCTTCCGCAAGGCTCGCCAGGCGGTCACGATCGGATATCGCTACCAGCATTTGTCGAATGCGAACATCAGCCTTCACAATCCGGGTACGGATGCGAACACCTTCTACGTGGGTGTTTCGCGCTTCCGGACGAAGGGGTTCCGGTGAATTGCAGCATATGCCGCGGCCTATGCTAAACTGAAGTCATGCCATCCGTCCGCACAACCCGCCGTGTTCACCTCTTCAGGAACGGACGCAATCAGGCCGTCCGCATTCCCCGCGAGTTCGAGCTTCCCGGGGAAGAGGCTATTCTGCGCCGGGAAAGCTCGGGGCGGCTGGTTCTTGAACCGCTTCGGCCAGAGGGGCTGCTGCGGCTTCTTGATTCATGGCAACCCCTCGAAGCCAAAGACAGTTTCCCGGAAATCGAAGACCGACCGCCGCGCCCGGTAAAGCTCTGATGTCGCGCTACCTGCTCGACACCAATGCGCTTTCCAATCTCATGAAAAATCCTCACGGGCCAGTCGCGGCGAAACTCCGCGCGCTGTCTTCATCCGATCAGTACTGCACCAGCATTCTTGTCGCGGCGGAACTCCGCTATGGAGCGGCGAAGAAAGGCTCACCCGTCCTCTCCGCGCGGGTTGAGCAATTACTTCAGGCCATTGAGGTCCTTCCGTTCAACAATGATGCGGACCGCCACTACGGCCAGTTACGCGCAGATCTTGAGCGCAGAGGCACAATCATCGGCGGCAATGACATGCTGATTGCCGCGCATGTCCTTTCCGCGAGCTGCATTCTTGTTACCGCGAACGTTCAGGAATTCTCCCGCGTTCGCGGCCTCAAGGTGGAGAACTGGGAAGCCACGCCGCGGCGATTGCGTCGTTAGCTCTCGTATGCAATCCGGCGTCCCTCGGCGCTCGACTGGCGGGCCAGTTCGATGAGCCGCGTGGTTCGGCAGGCCTGCTCCGGAGTGACCTGTAGTTTGGCCTTGCCGAGAATGGCGTCGCGCACATTGGCGTAGATGCCGCGATAATCGCCCGGTGCGGTTTTGATTCTGCGCGGCAGCTCGCCCGGAACATACAGCGTGCCCCACTTCGATTCCGGCTCCTCGCCGAAGCCGGGGTCGCGGAACTTCGCGCCCGCTCGCAGCGCGTCCTCCTGCGGATCAAGCCCCCGCTTCACGAAGCTTCCTTTGGTGCCGTGGACCACGAACCGTGGCCCCGGCATGGCGGCCAGGTTGGTCCCATACAAGCGAGCAGTAACGCCGTCGAACTTCAGCATTACGTCGAAGGCGTCGTCGATCACGGCGTTTTCGCGGTCAATGCGAACATCGGCCCAGATGCTCTTCGGGTCGCCGAACAAAGCCGTCGCCTGGTCGATCAGGTGCGAGCCCAGATCGAAGAGCGTACCGCCGCCGGGGCCTCCGCTCTCGCGCCACACGTCGAGTCGTGGCTCTTCGCGAAAGCGGTCGAAGTGCGACTCGTAGGTCACGACGCGCCCCAACTCGCCCGACGCCAGCACCTGCTTCAGCGTGACAAAGTCGCCATCCCAGCGGCGGTTCTGGTAGGCCGTGACAAGAACGCCCTGCTTGCGGGCCTCGTCGATAAGCTGCGTGGCCTCGTCGGAGGTCAGCGCGAACGGCTTGTCGATCACCACGTTGCGCCCGGCGCGGAGGCACTGCATTCCGTGCTCGAAGTGCGCGTCGCTGGGTGTGCCGACAGCGACCAGTTGAATCGAACGGTCCTCCAGCATCTCCTCAATCGAGCGGGCGATCCGCACGCCGGGATGCGTCTGCGCCGCCTCATCGCCGCGTCGCTGGACGATCGAGGCCAGCTCCAACCCCGGAGTTTCCGCAATCACGGCCGCATGAAAGATGCGTCCCGCCAGCCCGAATCCAATTACACCCGCGCGAATGTTTTCAGCCATGGGGCCATTGTCGCAAAATTAGCGTTCAGCGTTCAGCGACCACGTTCAAAGGCGCCAGGCTCAAGGGCCGAATTCGCTGCAAATTTCTTTTCTCGGAGTGCTGTAGTTCATTGATTCTGCTTAGTTTTCTGAGAAATTTATTGGGGTTGACGGGAGTGTCGGGACCCCGCCTCCTTGCATGAGAAATAAAAAGGGACCGCGGCTGGCGGTCCCTCTCTCAATCTTTGTATTTCTATTTTATCAATTCGCGAAAATTCAAATGCATTTGGCAGGAATTTTTTCCTGACCCTCGCTCCCAAAGTGGGAATTACTTACTGGCTGGACTCCATCAGATATGCTTTGTCATTCTTCTTATTGCCTCTGGGCCAGTGGATGCCGTAGAAGTCTCCGTCGTGGACGCAGGTAATGTCGTTGATGCTGAACTGTGGAGATTGAATGGTTCGCAGCGCCTCGCCGTCCGAGGGATCGATTGCGACGATAAGCTTTTTACCATTCGCCGTCCCGTCCGTGGCCCGAACAAGCCAGCCGCTATCGGAGGGAACCAGGGACTCGGCCTCAAGTCCGCCGGGCAGGTGCAGCTTCGTGCTTTCCACCCCGCCACCGCGAATTGTGAAGATTTTGGCCTTTGCCCCGGGCATCAGGAGCAGAAGAGAATTGCGATAGTGGACGAACTGGGCGTCGACTAGGGCAAAGTCTAAAGGCGCTCCCTCCGGCGTCGTCTGAAATTGACTTTCCATCTGTTGCGGCGCATTGGCAACCATCGACTTCTTCGAGCCGAAATCCAGATATGCGTCGATATAGTGATCCAATTCTCCGGAATCGTCGATTACGGCGAGGACAGCGGTCTGATTCGCGCGTTCGAGTCCGAGGACGACGAACTTGCCTTCACTCGTCGCGGCAAACTGTCTGGGCTCAAAGGGCAGATCGAGTTGGATTACATCGGGCGTGGAGGGCTTGCCACGAAAGTGGAGAATGAAATGTTTGGTGTACTTCCGCACCTCGGGCGAGCCGGGCTTGACATCGTGATTGATCAGATCGTCGCTTTTCGCGGCCTCGGCGAGCACATAGATATCCGAGCCTTCCACATCCGTCGCGAGTGGATTCACATTCTCCAGGCCCATGATGGACGCCATGTTATAGCTGCTTACCTCATCTTCCTTAGGTGACACGGCAATGACTTGTCTTTCGCCGCTGGGAAGCATTTCGGCATTGAAGTAGAAGGCGCCGTCCGCGCCGCAAACGATATGGCTAAAGAAGTCGATTTGGGCCGACAACGGAAGTCGATCGCCGACTGGCTTGAAGTCGAGAGTTGCCTGGGGCAGAACATCCTGCTTTGGCTTGACCTGGGCGGTGCGCGTTTCGCTCCGAGCGTGCTGGGTGTGCGGAGCCTGTGCGGCGCTCAATGGCACCACGGCAACACAGAATGCGCCAGCCATCAGGAGCTTCATCGACCCCCCTTATCGTTGCCAGTTGCCTTCACAGGGGATGATAACGCTCGATTGGACAGAGGTAAGCGAAAAAAGATAGCCGTCAGCCGCCGAGCGGGCCGTCAGCCCCCAAGGTCGAGGAGTTCGACTGACTCGATGGGCTGGCCGAGGAAGCGGGTCCCGAGGTTGCGGAATTTCTGTACGGAGTCGGTGGCGTAGAAACGGCGCTGCGGGGCGGGAATATCTGGCGCGGTTGTTCCCAGAGCTTGAACGACCTGAGCGGCGGTGGCTTCGGCGGAATCGATGACCTTGATGGACGGCGGCAGGCGGCGTTCGATATTGGCGCGGAGCAACGGGTAGTGCGTGCAGCCGAGGACCAAAGTGTCGGGGTTCAGTCCGGCCCTTCGGGAGTCTTCCAGCAACTCGTTCAGATATATATCGAGGATCTCCCCGGTGACGGGGTGGTCGATCCAGCCTTCTTCGACCAGAGGAACGAGCAGTGGGCAGGCCTTTTCATACGCGCGGAGGCCGCGTTCGCGGCAGGCGGCGGCGTAGGCGTGGCTTTCGACCGTGGCGGCGGTAGCCATGACCAGCACGTCTTTGGTCCTGGTGGAGGACTGGGCTGCGTTCGCCCCGGTTTCAATGACTCCGAGAACCGGTACGGGTACGGCGGCGCGAATTTCATCGAGCGCGAGCGCGGATGCTGTGTTGCAGGCGATGACAAGATACTCGGAGCCTTGGTCGGCGAGAAATTGCGCGCTGGAGACGGCGTAGCGCGCGACGGTGGCCTGAGATTTGGCTCCGTAGGGAAGCCGGGCGGTGTCGCCGAGGTAAACGTAGTTGGCTCCGGGAAGGTGCTGGAGCAGGGCGCGGAGCACGGTGAGGCCGCCGAATCCGGAATCGAAGACGCCGATGTTCATGGGTGGGTTGGTCCTGTGGTGGTGTCGGTGACAAGGTAGGTGCGGGTGAGATCGGCGTGTCCGGCGAGGGTCTGGGCGGTGCGGCCGTCGATGAGGAAACGGACCTGCGTGATGGCGGGCAGGTTGGCGTGGAGGGTTCCGATGATGGAGAGCAGGGTCAGGGTTTCGGATTCGATTCCGGAGGGCTGGGAGGCGGCGAAGGCGGCGCTGAAGTCGACGACGGCGAGGGTTCCGGCGGATGGGTCTGCCTGCTTTGCGGCGGCGGCTTGAGGGGTGGGCATCAGAAATACGTCGTCGATTCCCTGATTGGGAGTGGGGTTTGCGGCGGGAGGCTGGTCAGTGTCACTGAGCGTAGCGATGGGGTGGGTGGAGTGCGGCTCATGGAAGGTTTCGAGGAGGCCTTCGAGCAGGACGCGGGCTTTC
>JAICYR010000213.1 GCA_025934135.1 Acidobacteriaceae bacterium | reverse complement strand
TGACGGGCCCAAGAAAACGTTTTTACGGCTACGCGTGGGCGGCCAATTCAACACTCTATAGAGTAACGCGGGGAGCGGGCGGCGGGGGGATGAGTTTGGGGAAATGTACGGGATCAGTGGTCGACGTTCAGTTTTTTACTGATCCTGAAAACAAAGGACTTAGCATGAGCCGATCCTGTAAATAAAGGACTTACGGGCACTGACCCTGATAATAAAGGACTTAGGCTCGTAGTTCCCCGGGGGGCAGGGTCAGATTTGCGTGAATTTTTCTCCTGGTCTCCTTTGTTTTGTTGGAGTTGCGTCAGGGTCATGGCCGTAAGTCAGCCTTTATCAACGACTTGCGAACAAGTCAGCCTATGTCAACAACTTAGGGGGTGATTCGCTTTGAAGCATGGTGTCGGCTTCCAATGGAAAAGCCCAGTCCGATGACTGGGCTTTGAAACAACTCTCTATTCCTATTCTACCAATTTCGGAGAAATTACCTGCACAGGGTAAGTGGCTGGATTGAGGAGAGTTAGGTGACGGGCGGGGTTGACATGAAAATATTCCGCATGTTGTGACGTCAGAGCCTAGGTCTCAAAAGACGAGAAACGGGGTACCCGGCGGCTCGGCACGAGGACCATCGTAACGCGGAAGCGATCCCGTCCCCACTCATGCGCAAAAGACGCGCATGAATGGGGCACCCCAATGCCTGGGCTACCCGCCTATTGGGAGCATTGAGTGTGGTCACCCGTGGATGGAGTTAGCTTCATAGTTTCGACGTTGTGCAACCAATCAAGGAGTGGTTTGAGCGCTCTCGCCGCCTGCATTTGAGCTTGCCTTGTTCCCGGCGGAGCATCCTCTCGGGAACTACTGGGCGGGTGGCCCTTCCAGTCCGAATACCCCACCCTCTGCATTCCCATCTTTCTCCGTATTTCTACTTTGACATCGTGACGCATAGAAACAGTAGCGGGAATTTCGGGTTCGGTGAACGTGACCAAAGCTCTTATCGCTTTGTCATCCAGAATCGCTCTTAGCTGCTTGAATTGTGCCGGACTGAGAACAGCTTGATACGCACCAATCTTGAGAGGCGCACCGGGGTAGGACTGTAGTCTACGCTTGAGGTAGACTCTGCCGTCTGCCCGGACCAGGAGGCAATCACTAGAGCTTACCCCACGCGGTGACAAGTTGATCTGCCTTTCAGCTATAACAAGCAATGGCTGGGACGAAGCCTGAACCTGTTGGACGGGGACGACCGATATATATATCGCGACTAAAGAGAATAACAATGGTCTAATCATCGTAATACCACCGCGCTCACCTTTCAGAAACGCTCAACTGCAGCCAACTTTCGTAACTATCTCCGGAGTAGAATCGAGAAATTGAGAGCAATCTCCATTCACTGTCCGAGTATCAGCTGCGCAAGTCGTCGTTAGGCAACCGTTGACATTTGTCTGCCAGCAATTCTTGGTGTTTCCGCTAGATGAAGTCACTTGTACGCAGCTCCCAGCAGGCGTAGCGGGGAAATCATCGATCTGCTCAGTTAATGAACATCCCGAAATATTATTGGGATCACCCCAACTGGCAAAGTAAGGAGTATCGCCAGCGGCCCCGGTGTGGAAGCAATCTGTTGAGACGATAGTTACTTTTTTACCGACGTTTCCCGGCGCGGAGCCGCTACCGCCGCCGAAAATGGGGCAGGTTGGGTAAGGGCCACAATAATTGGCGTAGACGGGTTCTCCGCTGGTCCCGCCGCTGACGGTCAGAGAGCCTGGGCTGACTCCTTGCACCAGGCCTGTCTGGACTGTGGCAACACTCGTATTGCTGCTGCTCCATGAACTATTGCTCGTGTAGTTATACTGGGCTCCGGTGTTCCACTGCGCCTGAAGATTCTCCTGTGTCTGGCTGCTGACGGCGACACCGAATGGGCTTAGAGCCACCCAATAGGAGGTGGTGCCATCGCACGTCAGACAACTTTGGACACACGTTGCTTTGCGGACGTTGTAAATGCCTGAATCCACGGCGAGCAGGATGTGCTGATTTTCCGCCTCTATGCCTACAATTTTTGCGCTTCCCTCCTGCGTGCCCGGCGGAATGATGTTTCCCTCGGCGTCGGCCCCGGCGTTTCGAACGATGTCAGAGATATCGAACATTGCGGTTGCCCTGGGGGCGAGCGTCATCAAGTCGTCATAGTGGCCTCCGGCGAAGACGAGGCGGAAGATAAAGGTCTGCTCCTCGTCGGCTGGATTCCAGATCGTGACCATGGTGTCGTCGCCGTTGCCGGTGCTCCAGTATGACAGCGATTTGCCCGCACTTTTTACAACACCGCGTGAAGCGACCTCGAACACGTACGTGTTTGTCTGGTCAACGCTGCCTGCCGCCATCAGAAGCCCTGTCTGGCCCTGAGTATCGAGGACCATATTCAGGCTTCCACTGAAGTCCTTCAAGCCAGCCGAAGCCAACAACGAAGGCATATCCAGGCTGTAGGTCTGGTAGGGGAGTAGGCGAATGGACGGAAGCCGGAAGGATGTGGGCACGCCGCCCTGCATCCACCAGAGAGTTGGCGTAACCATGATGGGAGAAAGCGAGACATTCCGGACCATCGAGTAGGGCGTGAATACGGTCCCCGCTGGGAAGCTCATATAGGGATCGGCTTGGCCGGTCATCAGGCCCAACTCGGTGAAGCTCTGCGGGATGATGGCGTGCGCCCCCTTAGGGGGCGTGCGCTCCGGCGCGGCAAATGGCAAATTGGCCGAATAACCAACGCCAACATCCTCGAGTCCTCCGTTGATCAGCAACGCATCCGGCGCTCCAACATAAGTGACGCGGATTCCGCCCTCCTTGGTAGCAGCCGTTTGCAGTTCCAACAAATCCAGAGTGGTCATGCCTTGCGGCGGGACCGTGATGATATGGCTCCCAAGAACCGCGCCGAGATTATCTTCGATCTGTATGGTCGCATTCATCGCTTTTGGCGTTGTATTCGCGAGGGTGAGAAAGCCGGTCACGTTCTTTTCCTGCTTCCACCACATCCCGTCTCTTACCTGAGACGCGGCTTTTTCCGCCCGCGAGGACAAAGGCCCGGGCGCGGAAAATCCGAAGCTGAATACCATGCTGCGCGTCAGGTCCACAACTCTTATATAGGCGCAGAGTGGCTCCCAAGGCCAGTTGTATTGAAGCTCGACCCAGCCGGAGAGGGTTGCCAACGGGCAATTCCCATGCTTTCCAGGCTGGCACCGATGTCCACCTTGGCGATGCCTGAGGGCGCGAGCTGCACAGCAGGCAACTGGTATTTTGCGCCGTCGCTGAGGTGCAGAACGGGCGATACGGTGATCGAAGCGTTTTCCACCACATTATTCAGGTAGAGGATGGATTGATAATGGCCATCGACGATCCATGGACCGCCAGCTATTGAGCCTGGGACGGAAGGCAATTGGATGCGCGTTTTTGCCTCCGGCGCGACTGGATCGTGCGGCGCAAGTACTTTGGGGCGCTGCTGGGCGGCGGCGAATGCGGCGAGCAGGCTGATGGCGATGCTGGCGAGCGTGGCGCGAACGATTGGATAGCGGCTACTGCTGATGCCCATGTCCATTTCCTCCACTACGTGAAGTCAGTCGGGACATCTACATCTACAGATTTGGGGAATAAAACAAACACCAGCTTTGGGGGAGATTAATTCAAAAACATCTCAGGCGGCTGGCTTGAAATAAAAACGGGAATAATCGTGCGCTCGAATCCGATTTGTGTCAAGGAAAATTTCTAGCTTTTTTATTTCAACACGTGGAGGATTGCGGATGGGATTTACAAGAGTACCGATTCGACCGCCTCGTATACACCTATTTAGATTCCGCGATTAGGGCGAGGGCTTCGGCTTTGGTGTGGATGCGGCCTTCGAGTTGGGCGTCTTCGGCGAGGGCGAGGAGTCGTTTGAAGTCGGGGCCGGGGGTGTATCCCGCTTGAATTAAGTCGTGGCCGGTGAGGAGGAGTGGGGGGCGGACTTCTTCTTCGGGCGTGGCTTCGTATTTTTCTTTGGCGAAGTTATAAAGCTCGAGGCCGCCGTGGCTGGCGAGGCAGTCCATGCGGTGCAGGGCCAGGTGTTCGGGGAAATCGCGCAAGCGGAAGAAGCGCTTGAGGGTTGAGGGCTTCATGCGGCGCACGTCTCCGAAGCGCATGTGGTTTTCGACGAGGGAGGCGATCTGGGCGGAGTCCTCGTTGGAGAAGCGGAGGCGGCGGCAGATGTCCTCGGCGATGCGGACGCCGATTTCGACGTGTCCGTTGAAGCGGATGCGACCGGGGCCGGGCTGGAAGGTGGCGGGCTTGCCGATGTCGTGGAGGAGCGCTCCCCAGGCGAGCGTGGGCGAGGCGCCGGCGGGGAGTTGCTGGAGCAGGATCAGAGTGTGGTTCCAGACGTCGCCCTCGGGGTGGAATTCGGGCGGCTGCTGGACTCCGTGGAGGCGGTCGACTTCGGGCAGGACTTGTTTGAGCAGGCCGGTCGAGTCGAGCAGTTCGAAGGCGCGGCGGGCGCGGCCCTCGGTCAACATGCGGGTAAGCTCGTCGCGGACGCGCTCAAGGCTGACCTGATGGATTTGGTCGGCGCGGCGGCGGATGGCGGTTTCGGTTCGGGGCTCAATTTCAAAGTCAAAACGGGCGGCGAAGCGGACGGCGCGCACCATGCGGAGCTTGTCTTCGTCGAAGCGCTGGGCGGGGTCTCCGATGGCGCGGATGATGCGGGCGTCGAGGTCGGCGCGGCCTTCGACAAAATCAAGAACCTGGCCGGATTGGGGATCGAGGAGCATTCCGTTGATGGTGAAGTCGCGGCGGAGGACGTCTTCTTCGGGGCGGTCGGAGAAGCG
>JAICYR010000175.1 GCA_025934135.1 Acidobacteriaceae bacterium | reverse complement strand
TGAGTGAAAGGCAGCTTACACCGGAGCGCGAGGCGGTGTCCAGTGGGCGATGAAAAGACTTCCTCGGGCTCTTGGTGGCATGATATTGGGTTCGGTTGGAGAGGAGAAGAGCGATGAAGGTAATGACGTATCTGGCATTTAACGGCGATTGCCGGCAGGCATTCGAGATGTACGAGCGCGTGCTGGGCGGCAAGATCACATTCATGATGACGCAGGGCGAGTCTCCCATGGCGGAGCAGACCTCGCCCGAGTGGAAGGACAAAATCATGCACGCAAGCCTGGAGACCCCTGGCGGCGGCATTATTTCAGGGGCCGACCATCCGCAGGGACGCAAGGTGCAGCCGGCGGGCTTCTGTGTATGTGTGCAGGTGGACCAGAAGGCTGAGGCGGAGCGGATTTTCAAAGCGATGGCGGAGGGCGGAAAAACCCAGATGGAGTTTCAGCAGACCTTTTGGTCGCCCGGCTTCGGCATGTGCATCGACAAATTCGGCGTGCCGTGGATGGTGAGTACCGAAGGGCAGATGGGATAAGGCAGCGATCGGCGGGTCAGATTCAGGTGGCGATAGCGGGGCTTTCAGCGCCGCTTCGCTTTGGCCCTCATCCGCGCGTAAAGCGTCGCGGCAATGATCGTCTTCGCGTCGTGGATCTGGCCGCTGTCGATCAGCCGCAGCAGCTCGGAAAGTGGCACGAAAAATAGCTCGATCCGCTCATCCTCGTCCGGACTGGTATCGCCCGGGGTGAGGCCCTCTGCGAGATAAATCTGCATCCACTCTGCGAGGAATCCGGGGCTGGCGTAGTAGCGGGCGAGCGGCTTCCAGTTCTTTGCGCGGTAGCCGGTCTCCTCGGCCAACTCGCGTTTGGCGGCGACCAGGCGGTCTTCCTTTGGATCGATTTTGCCCGCAGGCACTTCATACAGAAACTTCCCGGCGGCGTGTCGGTACTGGCGTTCGAGAATCACGCGCGGGTCGCGCTTCTTTGAGTCATCAATGGCCAGAATGACCACCGAGCCGCCGTGGCGCACGATATCTCGGACCACGTCAGGGCAGCGCGGTTCATTGATGCGCTCCTGATCGACATGAAAGAGCGGACCGCTGTAGACCGTCTTTTTCGAGAGAACGCGGGCGGCCTTGCCGGGCCTGATCTTCAGATGCCCCTTCACAATTTCGATGGCTTCAGTTTTCTTTGGCTTTTTGCTGACGGGCTTCTTCGCGGCTTTCTTTGCGGGCATATTTCTAGGGTACAAGGGATTAGGGTATAGGGTGTAGGTCTCGTATGCGTGGAGGCGGATGTCGGAGCGAACAGGCGTAGCAGTCATCGGGGGCGGGAACTGGGGTTCGTCGCTCATTGCAGCTTTGCCAGCAGCGGGTTTGGGACCGCGTGAAGCAATTCGGCGCAATGGCTGGCAACGTGCCCGATTCGATGCTCGCATCATTTGGCTTTGTGTTCCCGATGCCGAGATTACCCCGGTCGCGAATAAGCTGGTTGCACGCGCCCAGCGCTTGCGAGGAGAGAACGCGATGCGCGGCCAGATCGTGGCCCACTCCAGCGGGGCTTTGGCCGTCGACGTTCTGGAGCCCGCGCGGCGAGCGGGCGCGAAGATCGCGTCCGCGCATCCGGGCATGACCTTTCCCACACGACGCGTCGTGCCGCTTCAGGGAGTGATGTTCGGCATTGAAGCTCGTGGGCCGTCAGTTCGTCGCGAGTTGTCCGCGCTGGTGCTGCGGCTGGGCGGCGTTCCGTTCACCGTCAAACCCGAGGCCAAGGCACTGTACCATGCCGCGGGAGTCATGGCTTCTCCGCTGCTGGTCTCCGCCCTGACCGCCGCCACGGAAACAGCCCGGCTGGCGGGCCTCGATGAGAAGACCGCCGCCAAATGGGTGCGGTCGCTAACCGGGGCCACGGTGGCCAATGTTTTCGCGAAAGGGCCGCAATCCAGCTTCAGCGGCCCATTTGCGCGCGGGGACGCCGCCACGATAACTCTGCATCTTGAGGCGCTCGCCGAACATCCGATTCTTGCGGATGTTTATCGTTCCTTGGCCCACCATGCCGTTTGCGCGCTGCCGGTGAAGAACCGCCGCGCCCTGTTGAAAGCCGTCGAATCCGGAGCGCGCACGTTAAAGTAGAGAAAGTGAGACGCGATTTGCACACCGAGTGTTACCCCATTTCGACTCTGCCCAGGCTGAGCCGTTTGTTTCTGGATTATGCGGCCAGCCGGGAGCCACTCGCTCCCTTCTATGCCGCTTCGCCTTACGCTTCCGTTGTCGCCGCCACGCACGATGGCGCGCAGTACGCTACGCTCACCGATTTTTTGGTGCCGCAGAACCGCGGCTTCGGCGCGGGTGAGGCGACCCTCGACAACCTTGGGAAGTTGCGCGCAGGCGCGGCTGCGGTTGTAACAGGCCAGCAGGTCACGCTCTTTGGAGGGCCGCTGTTCACGCTGCTGAAAGCGGCGGCGGCGATCCGGCGGGCGAAAGATGCGGGCGCAGTCCCCATTTTCTGGATGGCGACCGAAGATCACGACCTCGACGAAGCCGATCACGTCACGCTGCCTTCGCGCCACGAACTCCACACTTTGAGGCTTCAGCATTCGCCGGAAGACGCGGGCAAGCCGGTTGGTTCGCTGCGGATCGGTGATTCGGTCCGGCCACTGCTGGAACAGGCCTCGGAACTCCTCGGCCCCGGCGCGGCCCTCGATGCGCTGCAAGCAGCCTACACTTCGGAGGCGACCTACGCCGAAGCCTTTGGGCATTTGCTGACGAAGGTTTTCGCGGACGAAGGGCTGATCCTGATCGACGCCGCCGGGCGTGAATTCCATCGCCTCGGTTCGCGGGTGCTGCGTGCCGCCATTGAGCGTGCGACGGAGCTTGAAGCTCTGCTGCTGGAGCGCGCGCGGCTTCTGGGAGAGCGTGGTTACGAGGCGCAGGTCCTGGTCTCAGAGGGCGGAAGTCTGCTGTTTCTCATCGACGACGAAACCGGCGCGCGGCTGCCGCTCAAGCGCAAGGACGACTCAGCCTGGATTGCCGGCCGCAAGCAGCTTTCGACGGAGGATCTGCTGGCGATTCTCGAATCTGAACCGGAGCGGCTCAGCCCCAACGCGCTGCTGCGGCCCGTCTTTCAGGACTCAATTCTGCCCACCGCGGCTTACATTGGCGGCCCGTCGGAGATTTCGTACTTCGCGCAATCGCAGGTTTTGTATCAGGCGATTCTTGGCAGGACGACTCCGGTGCTGCCTCGTCTGAGCGCGACTCTAATCGAACCCCCTGCCGCGAAAATTCTCGCGCAGCACGGCCTCTCGCTGCCTCAAATAATGGCAGCGCAGCCCGACGAACTAGCGCGGCAACTGGGCGCGCGCATCCTGCCGGAAGAAGGCCGGAAGAAACTGGAGTCGGCGGGCACCGCTCTGGACTCTGAACTGAAGACCCTCACGGAGTGGATGGCGCGGCTCGACGCCGGACTGGGCAAGTCTGCCGAGGTGGCGGCGGGCAAAATGCGCTACCAGATGGACCGGCTGAAGCGGCTCGCGTCCGAGTATCAGCTCCAAAAAGAATCCAGCCTTCGCAAGCACGTCGACACGCTCTACCTCAATCTGTTTCCCGAACGCCATCCGCAGGAGCGAATCATCGGCGCGGCGGCGTTCCTGGCCCGCTCGGGCGAGGGGCTGGTGAGCGATTTGGTCGAGCTTGCCGGAGCCGAGTGTCCGGGCCACAAGGCACTCTTTCTTTAATGAACCCAACCACGCTTGGCGTCCTGCTGGTAGCATTTGTCGCAACCCTGGTCCGCTCGGCGTTCGGATTTGGCGAGGCATTGATCGCGGTCCCGCTGCTTGCGCTGTTTCTTCCCGTCACTGTGGCCGCTCCGGTCGCCGTCCTGCTTTCCATCACCATCGCCGCCGTTGTGGTCGCGCAGGACTGGCAGAAGATTTACCTGCGCAGCACGGGCTGGCTCGTCGGATTCACTCTGCTCGGGATTCCACTGGGCCTTCTGCTGCTGACGCGCGTGCACGAAGATGCGGTGAAAGCCGCTCTCGCGCTTTTACTCCTTGCGTTTTCAGGCTACTCGCTCATTGGCGGAACCCCACCGGAGCTGCGCCGCGACAGCCGCCGGTGGCTTGCCGGATGTGGATTCTGCGCGGGTGTTCTGGGAGGGGCCTACGGCATGAACGGCCCTCCGCTGATGATATATGGCGCAATGCGCCGCTGGTCCGCGCAACATTTTCGTGCGACGCTGCAAGCATACTTTCTGCCCGCCAGCCTCCTGGGAATGGCCGGCTATTACTTCGCGGGACTCTGGGTCCCGCCAGTGACGCGCTATTACTTCATCTCTCTTCCAGTGGTGTTGCCCACAATATTTCTGGGCCGATGGCTCAATCACCGGATGCGCGGCGACGCGTTTCTCCGCTACGTGCATGTGGGGTTGATCTGCATCGGCCTGGCGCTGCTGGCGCAGGCGGTGTAGCGCGGTCACTCCATCGGCTGCGCTCTCGGCCTGAACCTCGGCTTCTTCATCAAATACCCAATCGGAATCAGACACGCCGTCATAATCACTAGCACATGCACGGTATCCACATAGGCCAGTGTCTGCGCCTGCTTGAGCATCATGGCGTAGATGCGGGCTGCGGCGGCCCCGGTGGCGTTTGCGGCGGAGAATCCATGGGCGCGCAGCGCTTCGGTGAGCGACTGGTGCATCATCTGGTAGGTGGGCGATGATGGAGTGATATGCGCGGCCAGAAACTGCTGGTGGGCCTGCGCGCGGCGCACCAGCATCGTGCTGTTGAATGAAATTCCGAGGCTTCCTCCGATATTGCGTGCCAGCGCCGTCAGGCCGGAGACCTCGTTGTTCTTCTCCACCGGCACGCCCACGTAGGACATAACGCTGATGGGCACGAAGAGGAACGGCATTCCTATCACCATCACCACGCGCCAACTGGCCGCGTCCCAAAAGCCGATGCTGAGGTTCAGGTCCTGAATTCTCCAGATTCCGAACGTCACCATCGCGAAGCCGAAGGCGATCATGGCGCGCGGATCGATCTTCTGCCCGATAAAGCCAACAATCGGCAGCAGGACGATCAGGACCAGACCTCCAACCGAGAGCACCAGTCCGGCGTCGGTCGCCGTGTAGCCAAGCACCTGTTGGAGGAACTGCGGAATCATGACGGTGGTGGAGTAGAGGGCCGCGCCAATCACCAGCATCACGATCTGGGTCATGGCGAAATTGCGCTTGCGGTACATGGAGAGGTCGATGATGGGGTGCTTCGCCGTCAGCTCGCGCCACATAAACAGGATGAATCCCACCAGCGCGATCAGCCCGCAGGCCACGATCAGGTGCGAGCCGAACCAATCTTTTTCCTGGCCCTTGTCCAGCATGAGCTGGAGTGCGCCGATGGTCACGGCCAGCAGGCCGAGGCCGAATCCGTCAATGCCGCCCAGCTTCTTGCGAACCCGCTTCAGGTACGGCGGGTCCTCGACGATGCGGCTGGTCAGAATGAGCGAAATGATGCCGACGGGGATATTGAGGAAAAAAATCCAGCGCCAGGTGTAGCTGTCCGTTATCCAGCCGCCTATGGTTGGCCCGATGGCGGGCGCGACAACAACGGCCATTCCATAGAGCGAAAATGCCATGCTGCGTCTTTCCGGCGGAAAGGTGTCGGCGAGGATGGCGCGCTCGCTGGGCTGGAGTCCGCCGCCCGCCGCGCCCTGGAAAATGCGGAAAATGACCAGCATGGTGAGTGAATTGGCCAATCCGCAGAGGAAAGAGCACACGGTGAAGACCGCGACGCAGGACATGTAAAAGCGCTTGCGTCCGATGCGGTTGGCAATCCATCCGCTGATGGGCAGAACGATGGCGTTGGAGACCAGGTACGACGTAAGAATCCAGGTCGCTTCCTCATACGTCGCGCCCAGCGTGCCGGCAATGTGCGGCAGCGAGACGTTGGCAATGCTGGAGTCCAGCGCCTCCATGAAGGTGGCCAGCGTAACGGTAAAGGTAATGACCCACGGGCTGAATCGCGGCGTCCAGTGCTCGTAGTGAAACTCGCTGTCCGCGTCCCGCTTTTCGGCGGAGGAGGCAGCGGGCGACTGCGCCATGTGTGCTCCCGTGGTGAGGTCGGTTGGAGGACTCTCCCAATGATGCCAGAGCGAGGCGGAAGATGCGAGAAATCGGAGGCAAGATGGCGGATGGGTTAATTGATCCGGCTCTGTGGCGGGGTGAAGGGAGCGGCGGTTTGGGATTAGAATGAGGCGATGGCTGGGAAACAAAATTCGGTGATCGAGGTGGCCTGCCCGGAGTGCGGGTCCACCATGAAGATCGACGTGGCGACCCGATCGGTGATCGCGCATACTCCCGCTCCACGCAAACGGACGTTTGAGGATTTCGAGACAGCGGCCAGGGCCATGCGCGAGCAGGACGAGCGCAAGGAGAGCATCTTCCGGCAGTCAGTGGACGCGCACAAGAACCGCGACGATGTGCTGGCCAAGAAATTTGAAGAGGCTCTGAAGAAGGCGAAGGAGTCCCCGGACACAGGCAAGCCATTCCGGGAATTCGATCTTGACTGAGGACTCGCGGTCCCGGCTTTTCTAAAATGATTTTCACGGGCAGCGCGGACCGGCCCGAATGTCTCCAACTACCTGATGGAAGGATTGGCTGGCACAACTATGACGATGACGGATACGCTCTCTTCAACGACTGGCGCTCGCGCCGCTGAAATCATGCACGAAAGCCCCTGGCCTCGCGCCGTTGCGG
>JAICYR010000084.1 GCA_025934135.1 Acidobacteriaceae bacterium | reverse complement strand
CCGCCAATCAGCGCGCCCTTGCCGCCTCCGGCGAGCCCGCCAATCAGCGCGCCAAGTCCCGCGCCGCCGCCGATAAACTCGGTGCTGCGCCTGCCCTTCCCCTTTTCAGCCCGCTCCAGTCCATTGGAGTGGATCTGATACGTCTTTCCATCCACCCGCACCGTGTCCAGGCTTAGCTCCAGGTGCGCTTGGCCCTTGAAGCGGCCCAGCGACTTCGCGTCCAGGACCGAACCGGTGGCCTCCGCGCCGCGCGGAATCACCACCTCGCCGTCGATGCTGACAGGCCGCGCCACGGACGCCGTGAAGGTTTCGCCATCCTGGCTGATCTTCGACCCGAGCGCGCTGTGCGTCGTGATCGAGATGTGCGTGCCCGCCGGAATCACAATCGGTGGAGGCGGCTGTGGAGGATTATTCTGCGCGTTCTCGGGAGTCGAAGGCGCAGGCGTATTCGCCGGAGCGCCGTTGGCATTCGAGCCGGGGGCTGCTCCTGGCGCGGCTGTGGCCCCTCCCGCCTGGTCTGGCGGAGGAGCGGGCGTCGAAGCCGGCTGCGGCGCGTTGCCGGAAGCCTCATTGTTCTGCGGCTGGCTCTTGTGGCATCCGCCAACAAAAAGCAGCCCTGTTAGCGCGAATGGGAGGAGGAAGGCGAAAACTCGTTTTGATCTCATACGCAAACCATCATGCCACATCAATGCGGCCCCGCAAAACCTTTCCACCCCAAATTGCGCCATTAAGCGGCCTATAATCATCGGGCAGGAGCGGATTTTTGGCGAAAAGAAAGCATAGAAGGGCGATTGTCATCAGCCTCGGCGTGGGCACTCTGGTGCTGCTGCTGGCGCTGGGCGCGCTCAACGCCTTCAAGCTGAATTTTCTCCAGCCGCACTCCGCCGGGCAAATCCAGATCTTCACCGCGCTCACGGTTTTGGTGTTCCTGCTGCTCGTCGTCTTGCTGATTCTCCTGCTGCGCAACATCCTCAAGCTCATGGTCGACCAGCGCAGCCGCGCACTCGGCTCACGCCTGCGCTCGCGAATGTTGGTCGGTGCGGTTCTTATCTCCTTTACGCCAGCGCTGTTCATGTTCCTGTTCAGCGTTCTGCTGCTTAACCGCTCCATTGACCGCTGGTTTACGCAGCCGGTTTCCACGCTCCGGGAAAGCTCCGGACGCATCGCGCTCGATCTCTCCAACTACGTCAGCCAGAACGCGCGCGCCGAGGCCGAGTCCATAGCCCGCTCCGACAGCTTCACGGCAAACTACCGCGATTCCAACCTCGCCGGAATGCGTAACGAAATTCGCGAGCATCGCACCACGCTTCAGGGCGGCTTCACCGTGGTCTATCGCGACGGCGTGCCGGTGACGAAGTATCAGTTGCCCGGGCCATCGCAGCCGGCCACAGTCCGCACCTGGCTCGACGACCACAACGGCAGCCCGGCTCCTGCCTCCGAACCGCTGGCCATCACTGTTCTGCACGCCGCCCAGCGCAGCGACGGCCCAATCCTTACCATCGGAGGGACCGATTACGCCATGGGCGAGGCTGCGCTTCCACAAGGCGGACTCGTGGTGATTGGACTTCCCATGCCCGCCGGACTCAGCGCAACGGCCCGCCAACTACGAGCCGGAACAGACCAGTACTGGGCGCTCTACCGCGAGCGGCACAGCATCCGCACTACGTATTTTCTTCAGTTGCTCATGCTTACCGGACTGATTTTCTTCGCCAGCAGTTGGCTCGCGCTCTTTCTGTCGAAGCAGATTACCCGCCCGCTGGAGGCGCTGGCCGACGCCATGGACGACATCGGCAAAGGGCAGTACGGGACGCGCGTGACCGTGACGGCGTCGCAGGAACTTGGCGACCTCATCCGCTCCTTCAACCACATGGCTGCCGACCTGGAGCAGAGCCGCGCCCTGGCGGAAAGCTCCGCCGTCGAGCTTTCTTCCGTCAACTCCGCGCTTGAGGCCCGCCGCAAGGAACTGGAGACGATCCTCGAAACGATTCCCAACAGCGTGGTCACGCTCGACCCGGACCGCAACATCCTTCAGGCCAACCGCGCGTTTCTGCGCCTCACCGGAGCGCCGCGCGCAGGCTCGCTCGCCGGCGTGCCGCTCGATTCACTCTTTACATCCGAGATCGCCTCCGAGCTGGCTTTCCTCGAACGGCGCGCGCAGCGCATGGGCGTGGCCGCCGCCGAGTTTGAAATGCCCAGCGGCTCCGGCCCGCTGCAACTTACCGCCACCGTCGCGCTGCTCGACCTTGGCAATAATCGCCGCGGCTCGATTCTGGTGATTGAAGACATTACCGAGTTTCTGCGGGCGCAGCGCCAGGTCGCATGGAAGGAAGTCGCGCAGCGCGTCGCCCATGAAATCAAGAACCCGCTCACGCCTATCGCGCTCTCCGCCGAACGCATTCGCCGCCGCATGGACCGCAACCTTCCCGACTCGCCGGGAATCATCCGCCGCTGCGTCGAAGTCATCCTTACCTCGGTCGAGTCCATGCGCGAGCTGGTCGATCAGTTTTCTTCGCTTGCCGAATTTCCCGCGCCGCGTCCCAAGCCCACCAGCCTGAACTCGATTGTGGAGGGCGCTGTCCTCGTTTTTCAGGGGCGGCTCGAAGGCGTCCACATTGAGCAGCGTCTGATGCCCGATCTGCCGCCCGTGATGGCCGATCCGCAGTCGCTCCAGCGCGCTCTGGCCAACCTCATCGACAACGCCGCAGAGGCCATGCAGTCCACCTTTGTGCGCGTTCTTTCCATCGAAACCGGAATGAGCGAAAATTGCGCCATGGCCGAACTCGTCCTTTCCGACACCGGCCAGGGTCTGACCAGCGAAATGCGCGAGCGGCTGTTCCTGCCCTACGTTTCCAGCAAGCAACGCGGGACCGGGCTCGGCCTGGCCATCGCCGCAAAAATTATTCAGGAGCATCATGGCTCCATCCGCGCTGAAGACAACTCACCGGCCGGAGCGCGCTTCATTCTCGAACTGCCCTTCGCCAACGGCTGCAAGCCCGCCGAGATCCAGACCGAACCTCAAACTGCGGAGCAGCCGCGATGAACCACATCCTTGTAGTCGATGACGAGGCCACCATCCGCGAGTCACTTGAAGGAATCCTGCGCGAAGAGGGCTACGCTGTCACCACCACGCCAAGCGGTGAGGAAGCCGTGGTTCTGCTGCGTGACGCACCCTACGACGTGCTGCTGCTGGACATTCTGCTGCCGGACCGCGACGGACTCGACGTGCTGAACGACACCCGCTCGCTCGCCGCCGAGAACCAGCCCGAAGTCGTCGTCATCTCCGGACACGGCAGCATCGAGACCGCCGTCAGGGCCACCAAGCTCGGCGCGTTTGATTTTCTTGAAAAGCCGCTGCTGCTCGAGCGCACCCTCATCGTTGTGAAGAATGCGGTGGAGGCCCGCCGCCTGCGTAATGAAAATCTGGAATACAAGCGACAGCTTGCGCTTGAGACCACCGTTACCGGCGACAGCGTTTCCGCCAAGGCCATCCGCCAGCAGATCAAGCTCATGGCGCCCACCAATGGCCGCGTCCTTATCTATGGAGAGTCCGGCTCCGGCAAAGAGTTGATCGCGCGCGCCATTCATGCGGAAAGTCCCCGCCATGACCGCGTTTTTGTGGAGTTGAACTGCGCCGCCATACCCGAGGATTTTATCGAGAGCGAGCTATTCGGCTATCGCAACAGCGCCATTCCCGGAGGCCCTCCGGAAAAGCGCGGCACCTTTGAGCGCGCCGACGGCGGCACGCTGTTTCTGGATGAAGTTGGCGACATGAGCCTCAAAACCCAGGCCCGCGTGCTGCGCGCGCTCGATGAGCAAAGCTTCGTTCCTGTCGGCGCGACCCAGCCCATCCGCGTGGACGCGCGCGTCATTGCCGCCACTAACAAGGACCTGGAAGAGGAAACCGCGAAAGGGAACTTCCGCGAAGACCTCTTCTACCGCCTCAACGTCATGCCGTTTTTTGTGCCGCCGCTGCGCGAGCGCAAGGAGGACATCCGCCCGCTCGCCCGCGAATTTCTCCGCTCCTTTGGACGCGAATACGGACGTCCGCACATTGAAATCGCCGAAGACGCGGTGGAGTTGCTTAAGCAGTATCCGTGGCCGGGAAACGTGCGCGAGTTGAAGAACATTCTGGAGCGGGTGCTGATTCTCAATCCGCAAATCAAGCGCATCGAGCGTCGCCACCTGCCCATGCTCGTCCACCGCCGCCGCGACAACCATGGCGACGACTTCAGCACGCTCCAGCAGGCGCGCGAAGCCTACGAGCGCGAATACATCCTCAAGAAAATTGACGAGTGCCAGGGAAACATGAGCCGCGCCGCCGAGTCACTCGGACTCGAACGCAGCCACATGTACCGCAAGATGCGGACGCTCGGCATCAACGTCCGCGAATAGTCAAGCATCTCAGGCGGAAACCGCGCCCGGACCTGCTTTCCTGCCGGTCCGGACCGGCGCTTCGCGGCCGATCGGCTTCCGCGGGGGTATGAGCGCGAAACCCGGCAGCAGATTCTGAATCACATCCAGCAGTTCCGTGGGACTGCTGTTTCCCTTGCTCAAAATTGCGTCCACACTCCGCTTCGCGCTCTCCGGAATCGTGGGGTCGCCGGTCCATATCACCAGCGGCATTCTCACCTCGCGAGAACGCAGATCGTGTGCTACATCTTCCCCCGTCATCTCGCCGCCCAAATGATAATCCAGCAGCACCAGATCGAAGCTTTCGCGGGTGGCGGCGTGCAGGCAGGCATGGGCGTCCGTCACCATCGTCACCTCACACCCGAACTGTTCCAGAAATGTTAGGCGCAACTGAAGGTTTTCAGGCTCATCATCAAGGCAGAGAATTCTCGGCTTTTTTCCCGGCATATTCGGCATAAGAGAGACCCTTGGCATGGATTAAACGCGATCCGGGAAACGGGTCCTGCAGATCATCCAATCGAACGTCAACCGGCAGCCGTCAAGCGGCCGCTCTGGTCATCTTTGCTGAAGGTTCTTGCTTCTTGCGCGGGATCGTACCAATCGCTTGCGCTTGCGTCCGTGAGGATCGGACGGTATTTCGAGTTGTACTCCCATTGGCCCGTCCGCGCAACCGCGCGGCTACTTTTTCAGTGCGGCCTCGGTCGGCAAATAATTCTTGAACTGGGTTTCGATCAGCCCCAGATTCCGCGCCAGCGCCAGCTTCGACTGGTTGTACTGATACACGCTGTTCACGTAGTTGGTCTGCGCCTGTGCCAGCGCTGTCTGCGCTTCGGCCACCGGAAGATTCGTATCCACGCCCGCCTTGAAGCGCTCCATCGTCTGGTCCAGCGCGGTCTGGGCCAGCGACACACTGCTCCTGGACACCTGCACGAGTTGCTGCGCCGACTTCAAATTCAGCAGGCTGTCGCGTAGCTGCTGATCGATTTCCGTGTTCAGGTCATTCATCTGCGAGCGTAGTTGCTCCACCTGCGCCTCGGCCACGTCGGCGTCTCCGCGAAACTTTGCTTCATGAAAAATCGGGATATTTAGCGTGCCCATCGCCACAAACGTCCCGTGATACACCAGCCCCGCCACGCCCGTTACGCCGTAGTTGCCGCTGAAGCTCAGGCTGGGCCAGCGCTCGTGTTTGATGGCGCGCTGCTCCAGTTCGGCGGCTACTATCTGATGCTTCATGCGCTGATAGTCTTGCCGGTTCTGGAAGGCCTCCCGCCGGGCCTCCTCAATCGGCATGGCCGCAAGGTCCGCATACGGGGCGACATCCGTAAGTTGAATCTTCTGCTCGGGCGCGAGGCCAATGGCGCGGTTCAGCGCGATCTTGTTCTTCGCCAACTGGTCTTGGGCGGCGATCACGGCCTGCTGCTGCGACTGATACTGCACCCTCGCGCGCAGCTCATCGAGATTCGCCACCACCCCGGCCGCGTGCTTCTGTCGCGCCTGAAATAGCAGCGTCTGGTCGGTGCCGAGCAGCGACTGGGTGTAGTCAACCTGCGATTGCGCCGCGATCACCTTCAGATACGCTGTCCCCACATTCAGAATCACCAGCCCCAGCGACGACTGCTCGTCATAATAAGCCGCCTTCTCGTCGGCCTTTGCCGCGCGCCATGCGTCCCATCCAGACCAGGTGAAGAGCACCTGCGAAAAATTGATGCGCCCGATGCGCGTGTTGACCTTGGTGATGAGCGGAAGATTTCCCGCCTCGCTGGGCGGAATCCCAAACTGCGTAATGAGCGCGGGGCGGAACCCCTGCGCGGCAAGATTGTATTGGTGCAGCCCCACCTCGCCATGCAGCGAAATGTTGGGCAACAGATAATTCACAAGCTGGAGCTTCTGCGCGTGCGCCGACTCCTGATTGAGCTGGGCGAGCCTGAGCGCCAGATTGTGCCGGATGCCGAGGTCGATGGCGTCGTTGATCGAAAGCTGCCGCACCGCCGCCGTTGCCATCTCCGCCTGCACGCTTCCGGCATACGGGTCCACAGCGGAATTATCGGGGTTTGACTGCGCGAGACCGGCTTGAGTAAAAAGCAGGGCCGCCGCGAGCGCAATCAGCTTCTGAGCGTAAGTCCTCATCAGTAATGGGTGGGGCGAATCCTCTTTGGATTTTGGAGCCTGGAAATTCCTCTATTTTCTTTTTATTAGAGTTTCACGGACGCCATCGGTTGCCAAACTTTTCACCAGATAGAATTTAGGGCGCAATGCACAGGGGCAAAGCGGTATATTGGCAGGCAGCGGTTCCCCCGCCGCAGAGGTCCCACGATGCAACGCTTCTGCCTGCTGATTCTGCTTGCTGCCCTGGGTTTCGGCGTTCCGGCCCCGGCCCAGCCTGCCCCTCAGCAGCCTGCCCCAACGGCGACCATCACGCTGGGCCATTCGCTCGTCGCTCTCAACGGGCCGTGGAAGTTCCATATCGGCGACAACCCCCAATGGGCCGCCCCGGCCTTCGACGACTCGAGTTGGGAGACCGTGGACCTCACGCCCAAAGAAGGCTCCTTCGATCCCAACCAGGGGCTCCAAGGCTTTGTGCCCGGATGGACCGCCAAAGGTCATCCCGGGTATTCCGGGTATGCATGGTATCGGCTGCGGGTGCGCATCACCGGCGCCGATGGCCCGCTGTCCCTTCTAGCGCCCAGGAACGTGGATGACAGCTATCAGCTCTTCGTCAATGGCAGGCTGATCGGATCTTTCGGCAATTTCAGCGGCTTCGTGCCCACCGTCTACAGCACACGCCCGCTCCGGTTCACGCTTCCCACGACCGTCGTTCAGAATGGCCGCGATGGCACTGTGGAACTGGCCTTCCGCTTCTACATGGCCCCGCGAACCGTGTTGCAGACCGACTCTGGAGGGATGCACGACGCGCCATCCATTGGACTCACCGATGCCGTGACCGCCGCCTACCATGTCGCCTGGGAAAATACATTTAAGCTCACTTCTTCCCTCGTGGCATCGGTACTCATTTATCTTCTGTTCACGTTATTCGTCTTCATGCTTTATCTCTTTGACCGGGCAGAGACGATCCTGCTGTGGCCCTTGGCGGCCAGTGGGGCGACCGCGCTTTTTCTATTTCTGGTTTTTTCCGAAAACACCTCCACGCTGGCTACCGGTCTTCAATACTCAATCGTGATTGATGTGCTGAACGCCCTTGCCGACGGCCTGTGGATCATGTCCTGGCTGGCTTACTTTGGACAGCAGAACCGAAATTGGATTCGGAATGCCATCGTTGTGGTGGTCCTGTGGGGCGTTATCTCTAGCGTGCTGTTTGAAATTCTTACGATGGGCGGCCCAAGCGCTCCGCACGCCGTGTTTGCCACCTTCGGGATCGGCCGCTTCGTGTCGAGCTGTGTATTGCTCGTTTTGATGTTCCTGATTGCGTACTTCGGGAGCCGAAAGTCGCAGCGGAAAGACTGGATGCTCCTTCTCGCGGTTTTCTTTTTTGCCATCCCCAGTCTGAATCCCGTGTTTCAGCTGCTTCACATACGCACAACATGGTTTCCGTTTGGCATCAACCTTCTACTTGCGCTTCCGACCTCGATCGCGTCGCTCTTCTGCTTCTCCTTTGTGCTCGTCCGCCGCTTCCGCGCTTCGCAGCGGCGCCAGCAGGCCATGGTTCTTGACGTGAAGCAGGCGCAGGAAGTGCAGCAGGTCCTCATCCCTGAACAGCTTCCAAACATTCCCGGCCTCGCCATTGAAAGCGAATACCGCCCGGCCAGCGAAGTCGGCGGAGATTTCTTCCAGATTATTCCGCACGCGAGCGACGGTAGCGCGCTCATCGTTGCCGGAGACGTGACCGGCAAGGGACTCCAGGCCGGAATGCTCGTCGCACTGATCGTTGGGACCATCCGCACGGCGATTGAGAAGAGCTTCGAGCCGCTGGACGTACTCGAAGTCCTCAACCGAAGGCTCTGCGAGCGCGGCAACGCCCACGCCACCTGCCTCGCGATGCGAATCGCCGCTAACGGAGCCGTCACCCTCGCCAACGCCGGGCACCTGCCTCCTTACGTGAATGGCAATGAGTTGCCCATGGAAGGCGCTGTGCCGCTGGGCATGGATCTCGGCGCCGAGTTCGCGTCCATGCAGTTCCAGCTTGCGCCCGATGATCGCCTGATGATGCTCTCAGACGGCGTGGCGGAGGCGCAGGACAAACAGGGCCGGCTCTTCGGCTTTGATCGCATTCAGGCCCTGCTGGCCGGGCCAGTCAGCGCGGCGGAGATCGCCTCCGCCGCCCAGAAATTCGGCCAGCACGATGACATTTCCATTGTTTCGATTACCCGCACTGCGGTCTTGGAAGAGGCCTTGGCATGAAAAAGACAATTCCGCTCCTGCTCCTCCTGATGCTCTCCTGTATCGCCCTGCACGCGCAGCCCCAGCCCACATCCGAGCCCATGTCCCACGTCACAGTGGGCCAATCGGTCGTCCCGCTCTATGGCCCCTGGAAGTTCCACGTTGGCGACAACCCGCAATGGGCCGATCCCAGCTTCGACGACTCCTCATGGGAGACGGTGACGCTTTCCCCGACGACCACGTCCTTTGACCCCATTACCGGGTGGAACGGCTACGTGGCCGGCTGGACTGCCAAGGGCCATCCCGGCTACTGGGGCTATGCCTGGTATCGCATCCGCGTGAAGGTGAACTCGCAGCCCGGGGAGCGCCTGGCGCTGGATGTGGCCGGCAACGTCGATGACGTGTTTCAGGCCTTTGCCAATGGCACGCTGGTGGGAAGCTTCGGCAAATTTCCCAGCGGCAAAACTCCCGTGACCTACTACAGCCAGCCCGCGATGTTCCAGTTGCCGCAGTCAAGTACGGCGGGGGCGCAAACTCTAATGCTGGCGTTTCGCGTGTGGATGATGCCTACCGACCTCCAGGCCGCGCCCGATGCTGGAGGCTTCCATAATGCTCCGCTGCTGGGGCAAGCAGATGCAATTGCCGCAACCTACGAGTTGGCAAGGGTGCGGCTGGATCGCGTCTACTTTTCCGGAGCGGTCGAAGCCGCCCTCTTTTTCCTGCTCGCCATCATGGCCGTCAGCCTCCTCTTCTTCGACCGTTCAGATCATGTGTACCGCTGGCTCACCGCTGTTTTCCTTCTCACCACACTCACGTCGGTCTATACCTGCATCATCGCCTGGACGCAACTGCAAAGCATCACAACTGCTTCCATAGTCAATGACGTGTTCGCGATTCCGCTGGTCCTGGGCGGATGGGTGATGGTGTGGTGGAAATGGTTCCGGCTCCGGAGGCCGTCCTGGATGCCGACGCTTATCGCCGTCCTTACCGCGCTCTATATGGTCTGCGACCTGCTCGGAGAAAATCTGTTCTTCAACGTTATTCCGCCTTCAGTGAACGCCGGGTTTCACATGGCCTCGCTGGGCACGCGCATCCTCTTTATGCCGGTGCTGATCATGATCGTGGTATGGGGCGTTCGCGAGCAGGGACGCGAAGGTTGGCTCGCGCTGCCCGCCGTCATCCTGGCCGCGGTCGCCCAGTTCCAGACCGAGCTCTCCGTGTTGCATGTCCGGGTCATGTGGTTCCCGTTCGGCGGACGCATCTCGCTCGCCCAGATTTCCATGCTGGCGCTGGCCGCCGTCATGCTTATTCTGCTAGTGCGCCGGTTGCTGTTCTCCCTGCGCCGCCAGCGGCAAATGGCGCTCGATGTAAAACAGGCACAGGAAATCCAGCAGGTCATCCTGCCGGGGGCCGTCACCTGGTTCCCCGGCTATGCCATTGAGAGTGAGTACCGCCCGGCCCGCGAGGTCGGCGGGGACTTCTTCCAGATTCTCCCTCATGAATCCGACGGCAGCATGTTGATCGTCGTGGGAGACGTGACCGGCAAGGGCCTGCAGGCGGGCATGATGGTCGCCCTGCTGGTGGGCGCCATTCGCAGCACGGCGGAGTTCAACTCCGATCCGGAAGTCATGCTGCGCGCGCTCAACCGGCGTCTGCTGGGCAGAGGAGACGCCCACGCCACCTGCCTGGCCATGCGCGTCACTGCCGACGGCGAAGTGATGCTGGCCAACGCCGGCCACCTGCCTCCGTATCTGAACGGCAAACCGCTGGACGTGGAAGGCGCGCTGCCGCTGGGCCTCGACTACGATGCGGAGTTCTCCGTCACCAGCTTCCGGCTGAGTGAAGGCGACCGCATGGTGCTGGTCTCCGATGGTATTGCCGAGGCGATGGATGCCGAGGGGCGCCTCTTCGGCTTTGAGCGCGTGGAGAAGATGCTGGCGCAAAACGAATCGGCGCTACTTTCCGCCACGGCCCTTGCCGATGCCGCCCAGCAATTCGGCCAGGAAGACGACATCAGCGTAATCACCGTCACCCGCGCCGAGATACTGAAGCCCGTGCTGGTTTAGGGCTGGAGGGCTGGGGCTTCAAGGTTGAGGTCCGCGAGTGACTCCAGCCACAGCACCTGATGCTCGAAGACCCGCCCGAAGTGCCGCGCCACCGCGTGGATCGCATTCTCCATCGTCGCCGCCGGATGAATCGCGCTGCCGGGCTCGGCACCTAAACGTGGCCCCGATTCGGCTTCATTTTCTATACTGGTCACCCCCCGGTCACGGATGCCGCACGGCACGATCAGGTCGAAGTCGCGAAGGTCGGTCGTCACGTTCAGCGCGAATCCGTGCGACGTGATGCCGCGCGAGATGTGGACTCCGATGGCCGCGATCTTCTTCTCGGCAATTGATCCGCCGGGCATGGTCCAGACGCCGGTTCGTCCCGCAATGCGTTGCGCGGGAATCCCAAAATCGCCGCACGCCCGAATCAGCGCTTCCTCGACCAGCCGTACGTAATCCACTGCGCCGAGCCTCGGAGCAAAGCTGCGCAGATCAAAGATTGGATAACCCACAAGCTGCCCCGGCCCATGATAAGTCACGTCGCCGCCGCGATTAATCTCATGCACTTCGACGCCGCGATACGCGAGGAATTCATCCGACGCAACAATATTGCTCCGGCTCGCGTTGCGCCCCAGCGTCAGCACCGGCGGATGCTCCAGCAGCAGCAGAGTATTGCCGATGCGCCCCTCGTGCCGCGCCTCCACAAGCTGCTTTTGCACTTCAAGCGCTTTCGGGTATGCGACGCGGCCGAGATGGACAAGGTTCAGAACCATTGTTGCGAGCAGCCCGGCGATTCAGGGCCACAAGCACCATGATAGCCGCCGCAGCATGCATGAATGGTGCCCACAACCAATTAGGATGGTAGGACGGGACCAGCTTGAAATCAGGGGGCGATCTGCTGGATGAATGTCGCTTTGCGCGTGTTTGAGGAGTTCAGAGCGCTGAACCGGGTGTTGGATCGGCGCGACATGGCCTCCGTGTTGCTGGCCAGTCTGGCCGTTGCGCCCGCAATTCTGAAGAGCGGAAAACTTACCGCGCTTGACGCAGCGATGGGCCGCAATATTACCATTTCTTTCGACGGCGCCAGAGTCGTGCTGCCGCTCGCCGATGTGGACCGGCTCCTCGCCGTTCGCAACGACAACCCGACTTTCGGCAATGTTCGCGAAATGTATGCGCGTAATTGCTACCTGCGGCGTCTCAAGCTGAAGAAGCCGACGCGCGCGGTCTTGGATTTAGGAGCCAATCGTGGCCTGTTTTCGCTGCTTGCGCTCACGGCGTTAGGCGCTGAAATCGCGGTGGGCGTCGAGCCGGCCATGGACTACGATACCGTTTTCCAACTGCTGCTGCAGGCAAACCGCTGCGCTCCGGAGCGCGCGCCGCGCTATCGCAAGTTTGCCTCCAGCCCCGCCATTGAGCGGGAAGCTCCGATAGAGAACATCTCCATCCAAACCATTTTGCGGGAGCAGGAAATCGACCGATTCAATCTCGTGAAAATGGACATTGAAGGCCATGAACGGATGGTTTTCTCCGAGCCCGAATGGCTGGCGAGCGTCGACCACATCTGCATGGAACTGCATCCGGATTCGGGTGATCTGTCGTTAATCCCGCGCGCACTGAATGAGTACGGATTTGAGTATGTCCTTACTGACCAGCGCGGGAAATCCGTCGGCATTCAGAACGCGATGTTTCTGTATGCGTCCTGTTCTGGCGAGCTTGCCGGCTGAGAGGCAGCGACAGGCGAGGCTACGAGGCCTCAGACATTGATCGCCATATTCTCCACGCTGCCGAAGGCGTCCAGCATTGCCTCGGACAGCGTTGGGTGGGCGTGGATGGTGAACATCATCTCTTCCACTGTGGCTTCCAACTCCAGCGCCGTCACGGCCTCCGCGATCAGTTCCGTCGCCTGCGGCCCAATGATGTGGACTCCGAGAATCTCTCCATACTTCGCATCTGCCACCACCTTAATGAACCCCTCATGCGAGCCGACGATTGATGCCTTCGAGTTTCCGGCGAACGGGAACTTGCCCACCTTCACCTGTAGTCCCTTTTCCTTCGCGGCGGCTTCGGTGAGGCCCACGCTGCCAATCTGCGGCTCCGTGTAGGTGCAGGCGGGAATGCGGTTGCGCCGCACCGGCCGCGGGTACTTCCCGGCGATCTTCGCCACGACGACCATTCCGGCCATCGCGCCCACATGCGCGAGTTGCGGCAGTCCGGCCACGATGTCGCCAACGGCGTAAACGCCCGGCTCGTCCGTCTGCATAAACTCATTCACGTGGATATACCCGCGCTCCGGCTTGATCTTCGTCTTCTCCAGGCCAATGCCTTCCGTGCGCGGCGCGCGCCCCACGGCCACCAGCACCTTCTCGGCTTCTTTCACCACCGTCTTGCCGTCCGAGGCCGTGAACGTGACCTTTACGCCGGACTTTGTCGTCTCCACCTTCTCGACCTTGGCTCCGGTGTTGATCTCGATGCCGCGCTTCTTGAAGGCCCGCGTCAGCTCCTTGCTGATCTCCTCATCCTCCGCCGGAACCACCCGCGGCAGGTACTCAACAATCGTCACTTCCGACCCAAAGCTGCGGAAGATGGACGCGAATTCCACGCCGACCGCCCCGGCCCCGATCACCAGCAGCGACTTCGGAATCGCACCAATAGACAGAATCTCGATGTTCGTCAGCACCGGCCCTCCAGCGGTAACGCCCGGCAACATGCGCGCGCTCGATCCCGTGGCCACCACCACATTCTTCGCCTTCACCGTTTCCGTCTTGCCGTTGTTCGTCACCTCGACCGAGTGGACGCCCGCCTTCGCCGCCCCCGTCAGCCTGCCGAAGCCCGCAATCACCGTGACCTTGTTCTTCCGCATCAGGAAGTCCAGTCCCTTGGTGTGCTTGTTCACAATCTGGGTCTTGCGGTCCAGAATCTTCTTCCAATTGAGCTTGCCAGCGCCGAGCCCCTCAATTCCATATTCCTCGGCGTGCTTCAGGTGGTCGTACACCTCGGCGTTGAACAGTAGCGACTTGGTCGGGATGCAGCCCACGTGCAGGCACGTACCGCCCAGCTTGGGATCTGTTTCGATCAGGGCGGTTTTCAGGCCATACTGCCCGGCGCGGATGGCGGCGGTGTATCCGGCGGGTCCTCCGCCAACGATGGCTACGTCGTAAATGGTGTCTGCCAAGGGAAAGCTCCGTTCAAAGGTGGTAATCCAAACTTCCATTATAGGGGTGCGCCTCCGGAACCATTGACGAGTCCCCTGCGTATAGCTTTCCATGAGCTATGCGGCGGCAATCACGTGGGAGATGGACAGCACCCGTCTGGACCGTTCCCGCCCCCGGATCGGAGCAGGGGCCGGAACGGCGGTCTCCCGTGTTGGGACGGCTGTTTCCGGCGCAGCGGCGCGGATGGCGGCTCGGCCGCCGGGGCGTCCGGATGTTGCCCGTCAGCAGGGGCGACCTCGGGCGGCTTTGCCGGGGCACGGCGCGGCGGATCGGGTACGGGGGGCGGAGCGCGGGTTGGAAGCCGATTGGCAGATCGTAGTGCAGCGGTGTCTGGACGGCGACTCCGGCGCCTGGACCGAATTGGTCAAGGCGCATCATCGCCGCGTGTATGCGCTTTGCTACCGCTTCACCGGCTCGACCCATGACGCCGAGGACCTCACGCAGGACGTGTTCCTCAAGGTCTACGGCAATCTCACCGCCTTCGATACGGCACGCGGCAGCTTTCAGACCTGG
>JAICYR010000050.1 GCA_025934135.1 Acidobacteriaceae bacterium | reverse complement strand
TCCCGAATCCAGCTCACTGCCGCCGAAATCCGGGACCTGATCGACAGCATGATCTTCCTCGCGGACATCATCGAGCCAAACTCCCAAAAAGAACCCAGCCTTCGGGACCCGGCGGACCAGAAGGTCTTGGCAACGCTCCTCACCTCCGGGGCCGATTACCTGATTACCGGCGACAAGGACCTGCTGGCTCTGGCGGAGCAGCATCCCGTCCTGACGCCCGCCGCCTTCTGGGCCCGGCACGGGTAGCCTTCCCCCGGAACCATTGACGACTCCCCTGCGTATAGCTTTCCATGAGCTATGCGGCGGCAATCACGTGGGAGATGGACGGGTTTCGGCTCGTGCGCTCCCGGCCCCGGAGGGAAGTGCCAATGGCCCGCCCCGCGGCGGCCAAAGTTCGGCCCCCGACGGTTTTGCCGCGGCAGGGCGGAGTGACTTCCGGCATTGGAGCAGCGGACCGGGTACGGGGGACGGAGCGCGCATTGGAAGCCGATTGGCAGATCGTGGTGCAGCGGTGTCTGGACGGCGACTCCGGCGCATGGACCGAGCTGGTCAAGGCGCATCATCGTCGCGTCTACGCGCTTTGCTACCGCTTCACCGGTTCGACTCATGATGCCGAGGACCTAACCCAAGACGTGTTTCTCAAGGTCTACGGTAATCTCACCGCCTTCGATACGGCGCGGGGCAGCTTTCAAACCTGGATCACCACGCTTACGCGTAACCTGCTCGTCGATCATTTCCGCCGCACCAAGCAACAGCGCGTCACCGACTCCATGGATGCGGGCTGGGACGATACCGACGACCTGACCATTGCCGCCCGGCTGGCCGCCAGCGGCCCCACGCAGCATGACCGCGCGGCGCAACAGGAAATCGCCAAGATGGTGCAGACGGCGCTCACGCGCATCTCACCCGAATTGCGGGAAGCCGTGATTCTGCGCGACTTACAAGATATGGATTACAAGGAGATCGCACAGGTGTTGCGCATCCCCGAGGGCACCGTGAAGTCCCGCATCAGCCGCGGCCGGGCGGAACTGGCGCGGCAGTTGGAACGCAACAAGGAGCAGCAGGTGTAGCTATGGCAGAGAGAGATCTATTCGAGCATAGGCGGCCATTGGGCGGCAGCGGCTCCCTCTCCTGCGACGAGTGGGAGATTCTGCTGGCGGAGGACTTGGACAAGCTGCTTCCGGCTGAAAAGCGTGCCTCCTTTGAGGCGCATAGCGCTGCGTGTTCCGTTTGCGCGGAACTGCTGGAGCAGGCCCGCCAAGGGCAGGAATGGCTCCGCTTCCTGGGGCCGGAGCCTGAAATTCCAACCGGAATGGTGGAGCGCATCGTGGGCAAGACCAGCGGCGCGGCCCTGGCGGGACATCCGCTTGCGGCAGGCGCCGGCCAGATTCCCGCCACGCCTCATGTCCTGGGGCTTCCGGTCCGCCGTGTCATGTGGGACTCGCGGATGCTGATGACCGCCGCCATGGCCTTCTTCTCCATCGCCCTTACGCTCAACCTGGCTGGGGTGCGGCTCACCAACCTGCGCTTGTCGGACTTGACACCCGCGAGCCTCGAAATGAACCTCACGCGCCAATTCTACGAGGCCAAGGGCTCGGTGGTGCGCTATTACGACAACCTGCGGCTGGTCTATGAAGTCGAGTCCAGAATGCGCGACTTGCGCCGCTCCGAACAGATGCGGCAGGCTGCTCCCGAACGAAAGACGGTGCCCGCGAATCCCAGCGGAAACGACCACAAGAACGGCGGCAAGCTGGAGCCTTCCACCAAGACCCCACTTAAAGGCGCTCTGTGGGGCGAGCCTCAACTTGCGGGGGGCACGGCACCGGAAACGTTGTCCCCCACACAAGCCAAAAGTGGGCTTGAGTGGGCCACCAGCGGCGAAGTAGCAGAACCACAGCAAGACAACAAAACAAAAGAAGAAACAGAGGTAGCAGATCTTGCGGTATTTGACAGAAACTTTCAGGCAGAAAGGGGCCTGGTATGAATTGCGCTAACCACCCAGATGTGCCCGTAGCGGCCTATTGCCAGAACTGCGGCAAGGGCCTGTGCTCCAGTTGCGTACGCTCAGTAGGGGGCTTGATCTATTGCGAACCGTGCCTTTCGGCGCGGCTCGGCATGGGCGGGCCTGGAATTGGAACCGCCGTGCCTCCCGGCGTAGCGGCTCAGGGAGCCCCAAGCCCGGCCCTGGCCTTCATCCTCGGATTTATCCCCGGCGTGGGCGCCATGTACAACGCCCAGTTCATCAAGGGTCTGATTCACGTCCTGGTGTTCATCATCCTGATTGGGATTGCTAACCATGCCGGCATCTTCGGCATTGCCATCGCCGCCTGGGTCGCCTATCAGGTTTTCGACGCCTTTGAGACGGCCAAGGCTCGTCGCGATGGTCGGCCGTTGCCCGACCCGTTTGGGCTGAACGACTTTGGCGCAAGGATCGGGATTCCCCCGAACGGGCCCGGATTTTCCGGCCCCGGCCCCAGCGTCGCACAGGGCTTTACCGGCGGTCAGGCCCCGCCTCCGCCGCCACCTCCAGGCTCCGCGGACCCATATGCGTCCTACCCCGGCGTGCCGCCCAACGTTCCGCCGGAGTGGGTGTGGGGACGACGCTGGAGACGCCGCGAGCCCATTGGCGCAATCATCCTGATTGGATTGGGAGTGCTCTTCCTGCTCAACTCGCTGGATGTCTTCAACTTTGACTGGTTTGGGCGCCTGTGGCCGCTGCTCATCATCGCTTTTGGAGTGGCCTTGTTCCTCCGCCGAGCGCATGAGGTCCCACCCTCCCCGCCGCCACCGCCGCCGCCAATGCAGGGAGAAAACCAGTGAACCGCTACATCTTTCTCCACCGCATCAAGGCGCCGGTCATCATTCTTGTGTTTGGGGTCACGGCTTTGCTGCATACCTGGCACATTCTCTCCTACAGCAGGAGCTGGCCCCTCTACCTGATCGCCATTGGCCTGCTGCAACTGGCCGAGCGCGCGGCATGGGCGCAAATGCAGGCCCCACCTCCACCGCCCGGATATCCTCCAAACCAGCCCGGAAACTGGGGCGGGCCAGTCGGGCCGTCTTCCACGTCCCTGACCATCACGCCGCCGGATATGCCTCACAACCTTGAGCCCGGAAACGGAGGAAGAGAGTAAGCATGAGCACGCCTCCCACCCCTCCGAATCCGGGCCAATATCCGCCGCCAAATTCTCCCAGAGACGCCCGCCGCTATGCTCGCGCCCAACGCCAGTACTGTCAAGCCTACTGGCGCGGCGGAAGACGGCCCTCCATCCTCGGGCCAATCGTCCTGCTCGCCATCGGCATCGTCGCCCTGCTGGTCGAGTTGGGCCGGCTGAACGGCTATGCCATCTGGAACTGGTATGTGCAATGGTGGCCGCTGCTGCTCATCGTGCTCGGCCTTATCTCGCTCGCCGAATACTTCTTCGACCGCCGCGACCCTTACGCGCGCAGGCGCACCGGCGGCGGACTTGTCTTCCTCATCGTGATTCTGCTGCTTGTGGGCTGGGGCGCTCACTCCGCACGCCACTGGGGCCACCACATGGGCGTGGACAATAATGACTTCTGGTTCATGTGGGGCCAGGAGCACGACAATGACCTCCAGATGGACCAGGCCATTTCCGCCAACGGCAGCGTGATTGTGCAGAACCCGCGCGGCGACGTCACCATTACGCCTTCCACCGATGGCCAGCTACATCTGCGCGCGCACGAAATCGTGCATACCTCGTCCGATGACGACGCCCAAAAGGCCTTCGACGCAATCCGCCCGCAAATCGAGACTTCCGGAACCAACATCACGGTGTCCGTTCCTTCGCATCGCGGCTCGGCCGTCAATCTGGCCCTTGAGGTCCCGGATACAAGCCCGGTCACAATCAACGCCGATCACGGAGAGGTGGCCGTTGAGGGCCTGAAGAAGAACGCCGACGTGAACGCCCCACGCGGCGATGTGAAGTTCGACGGCATCGGCGGCGATGTCCACGCCCGTATGAGAGATGGAGACTTCTCCGCCCATACCATCGGAGGCCAGGTCTTTTTGAACGGCCACGCCGGAGATGTGACGCTCTCGGAAATCAAGGGCCAGACGACCCTCGATGGCGAGTTTTTCGGCGACACCCATCTCGAAGAAATGGACGGGCCCATTCACTTCCACTCCAGCCGCACCACCATTGACCTGCCCCGCCTCGGCGGCGACCTCACACTTAACTCCGACAACTTCGAAGCCACCCAGACCGGCGGCCCGCTCCGCATCGTCACCCGCTCCAAGAACATCGACCTGACCCAGGCTGCGGGCGACATTCACATTGAAAACAGCAATGGTGACATCAACATCACCGCCGCCGCCCCGCTGGGCAATATCGATATCACGAACCGTACCGGCGACCTGACCCTCACGGTGCCGGAGAACGCAAAGTTCTCCGTAACGGCGAGCACCACCGGCGACAACGACCTGCAAACAGATTTTCCGCTTCAGGTAACGACTAGCGGCGATCAGAAACAGATTTCCGGAAGCGTGGGCGGCGGCGGCGCGCATCTTGACCTGTCCACCCGCCATGGCGACCTGCAACTGCGAAAGGGCAGCGCCAGCAGCCTCGCGCCTCCCGCACCAAATGCTCCCGAACCGCCCAAAACACACGGCCCCGTGCGCCACCTGCGCCCGCCGAAAACGCCGGTCGCTCCTGTGGAGCAGTGAGGGCCAGTCAGAACATTCTGTAGTCGCCCTCGGGCCTCGGCGCGTGAATCAGCAAGCCCAACTCGCCAGCGATGCGCTCCAGCCGCGAGCGGTTCACGCCGGACACCGGAACCATGGGCAGGCGATAGTTCTCGCCGCACTTGCCCATCATGGCCAGCACCGCCTTCACCGGGCCGGGATTGCTCTCGCAGAAATTCGCCTCGAACAGCCGGAAATATTTCCGGTTGAGCCTGCGCGCGGTGGTCCACTCATTCGCGAGCGCCGCCTGGAGAAGCTGCGCCATCTCCGCCGGAATCTCGTTCGACGCGACCGAAACCACGCCCGCTCCGCCCACGGCGACCACGCCCAGCGCCATGTTGTCATCGCCCGAATAAACCCGAAAGCCCGCCGGGGCCTGCGTAATCAGGCTGGTGATCTGCGCCAGGTTGCTGCTCGACTCCTTGATGCCGCGAATCGTCGGCGCGGCCTCGATCAGCCGCAGCGCGGTCGCCGGCTCCAGATTCACTCCCGTCCGGCTGGGAATGTTGTAGAGCACCACCGGCAGCGAGGTCGCGCGCGCCACCGCCTTGAAGTGCTCGAAAAGCCCTTCTTGCGTGGGCTTGTTGTAGTAGGGGCTGGCCGAAAGAATCGCCGTAACGCCCGGAATTCCAGCCGCGACGCGTGCGCGCGAGGCGGCCTCACGCGTCGAGTTGTGCGTGCAGCCCGCCCAGACGGGGATGCGTCCGGCGACTGCTTCGCAAATAATGCGTACGACGTGCGGCCATTCCTCGTCCGTGAGCGTGGGAGTTTCCGCCGTCGTCCCGCAGGCGACGATCCAGTTCACGCCGCTCTCCACCTGCCATTGCGCCAGCGAATAAAGCGCCTGTTCGTCAATGCTGCCGTCGGCGCGAAAAGGGGTAATTAGTGCAGTGCCACAACCAGTTGCCAGATCCATGATTATTCTGAGTGTATCGTGCGCTCGCGCCCCGAGCCAACGGGAACGCCTTGCTCGCCGCGCTATAGAATTACCGCAAGCATCACGAATCTTCATGATCTCAACGCTCATCCTCACCAGGAATGAAGAAGCGGACCTGCCCGGCTGTCTGGAGTCGGTCGCCTGGTGCGACGACGTGCATGTCTTCGACTCCTGCAGCACAGACGGGACAGCCGAAATCGCCCGCACCCACGGAGCGAACTTCACCCAACGAGAGTTTGATGGATACGCCTCGCAGCGCAACGCCGCGCTGGACACGCTCCCATTCCGGCATGAATGGATTTTCATTCTCGACGCCGACGAGCGCTGCACGCCGGAGCTTGCGCGGGAGATGCCGCAAGCCATCACCTCCGCCGCGCCGGATGTGAATGGATTCCGCCTGCGCCGTCGCGACTTCCTGAATGGAACCTGGCTCAAGCACGCACAGATTTCCCCCTACTACATCCGCCTAATCCGGCGCGGCCATGCGCACTACACGCGCGAGGTGAACGAGGTGCTGGAGGTGGAAGGCCGCGTCGCCGATCTGCGCTCGCCCATCGACCATTTTCCTTTTTCCAAAGGCATGGCCCACTGGAGACGCAAACACGATGTGTATTCCACGATGGAGGCGCGCGTAATTGCCGAAGGAACTTCGCGCAGCAACGCCTCGTGGAAGACCGCGCTCACGGCAAAGGATTTTCACGAGCGCCGCGTCGCGCAGAAGGCCCTCTTCTACCGGATGCCTGCTCGCCCGCTCATCAAATGGCTCTACATGATGTTTGTTCGCGGCGCAATTCTGGATGGCCGCGCCGGAATCCAATACGCGAACTTTCAGGCGATGTATGAGCGCTGGATTGTGCTCAAAACGCGCGAGCTGCGCCGAGGCGGAACTATTTCGCGCCGGTGATCTGCGCGGAAACCTCGCTGAACTCCCACACTCCGGTCTTGCCCGCGATCCACTCTGCGGCGCGAACAGCCCCTTCCGCGAAGCCCCGGCGAGAGAACGCCTCATGCTTCAACTCAATCACGTCATTTGCGGAACGCGCTTCGATCACGTGAATCCCCGACGCATCACCCTCGCGCTTCGACGTGATCTCCACTTCGAGCTTCGGGTTTGCGGCCTGCAAAACCTGCTTGATCGTGAGCGCGGTTCCCGAGGGCGCATCTTTTTTGCTGACGTGGTGCGTTTCCGTAATGCTGAATTTGTAATCCGGTGCGGCCACGGCCAGCTCGCGCGTCACCCGCAGCATGGCCTGCACGCCAATGGAAAAATTCGTCCCGTAGAGAAAACCCGCACCCCTGCGTTTCGCCAGCGCGCGCATGTCGTCCAGATGCTCGTACCAGCCCGTGGTGCCCACCACCACGCGCGCTCCATTCGCAAGGCACGCGCGCAAGTTATGGACGACCGCTTCCGGCGTGGTGAAGTCGATGACAGCGTCAAATCCGGCTAGAAACGGCGCGTTCAGGGCCGAGGCGTCAAAGTTTTCCTCTTCTCCCAGCACCCGCACGCTGTGGCCGTGCTTGCTGGCTACGTCGGCCACCAGGCTGCCGGTTTTGCCTCGCCCTAAAACCAGGAACAACATCGTTAGCCAATGCTCTCTTCGATTTTCCGCACCGCT
The DNA here is from genome assembly GCA_025934135.1 of Acidobacteriaceae bacterium. Taxonomy (GTDB): domain Bacteria; phylum Acidobacteriota; class Terriglobia; order Terriglobales; family Acidobacteriaceae; genus Silvibacterium. Next base: position 14,586 of record JAICYR010000050.1, on the reverse strand, counting down.
TCCACGTCGAAAATCTCCGGATCGGGATCATTGAAGAACTCCGCGTGCAGCGAGCGAATCGCTTCTTCCACGTCGTCTTCCTCGATCATGAAACTCATGTTGATCTCCGACGCGCCCTGCGAAATCATCCGCACATTCACGTGTCGGATGGCCTGAAACACCCGCGCCGCAATCCCCTGCTGGCCGCGAATATTCTCGCCCACCATGCACACCAGCGCCTTGCGGCCTTCGTACTTCACGTCCGCAAGCTGGCTCAGGTCGGCGGCGATCGCGGGCAGTTTCTCGTTCGAGTCTACCGTGAGCGAAACCGAAACCTCCGACGTGGACACCATGTCCACCGGGCACTTGTGTCGGTCGAATACCTCGAAGATCGCCCGGAGGTATCCATGCGACATCAGCATGCGGCTGGCCACCACATCGATGATTGTCAGCCTGCGCTTCACCGCGATCGACTTGAACGGGCTGCGACAATGCGGCGCGAGCGAGATGATGCGCGTGCCCTCGTTCTCCGCGTTGCGCGAATTCAGCACCAGCACCGGAATGTTCTTCTTGACCGCCGGAAGAATCGTCGCCGGGTGCAGCACCTTCGCGCCGAAATAGGCAAGCTCGGCGGCTTCCTCAAAGCTGATGGTCTTCACGCGCAGCGCGTCGGGGACCACCCTTGGGTCCGTCGTCATGATGCCGTTCACGTCGGTCCAGATTTCAATGGCTCCAGCATCGAGGGCTCCGCCGACCAACGCGGCTGTAAAGTCCGACCCGCCGCGTCCCAGCGTGGTGGTCACGCCCTTTTCCGTCGCGCCGATAAACCCGCCCATCACCACGATGCGGCCTTCCGCCGCGAGGGGCAGCACGTATTCTTTCAGCCGCTGCTCAATCAGAGCGTCCTGCGGAACGGCTTTACAGTGCTGCGCGTCGGTAATGATGCAGGTGCGCGAATCCACATGGACGGCGTCGAGCCCGCGATGCCGGAAGGCCTCGGCGATAATGCGGCTCGACAGCCGCTCGCCCTCCGCCACAATCATGTCACTGATGCGCGGCGTAAGCTCGCCCACGGCGGCCAGCCCGCGCAGCACTTCTTCAAGAGAAGCAAATTCCGCTTCGATGTACCTGGATAATTCGCTGATACCTTCCGCAGAGACCAGCTTTGCCGCGGTCTCAACATGCCGGTTGCGCAGCCGAGCGGAGATCGCCAGTGCGCCTTCGCGGTCGCCCTGCCCGGCGGCGGCGGCGGCGGCCAATAGCTGGTCCGTCACCGTGGCCATGGCGCTCACCACCACAACTGGCGCAAGGCCCTTGTCGCAACGGCCCTGCACAATGCCGGCGGTGCGATTAATGGCAACAGCATCTTCGACGGAGGTCCCGCCGAACTTCATCACAACAAGCTTGTTCATGCCGGCACTGCCACCGGGTCGAGTTTTCCGAGCGAGACCAGCAACTCCGCATTCAGCAGCGCCGCTCCGGCCGCGCCGCGAATAGTGTTGTGTGAGAGAACCGTGAACTTCCAGTCCAGCAGCGTGCAGGGACGCAGCCTTCCAACCGTCGAAGCCATGCCCTTACCGCGCATCTTGTCCAGCCGCGGTTGGGGCCGGTCCTCAAGCCCGATAAACTCCACCGGCTGCGCAGGAGCCATCGGCAGGTCGCGTCCAGCCAGCGGAGTAAACTCACGCCACGCTTCCAGAATCTCTTCGCGAGTCGCCTTGCGCGAAAGCTTGATACTCACGCTCTCCGTGTGCCCATCCTCAACCGACACGCGGTTGCAGTGCGCGCTCATCTTCGCCCCGAGCGGCTTCACCACTTTGCCGTCGCGCGAGCCGAGCAGGCGCAGCGTTTCGGCCTGCATCTTCTCTTCTTCGTTCTTAATGTAGGGAACCACGTTGCCGAGGATGTCCATCGACGCCACGCCTGGATACCCCGCGCCGCTGATCGCCTGCATGGTGCTCACAAAAATCGCGTCCACGCCAAAGCGCTCCACCAACGGCTTGAGCACCAGCACCAGCCCAATCGCCGAGCAGTTGGGGTTGGTCACAATGTAGCCGCCCGACTGCTTCCGCCACGACTGCTCTTCCAGAATCGGCAGGTGGTCGGCGTTCACCTCGGGAATCACCAGCGGCACATCTTCCTGCATCCTAAACGCACTGGAGTTGGAAATGACCGCGCAACCCGCCGCCGCGAAAGCCGGCTCCATCTCGCGCGCAATGTCCGCATCGAGCGCGGCAAAAATCACCCTGGGAGCGTTGTCCGGCACCGCCGGCGAAACCGTCATGTTGGCAATGCGCTCCGGAAGCGCCGTGTCCAGCTTCCACTTCACCGCGTCGCCGTATTTCTTCCCGCTGGAGCGGTCGCTGGCCGCAAGCCACGCCACCTCAAACCAGGGATGGTTCTCCAAAAGCTGAATGAAACGCTGGCCGACCATTCCGGTCGCCCCTAGAATGCCTATCTGCTGCCGCATGTGTTTGTGTGAGCCTGCCTTGCTGAAAAGCCAGCGTTCCCCGCCTGCGGTGCTCGCTGGATTCGGAAATCGCTGTGAATCTAGTGTATCGCGGAGGGCGAATGGCGGGACCAGGCGAGGCGCTAATCACCACCCCGGCTCGTGGTTCGCAGGGCGGCAACGAGGGCATCCGCCGCGGAGCTTTGGGTGCTGGCGTTGGCTGTTCCGTAAGAGGCGGACCAGATGAGGCCGAGGTGATAGCCGGGAGGGCGGGCTCCGGTCCAGATGCTGTCGGCAATTTTGGAAATGAAATTTTCGTATTGCGAATTTCCGGCGATGCGGTCGAGGCTGCTCAGGTTGCGGATGAAGATTCCTTTGAACTGGGTTCCATCGGCTCCGCAATTTGGTTCGCACGGCTCATGAAGGACTCCGTTGCGGCCCACCAGAGCGGGGTCTGAGAGCGCGGCAGAGGCGATGCTTTGCGCTTGGGCAAGGAGGGCGGGATCGTGATTGGCGCGATAGAGTTCGGCGAGAGCGCCGAGGATGACTCCCTGGTTATAGGTCCAGGTGGTTTTGCCGTTGTTGCGGCAGCGGGCGTTGAGTCCGTCGTTGATCAGGTGGCGGTTGTTGATCATGCCGGAATGCGAAAACCATTCCCATTCGCGGTTGGCCCACGCCAGATACGCGGAGCGCTGCTGAGAGGTGGCGGCGCGGTTTGCCAGATGCGCCGCTACGGAAAGGAACAGCTCATTGGCGATGGCATTTTTGTAGGATCGCTTCTTGCTCCACCAGATGCCGCCGGAGCAGTCGTTGCTCCATCCTCCGGCCATGTCGGCAAAAATGGACTCGGCCATGTCGAGATACGGTGGGTTGCGGGTAAGGTCGTAGGCGTCGATCCAGGCGAGGGCCCACCAGCCTTCGTCGTCGTAATACTGATTGATGAAGCCGGGGTATGTCTTCTGCGCGGCCTTGAAAGTGTTGCGGAAAACCGGTTTGAATTTTTTGGTGTGAGCGGCCTCGGAGTAGTCGGCGAGGGTGGTGATGGCGTTGGCCGAATTCCACCAACCGGTCGTTCTGTAGAGGCCGGTGCTCTTGTCATACCAGGATTGCAGGGTTTGGATGGCAAGCTGGGCGCGCTGTTGATTGGAGAGACCGGCTGGTTTCTGGCGCGGGGCTGCATCCGCGGGCGCCCAAAGAGCGGAAAAAAGAGTCACGCAGCAAGTTACGGATGCAAGGGTGCGGCGCTGACGGCATTGCGGTCTGACCCCGGAATGTCGCGCCACGTTATTTCGTTTCTGCCGGCATCTCGTACGTCACATCCACCGTCGCGGTCTCGTGCGGTCTCACCGTCACGGTGGTGGTCTTCTCGCCCAGCTTTTCGTGGTCCGTCACAACCGTATAGGTCCCCGGAGGAACACCCTTGATGGTGAACTTTCCGCCATCTCCCGAAACCGCATAAAACGGGTTCGACACCACGTTTACGAAAGCTTCCATCCACGGATGATTGTTGCAGCGCACCGGAATCATCAGCTCCGGCGTCGAGAGCGTGCGCGTCTCGCCCGGGCCGTTCGGTGCCTCCGAAACATCCACGGCCTGGTTCGTGCTCAGCGTCGGAATCATGTGGACGTTGTGCATGGTATTGTCGCTGTTGGTGAACTCAATCGGCTGCCCGGGCATCACGCCATTCACATGCGGATCATAGCGGCAACCCTTCTGGTCCATTACCACGGGCTTCGAGGGCGGCGCGTAAGCTTTGTTCCCCAGCCCCGACTTGATGTAGACGAACACATTTTCCAGTCCGTCGCCATCGACCACATACTGCTCGGTCAGGTTCGCGGGAGCGAGGCTGCACACCGGGTCCTGCCCCATGTCGATGGGGATCCGCTTCGGCGTCTTGCCCGTAAAGTGGATCGTCCCGGAAATCGTCCCGGAGTTGGCCCAGTCAATCGTGGTGTAATTCTTCTGCGGCTGGGTGGAACTGGTGCCGGTTGAGCTTTTCTTGCAGCCCGCCGCAATGGTCAGCAGCGCGCAAAGCGTGAGGGTAACGATTCTCTTTACCGGCATTTCTTCCTTTCCATTGCTGCTTATTTGGACGCGGTCACCGGCGATTCCAGCGCGGCAATCATCGCATCGGCGAACGCCTTGGTTCCAGCCGTGCCGCCCACGTCGCGCGTAAGTGACTTCCGCTCCTTGTAGAGATTTTCCAGCGCGGTCTGCACGCGGTCCGCAGCGGCGGCTTCGTCAATGTGGCGCAGCATCAAAATGGACGACTGCAGCAGCGCCGTCGGGTTCGCAATGTCCTTGCCCGCAATGTCGGGAGCCGATCCATGGACGGCCTCAAAAATCGCCGCGTCGTCGCCAATATTCGCTCCCGGAACCAGCCCCAGCCCTCCGACAAACGCTGCGCACAGGTCACTCACAATATCGCCGTAGAGGTTTTCCAGCAGCAGCATGTCGTACTGGTAGGGATTCATCACCAGTTGCATGCAGGTGTTGTCGATGATGTGCTCGCCGTAAGTGATCTCCGGAAAGCCCTTCGCAACCTCGCGCGCGCACTTCAGAAACAGCCCGTCGGACATCTTCATGATGTTGGCTTTGTGGATGGCGTGGATCTTCTTGCGTTTGTGCTTGCGCGCGTACTCAAACGCGAACTTCGCGATGCGTGTGGAACCCTTCCGCGTAATCACCTTCAGCGACTCCACCACGCCAGGCACCACTTCGTGCTCGAGGCCGACGTATTCGCCCTCGGTGTTTTCGCGAATGATGACGAGATCGACGCCGGGATAGCGCGTCTCCAGTCCCGGAAGATTTTTGATGGGCCGAAAGTTCGCGTACAGCTCAAACTTCTTCCGCAGCGTGACGTTGATCGAAGGGAACCCTCCGCCAATCGGAGTTGTAACCGGCCCCTTCAACGCCAGCTTGTTACGCTCAATCGAGTCGTAAAGGTCCTTCGGAATATATTCCTGGTGCTTCTCAAAGGCTTCGGCCCCGGCGGCGTAGCGCTCCCAGTTGAAGCGAACGCCCGTGGCTTCGAGAATGCGGACCACGGCGTCCGTGACTTCGGGGCCAATTCCGTCTCCGGGAATCAGCGTAACGGTGTGCGTTTTCTGGCTGGTATTCGACATAGATTTATGGATGCGGTGCTCCCATCAACGTTGCGCGCCCTTGCGCTGCGTGGCCAGCAACTGCTCCAGTTCTTCCTTGAACTCGCCCACGTCTTTGAAATCGCGATAAACGCTGGCGAAGCGAATATAGGCAACGGTATCGAGTGCCTTCAACCGGTTCATTAGCAGCTCGCCAATGTCGCTGGTGGTGCGCTCGCGCTCGGGCGAATCCGTCAGATAGCTCTCGGCCTCGTCCACCAGCGACTCCATTTCGCTGGCTGAGACGGGCCGCTTTTCGCAGGCGTGCAACAGTCCGCTCAACACCTTTTGCCGCTCGAACTTCTCCCTGCGGCCGTCTTTTTTCACCACCATGTAGGGAATTTCATCGATGCGCTCATAGGTGGTAAAGCGCTTGTTGCAGCGCTCGCATTCGCGGCGGCGGCGGATGGAATCGGCTTCCTTGCTCTCGCGCGAGTCAACCACGCGGTCTTGCGCAAACCCGCAGTATGGACACTTCATTGCTGCCTTGATTATAGCCAACAGCCATTAGGCAACAGCCAGCAGCCATCCGAACGACTGTTGGCTGTCGGCTATTGGCTAAAATAGAGCAGCCATGCCCCGCCTGCTCGCCGCCGCAATATTCGTCTGCCTTCTTCTGCCTATCGGCTGCGGATACCACCCCGCTGGCTCCCCGGCCCATCTGCCCAACACCGTTCACACGCTGGCGGTCCCCGTCTTCAAGAACGAAACGCAGTCCTACCACACGGAAGTGGCCTTCACGCAGGCCGTCGTGCGCGAGCTTTCCAACCGCACCGCCTACCATCTGGTTGCCGGAAACAGCCCGAATGCCGACGCCACGCTCGAAGGCACCATCACCGGTTTCCAGGTGAATCCGCTGACCTACAACTCGCGCACCGGGCAGTCGTCGAGTTTCGTCATCACCATCCGAGCCAGCGTCAAGCTGGTGGACAGCAAACATAAGGTCCTCTACCAGAACCCCCGCTACCTCTTCCGGCAGCAGTATGAAACCACGCAGGACCTCGCCAGCTTCATTCAGGAGGACAATCCCGCCGTCCAGCGCATCGCACGGGATTTCGCGCAGTCCGTCGTCTCCGATATTCTGGAGTCCTTCTAATGGCCATCCAAACCAATCCCGCGAGGCTGTGCTGATGGGCGCCGGATTCGCCGCCGCCGACCGCTTCATCGCCGAAATACGCGGCGGAAAGACGCGCTCCGGCTACGTGCTCGCTGGAGACGAAATTTTTCTCTACGAGCGCTGCCGCAAGGCGGTGCTCGAAACCCTCGTCCCGCAAGATCTGACGGAGTTTTGCCTCTCCGACTTCGACCTCGCCGAAATCAGCATTTTCGAGGTCCTCGACCGTGCCCGCACGCCCTCGCTCATGGCTCCATTCCAGGTCTTCTTTATGCGCGGACTTAAGACCCTCTACACGCGCGGCGCGAAAAAGGAAGAGTTTGCCGCCATCGGCGACTACTTCCGCTCGCCCAATCCGCAATGCCTCGTCATCTTCGTCGCCGACTACATCCGCATCCCCTCCGACCCGCGCCGCATGGATCTTGAAGACAAGACCCGCTACGAGCGTCTCCGCGAAACTCTGGGCGAGTGGTGCGGAATGGTGGAGTTGGCCCGCGTGGACGAGACCGACGCCCTCAAGTGGATCATGGCCGAAAGCGAGCGGCAGGGCGTGAAGTTCGACCAGGACGCCGCCCGCGAGTTGGCCGACGCTCTCGGCGCGGACATGATGCTGATTGCCGCCGAGTGGAACAAGCTGGTGCTGTTCGCGGGCGAAAAGCGGCACGTCACGCTGGGTGATGTGGAGACGATGGTCCTGGCCGCCAAGCAGCGGTCGCTCTATGAATTGACCGACGCCATCTCCGCCAAAGACACCGTCCGCGCGCTCAAGCTGCTGCATGGCCTGCTCAACGCATCGGACGGCGGCGAGGACTCGGCCATCGGCCACCTCTACATGCTGGCCCGCACCTTCCGGCAAATGCTCGTGATTTTGGAAAAGAACGTCCGCGACCCCAAAGCTATCTGGCAGGCGCTATGGCAGGGCTTCCGGATGCCGCCGTTTGCCGCCGAGGCGCTTATCCGCCAGGCGCGGCGCTACAAATCCAGCAGGGAGATCACCCGCGCGCTGCGCCTCATCGCCCGCGCCGATCTCGAACTGCGCTCGCAGCCTCCAGACAAGCGGCTGGTGCTGGAGCGGCTAGTCTATGACCTCACGAGCGAAGCGCGCAGGCTGCCGCCCGGGCCCGACGCGCAATACGCCATGGGGCTTGAGCCCTAGCAAAGCCATGTTGTCTTAGAAAAAGGTTATGGTGGCGAGCAGCAGGAGCGCGGCCAGAATTACCGCGATCTGATAGGCCGAATCGCTGATGGGTCGGCGGACGTTCGGTTCAAGTTGCGGGTTTTCCATAAGCCGTCCTCCGTTCCGTGGTTTTCGGTCATCGCCGGAAAGTTGATCCTTCTGCCCACTTAGACGCTCTTTCCGCGAAAGAGATGCGTAATTATTCTCGCGAATTCTTCGTGTGGCGCGGCGAAAACGTGGCCCTCCGCATCCATATCGGCAACAACGAATGTAGAATCAGCCCGTGCCTAAATTTGACCAACCAGACTGGACGAACCCCGGCTCCCGCAAAGAGCCGCGCTCCATCTTCCCCTGGGTCATTGCCGGGGTGGTGGTTGCGCTCATCATCATCTCGCTGCTGTTGGTCAGTCGCCAGCCGCCGCCGCCCACGCCTCCCAGTTCTGGAGGAGCGGCGCTTGCTCCCGCAGCTTCTTACGCGGCGAACCTCGCCATCTCAAACCTCCACATGAGCGAAGCGTCAACGATTTCCGGCGCCAAACAAACTTACATTGACGGCAACATCACCAACAGTGGTGCTGCCACTTTGACGGGCATCACCGTGCAGGTAGCTTTCCACGACTTCACTGGTAAGATCGGCCAGAAGAGCACTATGCCGCTGGTCCTCATCCGCACGCACGAGCCTTCTATTGATATCCAGCCGGTCTCCGCCAATCCCATTGGCCCGGGCCAGACCCGCGAATTTCGGCTCATCTTCGACCATGTGACGGGCGAGTGGAACCAGCAGTATCCGGAAATTCGCGTCATCGCCGTCCAGACCAAATGACAAGAGGGGCCGAAAGGCCCCTCTTGTCAGCGCTCAAATTTCAGCGTTCAGCGATCAGACCTACTGCTTTTGTGTCGAAGGATGTGCCTGGTCCGGTCCGCGATGGTCGTGGTCGCGGTGGCGCTCGTGCCACTCGCGGGCCATTTCCTGTAGCTTCTTCCATTGGTCCGGCGTCAGCACTTTGCGAAGCCCGAACAGCATCCGGGCGTTGGCCTTCTCCAGATTGGCGCGCGCCTGCGCGACCGTGTCAATCTGCCGCAGCACCTGGTGCTCGTCCGGATTATCGGCCTGCAGCAGCGGATGCAGCGCGGCTTCTTCCTTCTTGAGCGTGGCGTTCAGTTCCTTGAGTTGCGGACGGTGCTTTTCGAAAATCGCATCCATCTGCTGCTTCTGGGCATCGGTGAGGCCGATCTTCTGCGATACATGAGGATTGTCCCACCAGCGGCCATGGTTTCCGTGGTGGTCGTGGGCCTGGGCCTGGTTTGAGGTCTGGCCGTTCTGGGCGACCGCCGGCGCGGCAACCGTGGCAAGGCAGAGAATCGAAGCAAGGGCAATGACGAGCGACGAGCGGTTCTTTCTAGTGAGAAGCATCTGTACTCCCCAGTTGCGCCAGCGCCGCTCCATTCACAAACGGGTCACTCGGACCAGTCGCGGAAGCCGTGTTCATGTTTTCCATCTCCTCCAGCGGAGCCAGCGACGAGGGCACCGACTCGGAAACCTGCTCGTCCACCTGCCGCAGCAGGCCGTTGTCGGCCTCGCTGTGCTGCGCGGTGGCCGGTGTTTGCATTGCCACGTGGACCGGCGCGGACCCCGAATTGGTTGCCAGCGGCATGATGGCGAAAGGCACCGTCGCGAAGCAGAGCGCCGCGGCGCAGGCCCACGCCAGCACCATCCGGTGCTGATGGCTGCGGCGTCGCTTCATCGCGGGCGCCAGCCAGTCCGCCGCCATGGGGCGCGCCGTTTCCCGCTCGGCCACGTGCGTCACCGCCGCGCGAAAATCGCGAATGGCGGTGGCGAACTCGCCGCTCGGTTCCATGTTTTCGTCCTTCAACTTCATGCCTGACCTCCTGCCCGTTCCCGAACAATCCGCAGCGCCCGATAAAGATGCGACTTCACGGTGCTGGTGTTCATCCCGGTTGTTTCCGCTATCTCCGACAATTCCAATTCCTCTACAAAGCGCAACAGAAACACTGTGCGCTGCTGGCCGGACAACTCGTCCACGGCCTTCCATACCTGCTTGACCCGCTCCCGTTGCAGGCAGGCCGTCTCCGCGGAGGCCGCCGTGTCCGGGATCCAGTCGCTGATGTCCACCAGATCGACCGCCGAGTCCCGCGTCTTGTGCCAGAACCGCATCCGGCGGTTCCGCAGGTGGTCGCGAATCAGGTTCAGCGCGATACGCGTCAGCCAGGTGCTCAGGCTGGACTCGCCGCGAAATTGCCCCCGCGCCATATAAGCCTTCAGGAAACAGTCCTGGGTCAGCGTTTCGGCCAGATCGCGGTCCCCCAGAGAAGCCATGACAAAGCGGAAGATGCGCGGCCTGTACAGCCGCACCACCTCGTCAAAATCAGACAACTCCAGCACCGATTGCTCCTGCACAAGCGGCGGAAGCTCTGTGGAAACCATCTGTCCCATGCACTGGAATAGACGGCCTGCCGCTGCGCGAGTTTACAGGCTACAGGAAAAAAACGGCTTCCGGGACTCAACCAGCCGATCCAGAGGCGAGGCTTTAGGCCGCTTTTGCGCGAAGCGCGTGTGCCTGGACGGCCGGTCCTACTTCTTTACTTTGGCCACCGTGGCGTCAATGTCGAAGGTGTCAGGAGGAAGCTGGACGTTGTATGCGGCCCGGAAAAGATACCGCTGGCTCACAATGTCGCCGTTTTTGAAGCGGGTGACGCTGTACGGAGCGGGAAAGCCGTCCACAATATGGTAGTTGTCGTATTCCTCGCGGTCGGTGTCCTTGTCTTGAAACTCCGGATCGCGATAGGTGAACGTCAGGCTGCGCGGGAGATGGGTCTGGGCGTCCATCTGGATCGTAATCGAGTCGTTCTCCGCGTTAATCAGAGTCACCTGGTCGGTCAAATGGCGTTCAGAAAGCGACTGCCCGTCATCGATCAGCATGGTCTTCGGATCGTTCATCCACACCCGCACCGCAGCATCAACCGAGTGGTCCCGGCGGCGGTGGAAGTCTTCGCAAATGTCCTTCGGAAGCGCCCGCTTGCCACGGTAGGTGGCCTCCCAGCAGTAGTTGCCGGTGAAGATTTCAATATCATCATGCTTCTTTGAGAACTCCACCCGCTCCTGGCCCGAAGGCGTGCGCCATTCGTAAAAGTTCTGAATGGCCCCAGTCGGCTTGCCGTGATAAAACCCCGAAACGCGGCCTTCCGTATAGCTGTTCTGGAGCGAAAGCCAGCGCTGCCCTCCGAGCGCGGCCACCATGGCTTCGAGCTTGGCGCGGGCCGTTTGCGAATTCGCGTTGGGGCTTTGCGGCGCCTGCGCGGACGCCACGCCCGAGGCGACGCAAATCACGAGGACCAGCAGGAGGATCGGAAGCTTTTTCATCCGGCGAGTACCGCGCCTCCATTCACGTTGAGGATTTCTCCGCTGACGAACCCGGCAAGCGGCGTGCAGAGAAACAGAATCGGTCCGGCTATCTCCATTGGACGCGCCGCGCGCCCCAGCGGTATCGCGGAAAAAATCGCGGCGCTGGCCTCGGGATCGGCAAAAGTCGAGGCGGACATGTCGGTCTCCACCCATCCTGGCGCGACGCAGTTCACCAGAATCCCGTGCCCGGCCAGCTCGCTGGAAAGGCTTTTTGTCAGGCTGATGATCGCCCCCTTGCTGGCCGCGTAATCCGCGTGGCCTGCCTCGCCGCGCTGCCCGGCGGTGGAGCTGACAAAAACAATGTGCCCGGCGGGCTGATCGACCGCACCCCGGCCCTGACGAAGCATCTGCGTGACGGCCGCTTGAGTCAGCCCAAACACGCTGTCCAGATTCACCGCCAGTGTCGTCCGCCACTGCTCTTCGCGCATCGCCGAAATCGGAGCTTCATCCGGCGGCCACACTCCGTGGTTGGCGACCAGCACATCCAGCCGCCCCAGCGCGGCGACCGCCTTCTCCACCAGCGCGCGGCCCTGCTCAGGAGAAGCAAGTTCCTGCTGAATCGCAATGCAGTTTTCGCCTAATTCGGATACGAGCGCTTCCGCGGCGGCCCCCGCGCTTCGGTAGCTGAAGGTGACCCGCGCTCCGGCCTCATGAAAAAGCTGGACGGCGGCGGCCCCGATGCCGCGCGAGCCTCCGGTGATGAGGACGGATTTTCCTTCCAGCGAAAGCGGGACCGGGCGCATGACTCGACGCTATCCGAGGAACGCTCTTCGCTGCAAGCGCGGCAGACTCAATCCCGGAAGGGCGCTCCATTGGCTTGATACCGCGCCCGCGCGTGCTGGAGCTTTTGCAGCGCCTCGTCTTCGAGCAGCTTGCGGCAGCCCAACTGGTGCGCCGTAAGACACACCTGTGCGAAGTGCTCGCAAGTTTCCAGCTTCATAAAGGCGTCCAACAGGTCCTTGCCGTAGGTCACAATGCCGTGGTTGGCGAGCAGCACCGCGTCATGGTCACGCAAAAACGGCTGAAGGCTGGCCCCCACCTCGTCGGTTCCCGTGGTGGCGTACGGCGCAAGCGGAACCTTCCCCAGCGTCATGATCAGCTCCGCGCAAAGCGGAATATCCAGCGCCAGCCCGCACGAGGCGAACCCCGTGGCAATCGGCGGATGCGCATGGATCACGGCCGTCACGTCCGGACGTTCGCGGTAGACGGCCAGGTGCATGCCAATCTCGCTGGTCACGTTGCGAGTCCCGGCAAGGAAGCGCCCATTGGTATCCACAATCACCATGTCCACCGGGCGCAGCAGGGCCTTGCTGCAATTGGTGGGCGTGGCCAGCACCAGCCGGTGGTCGAAAGGCAGTCGCACCGATAAATTTCCCGAGGTCCCCGGCGAGAAGCCCAGCCGGTACATCCAGCGCGAAAACCTCGTAAGCTGCCGGCGAAGCTCGCGCTCCGTCCGCTGATGCTGTGCCAAAGGACCGGGATAGATCGGGCCATGCGCCTCCAGAACGTTGATCGAAGGCTCGAAAGTCATCACGCTACCTCTTTTTCAATGTTTCTAAGCTTGCCCACTCCGTGCCCAATGCGTACGGAAGTCTGATAAATCTTGCCCAGCGACACCCCGCTCAGGCGCAGATGCCCCACTGCCGCCAGCCCCATCGACGCCATGCACCCGCATTGCGAGCAGTCCGGATTGCCCCCGAACTGGCAGGGCGTGACCGGCGTCTTCAGGTCAGCGGAAATCACCCGCGTGGTCTGCGCGAAGATGCACTCTTCGGGCGAATTCGGCGGGTGCCGGAATTCACGCAACACCCGGTCGCTGATGTCCAGAACAGGATAGCGGACACGCAGAAAGCTTAGCTCATCAATCACCTTTGTGCGCTCCGCGGGCGTAAGAACCTCCTCGCCCGTCGCCCCCATCTGCGGCGTGAAAATGCTCATCCAGATGCGCTTGATCTCCGGCTTCTGGCTCCAAAACTCCAGGAAACGCCCGAAATAATTCTCCTGCCGGGCCATCTGTCCGGTGATGGTGGAATGAATTGTGATCCGGCTCCCCTTAATGTTATGGAGAATCCGCTCATAGGTCGCCGGCTTGCGGCGGACGTCGTGGTCGGGCTGCAGACCGTCAATCGAGACAACAATGTTCAGCCGCGAAAGCTGGTTCCAGTGCTCCGGAATGGGCCGGAAGGCGCTGGTTACGAGCTGCACGTGAATTTCCCTATCCTCGAGCGCGGGCAGAATCTGCTCAAGCTCGCGATAGCGGACCATGGGATCGCCGCCCACCAGCGAAACATGCAGTGGGCGATAGCGGTCCACTAAATCCAGCACGCCTTTCACCAGCGCGTCCTGCTTGTAGTCGGAGAGCGCACGCAGAGTCACGCCGTTGCCGCCCAGATGCGCTTCATCGTAGGCGTAGCACCCGGGGCAGCGGAGCGGGCACTCGCGCGTAATTTCAATGGACATCAGCGGCTTGCGGCCGCCCAGAATCGTGGACCACGATTGAAGTATTTCCTGTGCTTTCATTCATCCCCTCGAAAAGCCGATGTGCGGCTTCTTGTTCGCTTAGATGACGTGCGGAATCGAAGCGGAAATCGAGGGTGAAACTAGCACTGCTGGACGCAGCTTGAGTCAATCGGCAGGAGCAAAGATCGTGTAGGGGCCTTGCGGATATAGAGCGGCTCCGCGCTGCAAACCATTATCAGATAAAACAACCCGGCCGCCAGCAGCACGCTGGTCAGCAGGGCGAACATCAGCATGACGACGACCTGGAGGGCTTCCAGCACGGACGCGGGAATGTCCGCATAGGGCGCGATACACAGGGCCAGTATGCATACTATGCAGAACACCGCCACGAATATCTTTATGGATCGCACCATCTCCGGCTCTTTGGGAAATGGTAGAGAGGTTCCCCATTGTTTGCAAATGGAAATTGAGGCGCTCTGAACCAACGTGTTGCAAAGATCAAACGTGTTGAAAGGTCACAAGGTGCCGCGCGTCTCAATTCTGAGACGTGGAAAGCAGTGTCGCGTCCATTCAATTCCCGGAATCTCCGCTGGCCCTCCTGTTTTCCCTTTTAACGCGAAGCTTTTGCCCGCGCTCCCCGGCTTTAGTACCATGACATCAGTCGCAGGTCCGCCGCCATTCCCCGCACACTTCAAGGCAACAGGGAATGAATTTCAGGGCTGCCCGTCGCGCATGGAGGATTCGGAGTGTCTCAACGGGAACGGTTTTTGTTTACTTCGGAGTCGGTAACGGAAGGCCATCCGGACAAGATGGCTGACCAGATTTCAGACGCGGTACTTG
>JAICYR010000090.1 GCA_025934135.1 Acidobacteriaceae bacterium | reverse complement strand
TTGGAGGCCTCGGGCCAGCAGTTTGACGCGGCGTGGTTCCTGGGAGTGGATGACGAAAGCTGGCCGCCGCTCGGGCGCGCGCATCCGCTACTGCCGAATGAATTGCAGCGGCGCTTCAAAATGCCGCATGCGGAGGCGGCGAATGACCTTGAACTGGCCAGGGTGGTGACCGCGCGGATCGGGGAAAGCGCACCGGAGGTGGTCTTCAGCCATGCGGAGCGCAATAAGGACGGAGAGTTGCGGCCCTCGCCTCTGCTTCCCGATCACGCCGCGTGGGTGCGGGCTCAGGAGGAATCGCCGCTGGAAAACACGCCGGAGCCGCTGGAGGAAATCGAAGAAGCCTCCGCGAGTATTCCCTGGCCGGTGGGCCAGTCCGCGGGCGGGGTGGATGTTCTGAAGCTTCATGCGGCGTGTCCCTTCCACGCCTTCGCCGCGAAGCGGCTCGGGGCGGAGCCCCTAGACCGGCGCGAGTGGGGGCTTTCCGCAGCCGAGCGCGGAAATCTGCTGCATCAGGTCCTGCGGAAATTCTGGGAGCCAAAGAATGAAGTGTCGCGTTCGCTGGATGACCTCAAGACTGAGATCAGCGACGGCCGACTCGACGCGGTGCTGGATGCGGCGATTGCCGAGGTGTTCGCGGCGGAGTTTGGGCAGGTTAGTGACCTGTGGCTTCGGGAGTATCTTGCCAGCGAGCGGCGGAGGTTACTGCGACGGCTAAGCGAATGGATGCGGGTGGAAGCGGGGCGCGTGCCGTTCACGGTGATTGCCTGCGAGCAGAAGCTGGACGATGTCCATGTGGGCGGGCTGAAGTTGCGGCTGCGCGCGGACAGGATCGACGAGGTGGCTGGCGGCGAGCGGCTGCTGATCGACTACAAGACCGGAAAGGTCTCTCCCGCTGATTGGGAGGGGCCGCGACCGAATGAGCCACAGTTGCCGGTGTACGCGCTGTTCGGTGGTGTGGAGAATGTTCACGGGGTGCTGTTTGCTCGCATTCGCGTGGGAAACGAGATGGGATTCGCCGGCGCTGTAGTGGACTTGAACCGGCAACTGCTTCCACACGCGAAATCAAAGGCCGCGCTGGGCAAGGTCGTTTACTCGGAACCGCTCCGCGACGATTGGGAGGCTGCGCTGCTGGCGCTTGCGGAAGACTTCCTGCGCGGGGAAGCCGCGGTCGATCCCAAGGACGGAAAAGAGACCTGCAAGTATTGCCCGATGCCGGGTCTTTGCCGCGTGGCGGAAGCGCGGGACGCGCTGGAGGAAGATTTGGAAAAGGAGGCGTATGGCGACGACGACCAATCTTCCCGCTGACGCCGCCGTGCGCGAACGGGCCCTGGAGCCGGAGCAGTCGTTTATCGTGCGCGCTCCGGCGGGGTCGGGCAAAACCGATTTGCTGACGCGGCGGTTTCTCAAACTGCTGGCCACGGTGGACGAGCCGGAGGAAATTCTGGCCATCACGTTTACGCGTGCGGCCACGGCGGAGATGCGGCTGCGCGTACTGGATGACTTGAAAGCGGCGTCACGATTGGAGCCTTCCGAAGAGGACGAAGAGCGCGTGACGCTGGCCCGTGCTGCGCTGGCCAACTCGGACGCGCGCGGCTGGAGTCTGCTGGAGCAGCCCCACCGGTTGAACATCGAGACTATTGATTCGCTCTGTTTGCGGATTGCTCAAAATCAGCCGCTGCTGTCACGCATGGGCGGGCGGCTTTCTCCGTCGGAACACGTGGGGCCGCTCTATGCCGAAGCTGGGCGTCGCGCGCTGGGGCGAATGGGTTCGGGGGGCGGCGAACTTCAATCCGCGCTGCGGCACCTGTTGCAACTGCGGGACAACAATCTGGGAGAGTGTGAATCGCTGATTGCCGAAATGCTGGCGGGGCGCGATCAGTGGGTGCTGGCCTTTCCGTTGTCGGGCAGCATGGGCGAGGAGGATTGGGCCGGCGCGCGCTCGAGTCTGGAGAAGCCGTTTCGGGACGAGGTGAAGCGGGTCCACGAGAGGGTGTATCGGCTGGTGACGGCGCAACCCGCGCTCGCAGACGCTCTGGTAGAGCTGGCGCGGTATGCGTGCGACAACGGCAACGGAAAGATCACAGTGCTTGCGGGATTGCCGTCGCTGCCGCGTCCGGAGACTCTTGCCGTGGAACACTGGCGCTGCCTCGCGCATCTTCTGCTCACGGGCGGTGATTGGCGCAAGCCGGGCGGGCTGAATCGAGGGCACGGTTTTCCAAACGACACCGCGGAGCAGAAGCAATTCAAGGCGCGCATGGGTGGCCTCATCGCGAGGCTTCAGCAAATTCCCGGCCTGAGGGAAGCGCTGTGCGAGGCACACGACCTGCCCGAGCCTCGGTATAAGAATGAGCAGTGGGAGACGCTGCGGCATATCTTTGTCGTCCTGCGGCAGGCCATTGCGGAACTGATGGTGTTGTTCGCGGAACGCAACACCGTGGACTTCACGCAGTTGAGTCTGGCGGCGCGCGATGTGCTGCGCGGCGCGGAGTCCGGGGCCGACGTGCTGCTTGCGCTGAGCGGCAATCTTCGGCATCTGCTCGTGGACGAGTTTCAGGACACCTCGCTCAGCCAGCATGATTTGCTGCGGCTGCTGGTTCGAGCATGGGAGTTGGCGGACGGCAGGACTTGCTTTCTGGTCGGCGACCCCATGCAGTCGATCTACGGATTCCGCCAGGCAGAGGTGGAACTGTTCGAGCACGTCGCGAAGCACGGCATCGTGTGTGAAGGACATATCCTGAAACCGGAGCAGCTGGAGTTGACCACGAACTTCCGCTCGCACGAAGGGCTGACCACACGCTGGAACGAGATGTTTGAGCCGGTATTCGCCGAAGGATCGGGTTACGGGCGAATCCGCTATTCGCACACGTTCGCCTATGATCCGGCCCTGCCTGGTGAGAGCGTGCATGTTGATGCGCAGATTGTGGGCGATGCTCCCGGAGAAAAAGAGCAGGCGCAGGAAACGGAAGCCGAGCGGGTGCTGGCGATCGTCGAGTCGCATCAGGCGCGGATAGAGCGGGCGAAAGAGGAAGGCGGCGAGTACCGCGTGGCCGTGCTAGCGCGAACGCGCTCGCATCTGGCGTGGATTGTTGCGCTGTTGCGGGAGCGGGGAATCGGCTTTCGCGCTGTCGAGCTGGAGAAGCTGACCGACCGGCAGGAGTTGATCGATCTGATGTCGCTGGTGCGGGCGCTGCTGCATCCCATGGACCGCGTGGCGTGGCTCTCCGTGCTGCGCGCTCCGTGGTGCGGGCTCACGCTCCAGGACCTGCATGTGCTGGCTGGGGCGGATGATCCCGCGCTCCGGTACGCTCCGGTTCTCGAATTGATTGAGTCACGCCTGCCGCTGTTGAGCGTGGACGGCGCGGCGCGGCTCCAGCGTGTGGCGGGGATTCTGCGGCAGGCGCTGGCGACGCGGTTTGAGGGCATTCACGCCGGATCGTTTTCGCAGTGGATCGAGCGGACGTGGCGCAGTCTGGGCGGCCCGCGCTGCCTGGACGCCTCGGCGTATGAGAACGCACAGGTGTTCTTCGCGATGCTCGACGAGGTCGCTCCGGATGGCATGGAGTGCCTGACAGAAGACTTTGAAGACGAGATGGAGCGGCTTTTCGCGCAGCCCAATCCCAACGTGAGCGATCGGGCCGGTGTGCAGTTGATGACCATCCACAAGGCGAAGGGGCTGGGCTTTGACGTGGTGATTGTGCCGGGGCTGGACCGGAAATCGCGGCCTGATCAACAGCCGCTGATCTGCTCCATGGAGCGCACGAACCCGGCCACCGGCGAACGCGAGATGCTGCTGGCGCCGATTGGGTCCAAGGGCGATGATGCTCATGCGACCTATCGGTGGGTCCGGAAGCAGATTTCGGCCCGCGCGCAGGAGGAACTGAAACGCGTTCTTTATGTGGCCTGCACGCGCGCGCGTCGTTCGCTGCATCTGCTGGGCACGGCTGAGCGGACGAAGACGGGCCTGAAGGTTGATCCCAGGACCCTGCTTGGCGTCGGCTGGCCGGGCCTGAGCGGATATTTTGAGGCGGCGCTGGCGAAACAAGCGGAGGCGCAACCGAGAGACAACGTCATTGGATTTCCGGGCCGGAGTACCGAGCCAGCCAGACTCGACCTTGCGGCTGCTGGCGAGAGCGGCGGCGGCATTCGGTTACGGCGCCTTCCAGCGAATGTGGACCTGAAGCCGCAGATCGAAAACGTCGCCTTCGTGGGCGCGAATGTAGGCATCACGGAACCAGTCTTTGAACGACCGCATGGCTCGCGCGACGCGCGGCACAAGGGGAGCGTGGTCCATGGGCTGCTGGAGCAGGTCAGCCGGGGAGCCGCGCCTGAGTCGCTTGGAGCCGCCGCCCGCACGATGCTGCGCGGGCTGGCTTACTCTGGCAAGGCGCTGGAGGAGGGAGTCTCCGAAGTTCTGGCGGCGGTGGAGAACTGTCTCGGCGATCCCGATGGGGCCTGGGTACTGGCCGCTCACGTGGGCGCGCAGTCGGAGGTCTCGCTGACCGGCTGGAAGGATGGCGCGCTGGAAACGCTGCGTCCTGATCGCGTCTTCCTTGCCGGGGCGACGCCGCGCGAGGCGGGCGAAGACCATCTCTGGATCATCGACTACAAGATGAGCGCGCCAGCGGGAGCCGAGGATTTTCTGTCGCGCGGGCGCGAGCAGTACGCTCCGCAACTGGCACGGTATGCGCGCGCGCTGCGCGAGGCGGCGGGAACGAATCATCCCGTTCGCTTCGGACTGTATTATCCACGCATCGCGCGGCTGGACTGGTGGAGCGACGCTTAGTGGCCGTACATGATGAACGGCAGCGACGGCGTCGGCGAGCCCTGGGCCTCTTCCACCGTTACGGCGAATGCGCGGGCATCCACGGTCTTCGGGAGCGAGGGCAAAACCACGGAGGTACTTCCGTTCTTCGCGGGCCGGAAAAGTCCGGCGGAGACAGGGGCCGTGCCATTCGACGGGAAGAGCCATAGCTCGTAAGTCTTCTGTTGCGGCAGTTGCTTCAGATTACTCGCGACGAACACCAGCGCGCCGCTTCTCGCGAGATAAGTTACATGGCCCGCGGGCTGCGGAGGACGCCGCGTTTCTGTCAGCCTCACCCGGTCTGAATCGGGGGAGGTGAGTGCGTCCATCAGCTCCTGAAAGCGCGTGTTCTGGCTCTTGAGTTGCGTGACGGAGGTGTCAAGCGCTCTGATCTGGTTTTGCAGCACCATGCTTTGGTGGACGAAGTAGATGGCTGCGGCGATGGCCAGCACGGCGATCACCCAGCCGAGCCATCCAACCCATCGCAAGCTGGCGTGCCGCCGGTCTTCCCGCACGGCGGCTGCGTTCGGATTGGAGGCGCTGTCGGGCACTGGCTGTATTCTATTCCGGCGATGGCGAGGATGAAAAACCCCAATAAGAACCCGGAGAAGCGCCGCCTGGATCAACTGCTGGTTGCGCGCGAACTTGTGCCCAGCCGCGAGCGGGCGCAGGCGCTCATCCTCGCCGGGCGCGTGCTCGTGGATGAGCAGAAGGTCGAGAAGCCCGGCCACTCGGTTGCGGAGTCCGCCGTCGTGCGCCTGCTTGGCGAGGACCTGCGCTACGTAGGGCGCGGCGGGCTGAAGCTGGAAGCCGCGCTGCGGCATTGGAAGCTCGACCTTTCCGGCAAGTTCTGCCTCGATGTGGGCGCGTCCACCGGCGGGTTCACCGACTGCATGTTGCAGCACGGGGCAGCTCGCGTGTTGGCGGTTGATACGGGCTATGGGCAGATCGCCGAGAAGCTGCGGCGCGACCCGCGTGTCTCTCTGATGGAGCGCACCAATGCGCGCAAGCTCGCGCCGGGCGAACTTCCGGCGGGCATTGAGTTCTTCGCCATGGATGTTTCGTTCATCTCCGCGACCCTGGTGCTGCCTCCGGTCATTGCGGCCATCGGCGGGGATTGGCCGCTGGAGGCCGTTGTGCTGGTCAAGCCCCAGTTTGAAGCGGGCCGCGCAAGTGTCGGCAAGGGAGGAATCGTGCGCGATCCCGCCGCGCACTCAGCCGCCGTTGAGCGAGTGAGGCAGTGCGTGGAAAGCCTGCGCGGGAGGGGCATCGAGGTGATCGATTCGCCGATCCTGGGTGCGGAAGGGAACCGGGAATTCCTGATGTTCTTCCACGTAGGCCCCGCCGCTCCCCGCGCGTAGAATCCCGTACACTGATGTTCATGCGCCGCGTCGCGATTGTCTCCAAGCCGCAGAAGGAAGAGCTGACGGCCCTGCTGCCGGAGCTTGTGCTCTGGATGAAGGCCCACGGTCTTGATCCTGTGCTGGACCGCGTGAGCGGCGGCTATACGGACACGGCCCCCATCGTGGAGCGGCATCTGCTGCCGGAGCAGGACCCAGAACTCGTGATCGTGCTGGGCGGCGACGGCACGCTGTTGGCCGCAGCCCGCGTGTTCGCCAAGACCGGTACGCCGATCCTGAGCGTGAACCTCGGCTCGCTGGGCTTCCTGACCGAAGTGCGGCTCGCCGATCTCTACTCCACGCTTGAGGGTTGGTGCCGCGACTGCTTTGTGGCCGATCCGCGCTTTATGCTGCACAGCGAACTATGGCGCGAGGGCAACATGGTCGCGGAGCATGAGGCGCTCAACGACGTGGTGGTGTCGAAAGGCACCATCGCGCGCATGGGCGACTTCCGCGTGATGCTGGACGGCCGCGTTGCGGCGGCGTTTCGCGCGGACGGCATCATCATCGCGACGCCGACCGGCTCCACGGCGTACTCGCTGGCGGCCAACGGGCCGATTCTAGTGCCCGATGTGGATGCGCTGATCGTGACTCCGGTTTGTCCGCATCTGCTGACCATTCGGCCCATGGTGGTGCGCGGCGACGCGCGCCTGAGCGTGAGCATCGAGGGGGTTCCCGGCCAGACATTTCTCACCGTGGATGGCCAGGAGGCGATTCCGCTCAGGGTTGAAGATGAGCTGCGCTGCCGCCGTTCCGACCACAGCGTGAAGCTGCTGCGGCTGGGCGCGACCGGCTTCTTCGATGTGCTGCGCTCCAAGCTGAAATGGGGCGAGCGATAACGCGCTGCAATCCGGTGTAGCGAATCCTTATAACGGCGAGTTATGCTGATTCGTATCCGGGAGCCAATGCTCCTGGGTCGAAACTTCCGGAGGCATTTGACGTTTTGGCACGCCAGCTTTCCACCGCCCAGCTTGAAACAAAGCTTCTCCTTTCCGATCCCGCGCAGTGTTACCACCTTGAGTTTTCTGTTCCGGAGATCGACGCCTTTCCGTTCAAACCCGGCCAGTTTGTTTCCGCCGTTGCGACAGACGCGGCGGGCAAGCAGCAGACGCGCGCCTACTCCATCGCCTCAGCCCCTCGGCAGAACCGATTCGAGCTATGCGTGAACCGCGTCGAGGGTGGATTCTTTTCCAACCTGCTCTGCGACCTGGAGCCGGGCCAGACCGTGCAGTTTCACGGCCCCCACGGGCTGTTTACGCTGCGCGAGCCGCTGACCGATTGCATCTTCATCGCCACCGGAACCGGCATTGCGCCCATGCGCGCCTTCGCGCAGCACCTTTTTCCGGAGTCGGGCGACTGCTGCCGCGATCGCCAGGTCTGGCTGGTGTACGGCACCCGCTACGAGACGGAGATGTACTACCAGGACTACTTTGAGAAGCTGGCGGAGAAGCATCCGAACTTCCATTACCTTTGCAGCCTGAGCCGCGCGCAGGAGGCATGGACGGGCCTGCGCGGCTACGTCCAGGACCACGTGGCGGAGATTCTGAAGAGCCGCTCCAACGGCTTCCACGGCGCAGCGCCGCCCACAGCCGAGCCTGCCGCCTTCGATATCCACGCCTACATCTGCGGCCTGAACAACATGGTTTCGTCCAACCGCGACCGTCTTGTCGAGGAAGGCTGGCACAAAAAGCAGGTGGTTTTTGAGCGCTACGACTGAGAGGCCAAGGGGCCGCTCTAAACGCTTCGCCGTCCTTCCAGCGCGCGTGTCATCGTCACCTCATCCACATACTCGATGTCGCTTCCGGCGGGCACTCCCGTGGCGATGCGGCTGATGCGCATTTGGCCGCGACGGAGCGCCCCGGCCAGGTAGTGCGCCGTAGCCTCGCCTTCGACGGTGGGTGAGGTGGCCAAGATCACTTCATCCACGTCACCGCGCTCCACGCGGCTTTCCAAATTGCCGACTCGCAGGTGTTCCGGCCCAACGCCGTGCAGCGGAGACAGCGTTCCGTGCAGCACGTGATAGACGCCGTTGTAGTGGGTCTTCTCGATGGTGGCGATGTTGGTTGGCTCCTCGACCACGCATACCAACCGCTGGTTGCGCGTGGGGCTGGCGCAGTAGAGGCAGGGATCCACGTCCGTAATGTTGTTGCAGATGGAGCAGAGCTGCAGGCGCGCCTTGACCTCGCGCACGGCTTCGGCCAGAGCCTCGGCGTCATCCGCGCTGGAGCGCAGGATATGGAAAGCGAGCCGCTGCGCGCTTTTGGTGCCGATGCCGGGCAGCTTGCGCAGCTCCTCGATCAGCCGCGCCATGGGTTCTGCGAATCGTGACAAAGCGAGGCCTCGTGTTACAAAGTGTTGTAAATGGCGGTGACGAACATGTCCGGCGTCATTTCGCCGTGCGACCACTGAGGATCGAGGTCGGCGGTAAGGCGCAGGGCCAGCGTCTGGATAAGCGACTGGCCGCCGATTTTGGCGCGCTCCACGCGATTAGCGACGGTGGTCAGCATCTGCCGGTAGGCCGAAAGGTTCGTCTTGTTGCCCGGAGCGCCGTGACTGGGGACGATCTTCGTGCGGTCGTCGGCGAGCTCAAGCACCTGGTCCACGCCCTGAATCATCCCGTTGATGGTACCGCCGCTGTTTGTATCAATGATGGGATAGGCGTTGTTGAACCAAAGCTCTCCGGCATGAATGATGTTGGCGTTCACGAAATGGATATAGACATCGGAGTCGGTGCTGGCGTTGGGCGCATGCACCAAATCAAGCTCCTCGTTATTGAGATAGATTTTCTGGCCGTCGACAAAGGTGGTTTCGGGCAGAGCGCTGGCCGGCGCAGAGGGCAGGCTGAGATTCAGCATGGGAATTTTCTGAGGTGTGGCAAGTCGCAGGCGAATGTTTTCCTGCCCGATGATGAACGCCCCGGCCAGGTCCAGCGCGGCATTGCCGTCGGTGTGGTCAAACAGCCAGCTTGTGTTCATCAGCAGCTTGAGGGGATGCGGCGTCAGCTTGGTGAGCGCATCGAGCAGGTGCGGGACGCCGGTGGCCATTCCGGAGTCGATGAGCACCTTGCCGTCCGGCCCGACCAACACGACGATGTTTGCGCCAACGCTCTGGAACATGAATACCGTGTCTGTGAGTTTGGTTTTCTGGATCTGCGCCGCGGCCGCCGCGTTGCGCATGGATTGAAGCAGACCCTGGCCGGGGCCCTGCTGGATCTCCTGCTGCGGAGCGTTCTGGCTGGCGGCGAACAGCGGCTGCCGCAACGCCATTGCGGAGGCCGCCGCCACAGCCGAGTTTTCCAGAAACTTCCGTCTCGTAATCATCGCGTCCCGGTATTGCTTCCAGCGCGGAAAATGCTTCTCTCCCGTGTTTCTAGAATAGTCCGGGAGGCAGGTTCAACCCGCCGAGCATTCCCTGCATGCTGGACTTCAGCAGTTCCTCCGCGCGGCGGCCCGCCTCGTTGAAGGCCGCGGCGATCAGGTCTTCCAGCATCTCCACGTCGGCGGTGGAACCGCTGAGACTGGCGACGGCGGAAGGGTCGATGGTGATTTTCAGAATCTCCTTCTTGCCGTTCATCTTCACCGTTACGGCGCCGCCGCCGGACGAGGCCTCGACGACGCTCTGGCTGAGCTTCTGCTGCATCTGTTCCTGCATCTGCTTTGCCTGGCCAAGCATTTCCTGAAGTTTGAATGGGTCCACAGCGTTCACTCCTATTTCTTCTGGCGCAAATCCAGCACGCTCCGCACCTCGGCCTGGAAAAGCTCTTGCGCCTGCTTCACGAGCGGATGATCGAGCGCCGCAGCCTGAATGCTTCCGCCGGCGGGCCGCTTGGGAGAAGCAATCTCCTGTTTGGACGCACCTTCACCGGGAACGAAACTCAGCTTTTGCCGAACGCCGATGGAGCGCGCCGCCTCGCGGCAAATCTTCTCCGCCTCGGCATTCATGGTGAGGCCGAGCATGGTTTTTCCAAGTCCTACTTCCACTTCGATGCCGCCGCCGTTCTCGCGCCATTTCCCATTGGCCAGCAGCACAGCCGCCGTTTTGTGTCCGGCTGAGTCGAGCGCGGCGGACACGGTGTTGCGGATGCGGTCGAGGTCGATTTTGGCTGCGGCGTTCAGATCGACTTTAGGTTCCGTTGCGAGGGCAAGCGCGCCAGATGTGCTTTCGGCGACAGGCGCGGTGGCGGCGGACGGGACTTTGGCCGGAGCGGATTCGGCAATCGCTGTCGCCGCCGATTGGGTTTCGCCGGTGATCTTGCGATTGCGGTCGGCCTCAAAGGGAGAGAAGGCCGGCTTCGCAGGCTCCGGCGCGCGTGGCGGTGTAGAGGGAGCGGCTGCTCGGAGCGCTGATGATTGCGGGCGCGGCGAAGCGGGCGCGGAAAGTGCGGTTGCGGAGGACACGGGCAGCTTGCTGAGAAGCTCCTCGACGGGCAGCAGACGGCCAAGATGCACCAGCTTGATGAGCCCAAGCTCCAGATGGAAGCGCTGCTCCTGGCGGTAGTTCAATTCGTCGAAAGTCCGCAGCATGATTTGGAGGAAGCGCGTGAGGTCTTCCTCGGAAAACAGCGCGGCGGAGCGAGCGGCACGGCCACGCTCGTCGGGAGAGATTTGCAGCAGCTCCGAGCTTTCGCCGTCGATGCGCGCCATGAGCGTGTTGCGCAGGTAATGGACAAGCTGCCGGGCAAGCTGCGACGCGCTGTTGCCCGCGTTCAGCAGGCCATTGATCTGCTCGATCACGGTCGCGGTCTGGCCCTGGCTGATGGCCTCCAGCAGCCGCTCGAAGACGGTGTTCGGCACCGTTCCCATCAACTCGCGAATCTGCGCGGCGTCGAGATGGGCGTGGCCGTTTTCGGAGGGGGCCGAGGCGATGGCCTGATCCATGATGGAGAGGGCGTCGCGCATGGAGCCGTCCCCGGCCTCAGCCAGTTGCGCCAGTGCCGCGTCTTCGGCGGAGATTTCCTCCTTTGCCGCAATATCGCGAAGCTGCGCGAGGATGTCGTCGAACTTAACGGCGTGGAAGCTGAAGTGCTGGCAGCGCGAGCGGATGGTCTGCGGAATGTCCTCGGGCTGCGTCGTCGCCATCATGAAGACGATGTGGTCCGGTGGTTCCTCCAGCGTCTTGAGCAGCGCGTTGAAGGCGGCGTCGGTGATCTGGTGTGCCTCGTCGAGGATGTAAATCTTGAACCGGTCGCGCGCCGGGCGGTAGCGGGCGGCGTCGCGCAACTCGCGGATTTCGTCGATGCCGCGATTGGTGGCGGCGTCAATTTCGATCACGTCCACGGCATTGCCCGCGCGTATCTCGGTGCAGGACTCGCAGATGCCGCACGGCTCCGGCGTGGGCCGCTGCTCTGAACCGATCTCAGTGCGGCAGTTGAGCGCCATGGCCAGGATGCGTGCGATGGTGGTCTTCCCGATGCCGCGATGTCCGGAGAAGATGTAGCCGTGGGCGGTGCGGCCCTGCGCCAGCGCATTGAGCAGCGTGCGGGTGACGTGCTCCTGACCGATTACGTCAGAAAAACGCTGCGGGCGATACTTGCGAGCTAGAACCTGATATGCCATCCGAAAGACGATTGTATCGGGTGCGAAGGGAACGCGCTGTGGCTTTTAATGAACGCGCCGGGGAACATTAATGATCCAATCATCCTTGCGGAGGCCTGCGGGCAGCAGGGCCGCGAGCCGTTGATCGAAAGTAGCTAATTTGGCTTGGCGATGAATCGCGAGTCCCAGTAGATAAACATCTGTGATTTGTTTGTGGCCGGTCAGATCGGGTCTCATGTAAGCCGCTGCGTCTGTGAAGTTGATGTTGTCCGGCCAAAACTCGTGAGAAGAACGATCAAGATTTTCTTCGAGCAAGGCGATTGCTTCAGGAGGGTTCACCGCGTCTTCGGAATATGCAGGATTGGAGACGAGTCTTACGAATGCGGCCTGTGTGAAGGGGCATGTGGCCCATCCTCGCTCTTCATTTTTACGGAACCACTCCTGCGCAGCAGGATGGTCGTTGTGCGTTTTCCAGAAGAGAGCAACGAGCACATTCACGTCGAGCAGAATCGCCACTATCGTACCTTGTCCAGGTCTTGCTCGCTATCGAGATCGTGAACAATTTTTGCATTGGGGCGCGAGGTCCTCCTCGATCCAGAGAATACTCGCAGGCCATTCACGATTTCGGTAGGAGCGGGGCGCGATGCACCGCGTCTTATCAACTCTGATATAGCGCGGCCGCGGCTCATGGGCCGACCCTGCGTGAATAGGTCTATATATTTAAGCGCGTCATCATCGAGATTGATTGTCACTCTCATAGTCATATTGTCCTCAGAAATAACACCTGATGTCAATTGTAGAAATTAGCATCATTCCAAAGAAAGTGATGCGGCAGGTTAGCGAGAATTCTTCCTTGTCGTCCGCTTTGCTGCTCTGGCCCTACGCTTCAGCTCGTCCGGCGAGTACATTGATCCGCGGCAGGTGGCGGCGCCGCAGTTGCAGACGGCCTCGTCCTCGTCGCCGTCGTAAAGGTTGTAGTCGTAGGTCAGCTCTTCGCCGGGAGCGATGTTGCGGATGGCCTTGATCCAGACGCGGCCCCGGACTTCGTCCGTCTCGCAGTTGGGATCGCAGGAGTGGTTCAGGAACATGGCCATGCCGTGGCCGTCGATCACCTTCGATCCGTCGCCGATTCCGAACAGGTAGGTGGTTGGTGAATGCTCATACTTCGCGTCGGCCTGTTCTTTGCTGATGCGGGGGCCGGTGTACTCGAGGACGCGCGCGCCGTTCCGGATGGGGCCGGTTGTGTAGCATCCCGCAGCGTGAATAGCAGAGGAGCGAATCATTAAAGCCATGATATTTTTTCTCGTGTTCCTTTGTTTTGTTGGAGTTATGGCAATCTCCGGCCGTAGTTCCGACAAAACAAAGAACTTAGCTGTATGTCAGCCTATGTCAACAACTTAGATTATGAATTCCAAACCAGAAAAATGCGGTTTTCCAAGCGGTGATGAGTCTTGAAACATTCGGGAGCGGTTCCGGCCGTACTGTCACATGCCCCTACTTCCATTATAGTTTTTTGGAAAAATTAACCTGCATTTTGGGCCCAAGATTTTTTCAATTGGATTCAGCGACTTAGAAGATTTTTCGGCTGCGGGGACTTGACAAGTTGTCGCGGGCCCCCGTGTGGCCTGAATTCAACCTTTTGCGTCCGGCGGCGGTCTAAGATTGGGATAGAGATGCGTATTCGCCACGCCATTGCCATTGTTGTATGCGCCGCGACGTGCGCTTTTGCCCAGCAGCAGTCGCCCCAGCAGGCGCAACCGCAGCCGCAAAAATCGCAGCAACCTAAGCAGTCGCCGTCGGAAGCCAATCCCTTTCCTGAAGCGAAGTCGAAAAAGGCCGCCGACGCGGCGAACGCTTCCGCAAAGCCGGCCGCCGGATCGTCTTCCAGCCATGTGGACCTTGACCGTCTCAACGCGCCCAAAGGGAGCGAGGCGAGCATCTCCAACGGCGAAGGCGGGTACATTCACAGCCCCGAGCTCGCGGCCAAAGACATCAAGGTCGGCAAGTTTTATCTTTCGACCCACGACTACAAGGGCGCTTATGACCGCTTTTTGGAGGCGACGCGGGTGGCCCCCGAGGATGGCGACGCGATCTACGGGCTAGCCGAGGCGTCGCGCGGCCTCCACAAAGACAAGGAAGCCGCTACGAATTACTTGATTTATCTGGAAGCTTTTCCCGATGGCAAAAATTCCAAGGACGCGCGCAAGGCGCTGGGCAAGCTCGGCGTGAGTGCGAAGAAGAAATAGCGGCTTAGTGGAAGAAGCCGAGATACCAGTAGATGATTCGCTGGCCGACGAAGAGCGTGTAGATGCCCGCCACGCATAGGAATGCGCCGAAGGGCAAGGCGACGGAGCCCTCCATTTTGCGGCGCGAC
>JAICYR010000209.1 GCA_025934135.1 Acidobacteriaceae bacterium | reverse complement strand
TGCGAGTATACCAACACCCTATCACGGAGTAAGTTACCGACCAGAACTCCAAGGCGCAAGCCTTTCTATCTTGCCGGAATTGCCCAAAGTGCGCGCTGACCCTGGGCTTATCTGCGCCAGCGCCTGAACCTCGAACCCTGGACCGACTGGCAAGCCCTGCGGGCAATTCAGCAGCAGTACGAAGGCCAACTCAAACTGCCGCCGGATGTGCTATAGCGCCGCAATGCAGTGCACTTCCAGCCCTTAGCTGCGCCGCTTGAGACCTACCACCCTGAAGTGTGCTACTGCCGCTAAAGTGGCGCTAGTTCTCGGCGCCTCCCAGGGGCCGAATGGCCGCGAGCGGAGGGACGAACGCTTGTGCTACTTCGAGCTCACTGCAACTCATCCACGTTAAAGCCGAACCACGGTACAACTAGCGTGTCATAACTTCATCGAGGCATGACTATGATATCACTTGAGCGGAATGCACTTGTAACGATTAGTCCAAAGTATAACCATGCCACCGGCGCGGCCGGAGACTTTCGATGGAATATGAATGTCTCGCTGCCGTTTCCGTTTCCTGCGGCGAAATGCGTCGATCAAGACATCGATATCGAGGACCGCCGGTACCGGTTTGGCATTCACAATCACTTTGACCGCCTATTCGTTTCGCCAAAAGGCGGGAAGCGTTGGTTCAAGACGCAACTCATTCATAAATCGCAGTTACCCTCGGTTCCTGATGATTGCATTTGCCACCGCGAAACGCTACAGGGCGTCGCAACGTTTTCCGAGCACCAGATATACCCCTCGGGGGACGAGGCGTTTGCCGCTGCAGAAAAGAAGATAAATCAATGTATGGATTACCTCGGAAGGTTCTTGTCCAAATGCCAGCAGCGCGCACCCCAGGGTCAGCGCGCACTTTGGGCAATTCCGGCAAGATAGAAAGGCTTGCGCCTTGGAGTTCTGGTCGGTAACTTACTCCGTGATAGGGTGTTGGTATACTCGCACGGAGCTTGCTCATGGCCACGGTTCGCATCACGTTGGAGGAAGTGATTGGTTACTTTGACGAGTTGGAGGATCCTCGCAGCGCGGTCAATCTAAGGCACCCGCTGGTCAGCGTGGTGGTCATTGCTCTGATGGCGGTGCTGGCCGGAGCGAGTGGGCCGACGTCGATTGCTCAGTGGGCGGAGCACAAAGAAGACTTCCTGCTCCGCGTGCTCAATCTGCCGCATGGCGTGCCGCGGAAGGATGTGTTTCGGCGAGTGTTGTCGCTGCTGAAGCCGGCTGCCTTTCAGGCCTGCTTTGCTGCCTGGCTCGGTATGCTGCGCGACAAGGCCGCCGAGACGACCGGCATCGAGCAGCCGGTGTATGCCGTGGATGGCAAGACAGCGCGGCGCAGCCACGACCGCAAGAACAACTTGGGGGCGCTGCATGCGGTGAGCGTCTGGGCCAGCGAGTTCGGGCTGTCGCTGGGACAGGTGGCCTGCGACGATAAATCCAATGAAATCACGGCAATTCCCGAGGTGCTGAGGCTGGTGGATATCCGCGGCGCGATCATCACGATCGATGCGATGGGCACGCAGAAAGCGATCGCCGCCCAGATCGTGGACCAGGGAGCGGACTACGTGCTCGCGCTCAAAGGCAACCAAGAGACGATGCACGAGGCGGTCATCGAATATATCGACCAGCTCGTGGAAAACGACTTCGCGGGGGTTGAAGTTCGCCAGCACACGACGACGGAAACGGGGCACGGCCGCGAAGAGACGCGTTGCTATACCCACCTGCCGGTGCCCCGCGACCTGCCGAACAAGGACCAGTGGAAGGGCCTCCTATCGATCGGCGTGGCAATCACGGCCTGCGTCCGCAACGGAAAAGAGACGATCGAGAAACGTTACTATCTGAGCAGCCTGCCGGTGGGCGTGAAACGTTTCGCGCGTGCCGTGCGGGGACATTGGGGGATCGAAAACAGTTGCCATTGGAGCCTGGATATGACGTTCCGGGAAGACGAATCCCGCATTCGCGATCGACACGTCCGCGAGAACTTCGCCTGGCTGAACCGCTTCCTACTCTCCCTGCTAAAACAACATCCCAGCAAAAACACCGTCATCGGCAGACGCCGCGACTGCACCTGGAACGATAACTTCCTGTTGGAAGTCCTTACTGGAACAACCATTTAGTACTACAGCGCTAACTTGAGTTCCAAAGGCAGTGTTTGACCTGGTGTAGTTTAATGCCGAGGTGGCGTAGCCGGCGACGCGTGGTTTTGCTGTGGCTCTTTCGGGCTTGTGCGTTTCTTGTTTGCGCCCAGCGGATTTCACCGGCAGCTTGGGCGTACAGTTCCTCCGCGGCTTTGTCGTCAAGCCACAAGGACCGCACCACGGCGCAGATGGCGGTGTGCACCTGGCACACCGTCAGCTCCAGGTTTTTTTCCCCGCAGTTGCTCATGCGTCCGGGCCAGAAACAGATAGCTGACGGCGCTCAGAGCCAGGTGCCGCTGGAGGCCCAGCCAGCGTCGTCCTTCAAAGTGATCCAGACCGATCTCTCCCTTTTGGTCCTCGAAGCAGCGCTCGATCCGCCACCGCGAGAAGGCCACCAGCAACAGCACACCGGTGCTGGTTTCGGGCGGCGCGTTGCTGACGAAGTACTTGACCTCCTCAGGATGCTCCACATTGCGGGCCACGATCAGATGCCAGGGTTGGGACTGCGGCAACCCCCGCTCGTCTTTCACATAAATGAGAGTGTGCTTGACTTCCCAGATCATCGGCCCCTTCTCGCCGTCTTTGACGCGCCAGCGCTCCCACTCCTGGTCACGCAGGGCAGGATGATAGCGCAGCAAGTCCTCCGCGTGCTGCGGCTTGCGGCTGCCGCTGATCAGCCGCGGGGTCGTTCGGCTGCGGCCCCGACGGCCGCGTCGGTACGAGCGCTGCGTGATGCGTGGGGGCTCAATCCACGCGGTAAAATGCTTGTGAACTTCGCCGACGAACTTCTGCCGGCGCTGAGCGAGCGTCCGCAGGAACTCTGGCTTGCTGCCGTACCATTCGTCGAACGTGAGCCACTCGAAGCGAACGCCGTTGCCTTCCGCTCGGGCATGCAATTCCAGGGCAATGTCGCTCTTGGGACGATAGACCACCTCGTCGGGCACACCCGCTTCCTGGCATCGCCGACGGTCCTGGGACCAACTCTCCGGCAGAAACAGATCGCCATCGAGCAGGCAATGGAAGTCATCGCGGGCGTAACCCAGATGCACCGTCACGAGGCAGTTTTCCTGCTTCCCCACCGCGCCGCAGTGCTGTCGCTGCACGCCCGGCGTTTTCTCGCCTTTCTTGACGAAACTCGTCTCGTCGATCAGCCCGATCGAATGCTCGCCAGAATGATCGCGAATCACGATCTGTTGCAAGCGATCCCGCAGGCGGCCATTGTTCCATTGGTGCTGGCTGAGGAACTCCTGCAGCGTTCGCACCGGCACTCCCGCCTTGAGAGCGATCGGCTCGACGCTCTTGCGGGACAAATCCGAAAGTTGCCCCTCGATGTATTTGGGGAAATGCGCCCGCGTGTCGCGGCGCGAGAAACAGTCCGCAAACTCCCCGAGAAACCGCGCCAATTCCGGGCGCAACTTGCCAATCTGTTCCGCATCCATGCCAGGCTCCTCCTCAATGAGGAACGCAGCTTGACCCATCCAGGCCGATCATGCAATGTCAACTTAGCGCTGTAGTAATAGTTAATGGAACCAAACGGGGCTGCGGCGAATAATGCTGTATGAGACCTTCAGGGACTCCCGAAGCGCTGGAAGCTCGCCGATGTATTGCAGCCCGGCTTTTCGCGCAGGGGAAATCGCTGGCGGAAGTGGCTGCGTTGGTGGGGTCCAGTCTGTCGTCGGCAAGCCGCTGGAAGCAAGCCTGGCGGCACGGCGGCGTGAGAACGCTGCAGCCCAAGCCTCATCCTGGTCCCGAACCGAAATTGCAGCCGCCGCAGCGACGGCAGTTGCTGGCCGCTTTGAAGCTCGGTACGCGGCACTGGGGTTACGCGCCGTCGGGTTGGACCGGCCCGCTAGTTCGCGATTTGATTCGGCGCTTATTTGCCGTGGAATACCATCCCGATTACGTCGGCACGCTGCTGCATCAAATGGGCTGGAGTGCGCAGAAGCCAGAGCGGCGAGCTCGAGAACGCGACGAGAGGGCGATTGCCCGTTGGCGCCGCGACGACTGGCCGCGGCTAAAAAAAGAGCCTCGAACGTCAAGCTAGCTTGGTTTTTCTCGATGAAAGTGGGTTTTTGCTGCAGCCGTTGCGGCGGCGGGTGTGGGCCCCGACGGGCCAGACGCCCCTGCAGCGGGTGTGGGATCGACGCGATCGCCTTACGACGCTCGCCGCCGTCACCCGCGCCCCGTGGGCGCTGCGGCTGGGGCTGTACTACGAACTGCTCGACCACAACGCCCGGACCGAGGATTTCATTCGATTCGTGCGCGAAGTCCATGGGCATTTGCGCCGGGCCGTCATTCTGGTGTGGGATCGCTTGTCTGCTCATCGCTCCGCCGCGCGGCAGCTCCTGGAGGACGGCACCTCCTGGCTGCAGGTCGAATGGCTTCCGCCGTACGCGCCGGACCTCGATCCCGTGGAGGACGTTTGGAATCAGACCAAGTACGGCACTCTGGCGAATGTCATTCCAGAGGACATCCACGATCTCCGCTCCGAGTTGGATCACGTCTTGAACACCTTTCGGCACGAGCCCAACCGCCTGCATTCGTTCTTTGACGCAGCACACCTGGTCCTATAATTCTTCATTCCATTAACTACCTAGGCGTCAATAAGAAACGTGCGGATCGCTTCGGACACATTTACGCCATTGGAAGATTTGCGAGCCATTATGTTTCCCCCCAAGCTAAAGAAATGTGAGATAAGAGCAGCCTACTACCGGATTGGACGTATAGCAACCAATGGCCTACTACCAGG
>JAICYR010000061.1 GCA_025934135.1 Acidobacteriaceae bacterium | reverse complement strand
CGCGTTGCATCGAGCCCGGGGAAGCCGGCCGTCTTCCGCCGCGACCAGAACCTGAACTTCTGGATGCAGGTCTACAACCTTGGCATCGGCGAAAAAACCAAGCAGAACGAGGCGAAGATTACCTACGAGATTATCAACGCCGAAACCCAAAAAATGATGCTGGATACCTCAGAAGACTCCCACAAACTGGGCGCCAACATGGACCAGCTTACAATTGAGAAAAGCCTCCCCCTGGCAAGTTTGCAGCCGGGCAAATATCTGGTGAAGATTATGGTGGATGACAGCGTGTCAAAACAGGAGATTGCGCAATCAGCCCCATTTACGGTTGAATAGAGTGTTCGTGGATTCACAATCCTGGATGAGCGGACGAAGAGCCGCACGGTCCATTCGATTTCTTCTTAAGAAAGATCGGAGTTTAGGCCAGGAAGCAAATTGACGAATCAGTGAACCGAAGGTTGTCCATTTTCGCCCCAGCTCTGGCGCTGTTTCTGGTAGGAATAGCGCTCCCGGCCTCCGCCGCAACGGTGGGCACGGTCAGCGGAGTTGTGCGCGACGCGAGAGGGACGCCGCAGATCGGCGCGCTGGTCCAGCTTGTTAGCCCCGATTTTAAAGTCATTGCCGAGGCGTTCACCGACGACAACGGCCACTACTCCATCTCCAAAGTTCTGCCCGGTATTTACGGCGTAAAGGCAACGGCTTCGCTGTTCCTGCCCACCCTCCGCGAAAACCTGCGCATCAACGCCAACTCCCGGGCGGTGGTGAACCTCACCCTGGATACCCTCTACGAAGCCTTCCGATGGCTTCCCGCGCAGCCGCGCCAGGTGGACGAGCCTCGCGACGACTGGGAATGGACGCTGCGCCTCTCGGCCAACAAACCCTTGCTCCGCATGTTGCAGGATGGCCCGCTGGTCGTGGTCTCCGAGGGCGACGGCGAAAACCAGTCTCTCAAGGCCCGGGTCACGATTCGCGGCGGAGTCAGCAGCTTCGGCGACGGCGGCATCCATCACGACTTTGAGATGGAGCGGCTCAACGACAATACCCGCCAACTGATTTTGCGTGCCGACCTCAGCCAGTCGCGGGAAACAGCCCTAAACGCCGTGATGGGCTATGAGCAACAGGTTGGCCTGGGCCAGACCTTCCGCACGGTGGCGGCCTTCGTGGATCGCCCGGAGATTGCCGGTGGCCCAAACATGCGCGGCATGCAGGCCATGATCCTGCGTACGGCGGAGAGCCTCGATCTGGCCCCCGGCATCGGCATTGAAGCCGGCGGCGAAACCGAGATTGTCCACATGGACGGCACCCAGATCGCCAACCATCCTTTCGCGGCGGTCCATGTGCGTGCTGCGGACGGCACCTTCACCTATCGAGTGGCCACCGCGCCGGGCGTTCAGCAGGCGGACAAACTCGACAGCGCCAGCACGCTTTCGCCCGATCTAGTCGAAATCGGCGGCAAGATTATGATGCAGCACGGGCTGCACCAGGAGCTTTCCTACTCCAAATCCTCGGGCCCGCTGCGGATGCGCCTGACCGTCTTCCATGACCAGGTGGACAATCCGATTGTGAACGGCGGGGGTGAGATTTCTGCCGCCGACTGGCAGGGCGGCAATCTTCTTTACGACCCAACTACCGACACCATTCAAGTCGCGGGCCAGGACTACTCCGGCGCTGGGTTTGTCGCCGACCTGCGCGACATGATGCCGCGCAACATGTGGCTGGTGGTGAAGGCGGGCATGGGAAACGCCTTGCAGATGGATGCACCCGCCACTCCTGTCACGCTTTCCGAAGAATTGCAGAACCTGCACCCACGTCGCACCGGCATGGCCTCGGCGGCATTTGGAGGTAAGCTGAAACGCGCCGGGACCGAATGGAAGGCCTCTTATCGCTGGCAGCAGGCTGGGTCCGTCACGCCCATTGACCCCTTCAATAAGTGCCAGGCTGATCCTTACCTGAGCATCCTGCTGCGGCAGCCCGTTCGCTTGCGTTATCTTCCCAACGGCATGGAGGCGCTGGTGGACGTCCGCAATCTGCTCGCGGAAGGCTATCGGCCATTCGTTTCGAGCGACGGCAGCGTTCTCTATTTCGCCCAGGCGCCGCGCGCGATTGAAGGCGGATTGTCCTTCACCTTCTGAGTTCGTCCACACACTCACAAATCAAAAGGCCCGGAGATGATCCGGGCCTTTCCATTTGCTTCAGCGCCGAATCAGTCGCGCAGCTTCGCCAGCAGCCGGATGATCTCCAGATACAGCCAGACCAGCGTAACCATGAGGCCGAAAGCCCCATACCACTCCATGTATTTGGGTGCGCCCGCGCGGACTCCTTGCTCGATAAAGTCGAAGTCCAGAATCAGATTGAATGCGGCGATGGCCACCACCACAACGCTGAAGCCGATACCGATGGGGCCGGAGCCGTTGATCGCTCCAAAATGGACGCCAAAGAACCCGAGAATCATTTCGGCGATGTAGAAGAGGAAGATCGCGCCCGTGGCGGCGACAATCCCCATACGCAGCTTCTGCGTCACCGGGATAATGTGCGAGCGGTACAGCAGCAGCATCACGAACATCACACCGAAGGTCATGCCCACGGCCTGCATGGCGATCCCTGGGAACCGCAGCTCAAGCACAGCCGACAAGCTGCCCAGCACAAGCCCCTCAAGCAGCGCGTAGATCGGCGAGGTAACGGGTGCCCATGTCTGCTTGAAGATCGTCACCATGGCGAAGATGAGTCCGCCGATCAGCCCGATCCAGAGCATCGCGGAAAGCTCCGCGACGTTGCGCGTCTGCATGAACGTGTGCCAGGCAAAAGCCGCCGTGGCCACCGAGCAAAGCAGTAGGATACCGGTCTTGTTCACGGTGCCGTCGAGAGACATGCGATCTTCGAGCGTAAAGGAATGGCCCTGGAAGACCTTGCCGTTCAGGGCCGGGTTCGAGCTTTTCATGATCTGAGGCAATTCATTCTCCTTGCGGCTATTCTACAGGCCCGCCTTTGGTGATTACGGTATGGACGCGCCAACGCGAGCGCCGTTATCAGCCACCCGCTCCATCAGCCGCTGTTTGACCTCGGGCCATTCGGCGGCGGTCATGGAGTAGCGGAAGGAGTCGCGTGGCACTCCATCAACGGCGATCTTGTGGGCGCGGATGACGCCTTCGCGCTGGAACCCGAGGCGCTCCATGGCGGCCTGCGACCGCGTATTGCGCGAGTCGGTGTGGAGGCAGACTCGCAGCACCTTCCACTGCTCGAAAGCGTGCTGGAGCATCAGGAACTTGCCTTCTGGGTTGGCCCCGCTGCGAATTGCCGGGCGCGAGTACCAGGTCCATCCAATTTCGCACACGTCGGGATAAGGGCTCCCGTGGCGCGGATGGCCGGCGGGCCACAGCCACCGCTCTATGTTGAAGTAACGGGTGCTGCCGATTACGGCGTTGTCGCTCAGCCGGACGACTACGAAGGGAACGGCGGTCCCGGCGTCCTGCCAGGCCAAAGCGGTTTCCACGTACTGCGTCATTTCGGCGATGCCCTGCGGGACAACGGTCCAGCTATAGATGGCCGGATCGGCCATGGGATCAGGCGCGGCGGAAGCCTCTGCCAAGGCTTCGATGTGGGCGCGAGTAAGCGGCTCCAGGCGAACGTGAGGGCCGGTCAGAGTTAGTCGTTCCATAGGACAAGGGTAAAGGGTAAAGGGTAACGGGCAATGGGCAAAGGGGAAAGGGGAAAGGGGAAAGGGGAATTCACTCCCCGTTCCCGGCTTCGAGCGTCAGCAGGGCGATCTCCGGCGGGCAGTTGAAGCGGAACGGCAGGCCGACGGTCCCGATTCCGCGGGTCACGTAGAGCTGTGTGGGGCCGAGGCGGAAGAGTCCCTCCACGTACTTCTTGCCGAGCGGCGGCAGGTGCGTGGGTGGGACGAATGGGAAGCGGACCTGACCTCCGTGGGTATGACCGGAGAGCATCAGATCGACGTTGCGCCGCGCGATCAGCGGCAGCACGTCGGGTTCGTGGACCATCAGCAGCATCGGCTCGTTGTCTCTGCGCGAAGCGGGTGGAATGGCGTCATCGAGGCGCATCTTTTTGAGGAGCGCGTCGCCGGTTCCTCCGATCCAGAGGCGGTCGCCATCGCGCTCCAGCGGCTCGTAGCGGTTGTTCAGCAGCGTGATCTTGTGTACTTTGAGTGCGTCGATCACGGCCGGTTCAGCGAAGGTGCAGTCGTGGTTGCCAAGCACGGCGTAGCGCAGCGGGCATTCGACCTTATCCAGGATCTCCGCGCATCTGTAGGCGAACTGCTTCGTGCTGGCGTGCGAGAAGAGCGAGCCGTCCGTTACGTAATCTCCGTTGAAGAACACAGCATCAGGCCGGAGGCGGTTGACGTGATCCACCATGTCCCGAATGAAGTAAGGCTCAGTGAACTCGGCGTAATGGAAATCCGAGAGCTGGATGATCCTGAGGCCGTGAAACGAATCGGGCAGGCGGCTGAGGCGGATGGTATGCCGCTCAATGCTGATCTCGTGCCGCGAGACTTCGGCGGCATACAAGGGAAAGCCGACGCAGGCCGCTCCGGCGGCCTTGATAAAGCTGCGCCGGGAGATGATTCCTTTTCTGGATTCCTGGACAGATACTTCCATTGGTTACTTGGACGGCTGAGCCTTTTACGTATTGTGGCTCTATAGGTACGATGCGCACGGACCCCACATCTCAAAATCGAGATGTGGGGTCTAAGCTGTTCGCCCCCTAGTAGGGATACGGATAAGGCCCGTAGTAGGGCGGTGGAGGCGGGGCCACGTAAACGGGCCTGCGCGGACGCTGCACCAGCACGGGAGGCCGCGGCGCGCTGGAGGCGAGGCGCTGCGCCTCTCGCCAGGAAACAGGCTGCACGGTTGCGGGTGCGGCGAGGTGAAAGTCCACCTGTGACTCGACAGGGAGAATCACGTGCGGGCCATGGGTGCCCTCGGATGCGGCAAGGCCTCCGGCGGCGCCTACTCCCGCGCCGATAGCGGCTCCGGCTCCGCGCCCAATGATGCCTCCGATGATGGCTCCGAGGACCGCGCCTCCGGCGGTGTTGCTGGCGGTATATCCAGCCTTGTTCGGGCCGCGGGTTGACCACACATCCGTCACCAGCGGGAAAACATTTCCAGCCAGGTTCACGTTCGTGAGTTGCAGGCTCAGGACGGCCGAGCCGCCGAGCTTGCCCTTGCCGCCTTGGCCCGTGGCGACAACCATTCCGGTCAGGGCCGCTCCGCGTGGAATGGCGAGGACGCCGCGCTCGTAGACATCAACGGCGTTGGTGGCCTGGAAGATGGTTCCATCCTGCAGGTGGGCTGAGTCGAGCGGCTGGTCGAGCCGCACGCGAAGCAGCGTTCCGGCGGGAATGGTGACGGGTGCGTTTGGCGTTTGATAGTACGGGCCCTGCTGAGGCGGAGGCGCTCCGTAGCCCTGCTGGTCTGGCGGCGGAGGCGGACCATTGTCTGGCCCCTGCGCTCCGTAAGGCTGCTCGGGCTGCTGGGCCTGCTGCTGCGGCTGCTGAGCTTGCTGCGGCTGGTTCTCGTCCGGCGGCGGAGGAGGAATGGAATTCTGGTTCTGAGCCTGAGGCTGAGGCTGGTTCTGGGTCTGAGGCTGATTCTGGTCTTCAGGGCTGAGCTGGTTGGCGGAGTTCTGCGCGGCGATACCGGCGGAAGATGATCCGTTGCCGGCCTTCTGGACTTTAAGCTGGTTCAGGATTCCGCTGACGCCGGCAACATTCGCGGCATCGGTTTCGGCCTGCTGGCTCTGCGCGTCGGTCTGCACGTTCCCGGTGAGGGTAACGACGCCATGATCGGCCTTCGCGGAAATGTGCTGCCCCTTAAGGCTGGAGTCCTGCTGGAGAGCGGCGGCCACGTCGGACTGAATGGTGGAGTCGGTGCGTTGGCTTTGCTGCGCGCTGGTCTGGTCCTGGTTCTGGTCTTGCGCGGTGGCAAGAGTTGCGGATGAGAACCAGGCGGCGGTGGCCAGCAGAACAATGGCCGCGCTCCTGAAGAACCTTGGCTGGGTTACAGAATCGGTGAGCATCGTCGTCCACTCCTGCGCGTCTAGCTCTTTCTGCGCTCTTCTATGTTAGATGAGCGTCGGTCGAGCGCGCGGCTTTTCCGGTGTAAACCCGCTGGTGGGGGAAAAGTTCTGCGTCAGGGCACAGGGCAGAGCTCAGGGCAGCCTGCGGCGCGCCAGGCTTGTTCTTCCTCTTCGTGGATTTGCCGGATGGCGGCGCGGAGGCGGTCGATGTAGTCATCGTCACTGGAGTAGAGGCGCTCGAGTTTTTTGAAGCGAAGATCGTATTTTTTGAAATCGATGGTCAGGATGTCGAAGGTTGGAGCCTGTTTCAGAACAGGGGCATTGTCGGGTTGATTTGGCACTTGTTCCCACGTCTCTTCGAGACGTGGGGCACCGAGATTGTCGTTGGGTTGAGAAGAAGCAGGTCCTTCGACTCGTTGCCGCCGGTCGGCGTCAACTTCGCTCAGGATGACATCAGCGGGTAGAGGGATGACATCGGCAGATAGAGGGATGACATCGGTCGGGGAGGTTTCAGACTCGGGGTTTTCGTCGGGGAGAGGGGCGAGTTCTGCTTCCGCGTCCTTTTGGTAGAGGGTCTCAAAGCGGCGGAGGTTTCGCTCGCAGGCGGAATAGATGCGGTTGTAGGCACAGGCGGTCTGGAGATCGATATGTCCGTCGTTCATGGCCTGGGCAATGACAAAGAAGTTGTGCTGAATGGCCTGACGGCAGCCGGGATAGACGAAGTCGAGCTTGGGGCCGATGTAGGTGGAGCGGGCACGGGTAAGCTCGCGGATGTTGCCGCCGATGTGCTGATAACAGAAGTTCATACCCTTCATGGCGGGCGAGTTGCAGCGGACCCCGTCCTTCTTGATGTGCACACACACGCGGAACATGGCCTTGAGTTCTTCCATGGTGCCTCCTTAATGGGCTGGTGAAGCGGGCAGCTAAAAAGCGGTCAGCTAAGAAGCGGTTAGCTGAAAAGCGGTCAGCAAAACCAAAAAATGTTGATCCTGTAAACAAAGGACTTAGCTAAACGTGATCCTGCAAACAAAGGACTTACGAAATCCGATCCTGCAAGCAAAGGACTTAGCTTGTCCCCCACTCAAGCCAAAATCGGGCCTGAATGGGGCACCCGCTTTTCTCCCCAAAAGCGAAAGGCGCAGCCAGCGGCTGCGCCTCAATTTCTCTCTTAAGTTCAGGATAGCAAATCAGGGCATAATTAAATGCAAATTCAGACCCTTTGTTTTGTGAGGGTTAGAAAATAAATGCTTGACAAGTTTTCTGGCGCCCCGGTTTATCCGCGCTGCTTGCGGTAGCGGGCGATAAGAGTGTTGGTGGAGCTGTCGTGATCGGTTGGGGAATTTTTGGCGGCAAGTTCGCCGATGATCTTTTTGGCCAGCACCTTGCCGAGTTCGACGCCCCATTGGTCGAAGGAGTCGATCTGCCAGATGGCTCCCTGGGTGAAGACGCTGTGTTCGTAAAGCGCGACCAGCTTGCCGAGGGATTCGGGCGTGAGTTCGTTGAGCAGCAGCGTGCTGGAGGGGCGGTTGCCCTCAAAGACGCGGTGCGGAACGAGCCAGTCGGGCGTGCCCTCGGCCTGGACCTGTTCGGCAGTTTTGCCGAAGGCCAGCGCCTCAGTTTGCGCGAAGACATTGGCCATGAGCAGGTCGTGATGGTTGCCGAGCGGGTTGAGCGTCTTGGAAAAGCCGATGAAGTCGGCGGGGATGAGGCGCGTCCCCTGATGGATGAGTTGATAGAAGGAGTGCTGGCCGTTAGTGCCGGGCTCGCCCCAGAAGATGGGTCCGGTTTCGTAGTTCACGCGCGCGCCGGAGAGTGTGACGTGCTTTCCATTGCTCTCCATGGTGAGCTGCTGGAGATAGGCGGGGAAGCGCTTGAGGTACTGGTCGTAAGGAAGGACGGCGACGGTTTGCGCGTCGAAGAAGTCGGTGTACCAGACGGTGAGCAGGCCCATGAGGACGGGCAGGTTCTGCTCAAAGGGCGCGGTGCGGAAGTGGTCGTCGATGGCGTGAAAGCCGGCGAGGAGCTGGTGGAAGTTGTCCGGGCCGATGGCCAGCATGGTGGAGAGGCCGATGGCCGAGTCCATGGAGTAGCGGCCTCCGACCCAGTCCCAGAAGCCGAACATGTTGGCCGTGTCGATGCCGAACTTCGTAACCTCGGCGCCGTTGGTGGAGACGGCGACGAAGTGCTTCGCGATGGCCTTCTCATCGCCTAGTTTGGCCAGCGCCCACTGCCGCGCGGTGTGGGCGTTGGTCATGGTCTCGAGCGTGGTGAAGGTTTTGGAGGAGATGATGAAGAGGGTCTCCTCGGCGTCGAGGTCGCGCGTAGCCTCGGCGAAGTCGGTGCCGTCCACATTGGAGACGAAGCGAAAGGTCATGTCGCGGCGGCTGTAGTGGCGCAGCGCTTCGTAGGCCATGACGGGACCGAGGTCGGAGCCTCCGATGCCGATGTTGATGACGTTGCGGATGGGCTTGCCGGTGTGGCCCTTCCACTCGCCGCCGCGGACGCGGTTGGAGAACGCGGCCATGCGGTCGAGGACCTCGTGGACTTCGGGGACGACGTTTTTGCCGTCCACATTGATGACGGCGCCTTTGGGCGCGCGGAGGGCGATGTGGAGGACGGCGCGGTCTTCGGTGATGTTGATTTTGTCGCCGCGAAACATGGCGTCGATGCGAGCGCGGAGATTGCTCTGGTCGGCAAGCTGAAGGAGGAGCTTCAGAGTTTCGTCGGTAATGCGGTGCTTGGAGTAGTCAAGGTAGATGCCTTCGGCTTCGACGGCGAAACGCGTGCCACGTGCGGGGTCCTCCGCGAAGAGATGGCGGAGATGCTGGAAGGCGATGGCTTTGTGATGGGCTTCAAGGGCCTTCCATGCGGGGAGCTGCGTGAGGGGAGTGGCGGGTGCGGTCATTGGTCTCCTTCTATCTCTTTAGCTTTTTTGCCCGTGCTTTTCCGCTTTGCGGATGGCTTCTACGTCTGCAACATCCTGCGAGCGCGCACTGGCGAGCTTATTTTGTATGAGGTGCTCTCGTGATATGACATGCACTGGTATATCCCCGTCGAGCATGGCTTCGGTCCTGTTCCGCCATGCTTCATCGAAGCTGACCCCGTCGATGCTTTGCAAGAGGTCAGCCCTGTGTGGAGGCATTCCAACCTGGAAAATCGATGAAGAATCGTCCTTAAAATCTTCTGGCGTCAAGTTTGCGATGGGCGCGCCAAACGCCGCGAGGGCGCGGTACACGGCTTTGCTGTTTTTTTCATCAGCCCGGATGAAGATATCAAGGTCTTTCGTGGCTCGGGGCTCGGAATGGACTCCGACTGCGTATCCGCCGACGATTAGATACTCAACTTCGTGAGCGTTCAACGCGAGTAATAATTCTCGGAGATCGAGACTGACCATCGATACGCACTCCTTTGAAGGCATACGCGGCAACCGTTGCATCCCAAACAGCGCTCAGGCGTTCTCCCACAGACAGGCCTTGCCAATAGCTGTACGTCTCAGCCTCTTGCTGCTCGCGGGTGACCTTGCGTACTACTCTCTCGCTGCTCATAGTTCTATTATCCGACATTAAGCAGTTCCATTCCTGATTTTGTTCTTAGAAAGCTAATCCAGGCTGCTCATGGCGAATTGGCGTCCGGCTTCGAGGAGTCTGGCGACAGATTCTTTGGAGCAGGATTCAGAATAAATCCGGAGCAGGGGTTCGGTGCCGGAGGCGCGCAGCAGGAGCCAGGATTTTGCCGCATTAGGTTTGGATTTGGCTTCAGGATTGTCGAGGAAAAACTTGATGCCGTCGAGGGTTTCGACGTGGTCGACGGGCATTCCGGCGAAGGTTTTCACCCCGCTTTTCGCGCGGGCGATGGTGGCGTTCTTCAGGTCGTCGTTGATGTGGAGGTCGATGCGGCCGTAGTGGTGCTCGCCGTAGGTGTCCTGAAGGCGCTGGACGAGCTGGCCAAGGGTCTTGCCCTCTTCAGCCATGACGTTGGCGAGCAGCAGGG
Source organism: Acidobacteriaceae bacterium (assembly GCA_025934135.1). Lineage (GTDB taxonomy): Bacteria > Acidobacteriota > Terriglobia > Terriglobales > Acidobacteriaceae > Silvibacterium. The sequence continues at coordinate 9,949 of JAICYR010000061.1, read as the reverse complement.
AATTGAGCAGGCCGTCGCGCTCGGGGAGGTGGCGCGCGATGCCGATGCCTCCGGATTCCTCTCCGCCGATGAGGATGTTTTTTTCAAGCATGAGGTCGCAGATGTATTTGAAGCCGATGCCGTGTTCGTGGAGGGTGCGATGGTGGCGGGCGGCGATGCGGTCGAGCATGCCGGTGGTGTTGAAGGCGCGGGTCACGTCTCCGGGCCAATTCTTGCGGGTGAGCAGCCATTCAAGCAGCACGGCGAAGATTTTGTGGGGATCGACGAAGTTGCCGTTTTCATCGGCGGCGCCGAGGCGGTCAGCGTCTCCGTCGGTGACGAATCCGGCGTGGCAGTGGTGCTCGACGACGGCATCTTGCAGGGCGCGGATGTGCGGCTCGATGGGCTCGGGATTGATTCCGGGGAAAAGCGGATCGCGATTGGCGCGAATCTCGACGTATTCGACGCCGATGCTCTGGAAGATTCCGGCGAGGATGCCAGAGCCCGCGCCGTACATGCAGTCGATGGCAAGCTTGAGGCCGGACTTGGCGATGAGGTCGAGGTCGGCGAAGCGGCGGATGGCTTCGAGATAGCAGGGCAGGAAATCGACTTCCGTGATGGCGGCGGGCTGTGCGGGCCGGGGCAGCGGCTTGTCGAGAAAGGTTTCGATGTTGGCCATGATGGAGGGGCTTCCCGAGCCGCCGTAAAAGGCCTTGTACTTGACGCCGTTCCACTGGTAGGGGTTGTGGCTGGAGGTGATCATGACTCCGCCGGCCGCGCCCTGCTGGTGGACTCCGTAGGAGAGCGCGGGCGTGGGCGTGATGCGGTTGGCGAGCTTGACGGGGATTCCTGAAGCGGCGAGGACCTCGGCCACGGCGCGCGCGAAGCGGTCGGAGGCAAAGCGTGTGTCGTAGCCGATGCAGACGCCTTTCGCGGGGGCCTCGCGTGGGTCGGTCGAGTTGTGGAGATAACCAGCGATGGCGGCGGCGGCCTTGCGAACATTGTCGAAGGTGAAGTCGTCGGCGATGCGGGCGCGCCAGCCGTCGGTTCCGAACTTTACTGCGGATTGGTTTGCCATTCCGTTCCTTAAACGAGGTCTTTGCGGCCCTTTTCCTGAAGCATTTTCACCAGCTTGCCCACGTCCTGCGAGCGGCCGCGAGTGGTGATGAGGAGCGCGTCGTCAGTTTCGACGACGACCAGGTCGCTCACACCGACGAGCGAGACGAATTTCTTCGGGCTGTAGACGTAGTTGCTGCGTGCGTCTACGGCGATGCAGCCGGAGCTTTCGGTGACGTTCTTGTTTCCGTCGGCACCGTTGTCATGCGCAAGCTGGTGCTCATAGAGCGCGGCCCAGGAGCCGAGGTCGTTCCATCCAAAGTCGGCGGGCAGACAGTAGAGGTTTGACTGGTGCTCGCCTTTGGCGGACCGCGGTTCGAGGATGGCGTAATCGACGCTGATGTTTTCGCACTGCGGATAGCGCTCGGCGAAGACGCGCTCAAAGTCAGGCGTGCCGAAGGCGGCGGCGATGGCCTCGAGATGCGGCGCGGTCTCGGGAAGGTGTTCGCGCACGGCATTGGCCAGCGTGCGCGCGGACCACAGAAAGACGCCGCTGTTCCAGCAGTAATTTCCGGCGGCAACAAACTGCTCGGCGCGCTGGAGATTTGGCTTCTCAGTAAAGCGGCGGACGTGGACGGAACCGTTGGGCGCGGCGGCCCCGGTTTCAATGTAGCCGTATCCGGTCTCCGGCCGCGTGGGCGTGATGCCGAGCACGACCATGTTTTCTCCGGCCGCGGCAATGGCGATGGCGTGACGGATCACCGAGAGGAACGCGGACTCGTTGGCAATGGTGTGGTCGGCGGGGAACATTCCGAGAACGGCGGCGGGGTTGTCGCGTTCGACAAGAAAGGCGGCCAGCCCGGCGGCGGGAGCGGTGTTGCGCGCGGCGGGCTCGCGAATGATCTGATCGACCGGAACGCAGTTGAGCTGTCCGCAAATTGTTTCGGACAGAAGGCTGTTGGTGATGACCCAGATGTTGCTGGCGTCGGCGAGGGGCGCGAGACGGTCGGCGGTGCGCTGGATCATGGTCCGCTCGCCTTCGAGGGCGAGCACCTGCTTGGCCCGTGCTTTGCGACTGCGCGGCCAGAAGCGTGTGCCGCTGCCTCCGGCCAGAATGATGGGGCGGAAATCGATCTTCAAATCGGGCGTCCTCTTTCGCTCCTTCAGGTTATTCGGCCATGCGGGGCTGAATGCGAATTACCGTAGCCGCAGATTCGGCTTCAACACGAACATTCATGCTGGTGGCTGGGATGACAGCAAGCTCGCAGCGGTTGACCGGAAAGGCCTCTCCCTGGTCGGCGGAAATGCGGATTTGGCCATCGGCCACGAAGAGAACCTGAAGACCACCGGTGGCGGCGGTGAGTCCGAGTGGGGTGGTGGAGGCTTGGAGCGGCCAGCGCTCGATCTCGAAATACTTTTCATCGATCAGCACGGAGTGGCCGTTCATGTTGCGCGGAGGAATTTTTCCGGCGCGCGTTTGGACGCGCATGGCCTCGAAGGATTTCTCAAGATGAAGTTCGCGGGGGCGTCCGTAATCGTACATGCGGTAGGTGAGGTCGCTGGTCTGCTGGGTTTCAAGAATCACGACGCCGGGGCCCATGGCGTGGACCGTTCCGGCATCGACGAAAAGCATGTCGCCCGCGTGGACGGGAACCATTTCCAGCATGTCTTCCAATGTCGCGGAGTCGATTCCAGAGCGGATCTTTTCGGGCGTGATGCCGGGCTTGATGCCAAGCGCGACGCTCGCGCCGGGGTCGGCGTGGAGCGCGTACCAGCACTCGGTTTTGCCGCGCGGCTCACCATATTTCCTTGCCATGGCGTCGTCGGGATGCACCTGCACGGAGAGCTTGTCCTTGGGAAAAAGCAGCTTGATGAGCAGCGGAAACTGGCCGTCTCCAAAATGGCGGCCGAGAAGCTCATGGCCGTGTTGGGCGGTGATCTCCTGAAGCGATTGCCCAGCGAGCCGGCCGGTGGCGGCGGCGCACATTTCTCCGGTGAGCCAGACTTCACCGATAGGCTCGCCTTCGGTCTTGTAGTCGTACCAGGGTGAAAGGTCGTGAAAGCCCCAGATGCGGGTGCGGAACCAGGGTGCGAGTCGGAAGGGGAAGAGCGTACTCATGCAACTCCAAGTATGCCTTAGATGCAGAGTACATCGCACGCGGGGAGGGATGGGGCGTGTGGGATTGACAGGAACCGCGGATTCTTCGACTCCGCGCCCTTCGGTCGCTGCGCTCAGAATGACATGAGTAGTGGGTGAGGTGTTGTGTCCCCCACACAAGCAGAATCGCTTGTGTGGGGCACCCGGCGCGCGGATGGTATACAGGGATCATGGCTAAATATCTTGTGACCGGCTGCGCCGGGTTTATTGGGTCGTCTCTTGTGGACGCGCTGGTGAAGCGTGGAGAAACTGTTCGCGGATTGGACAACTTTGAGACCGGCAAGCGGGAGAACCTGGACGGTGTTGTAGATCGGATGGAGCTTGTGGAAGGCGACCTGCGCGATGCTGATGCGATGGTTCGGGTCTGTCGCGGGGTGGATTACGTTTTTCATACGGCGGCGGTGGCGTCGGTTCCGCGCTCGGTGAAGGACCCGCGCACCAGCCACACGGCGAACATTGATGGCACTTTCAATCTACTGGAGGGCGCGCGGGCGGCGGGCGTGAAGCGGGCGGTGTATTCGGCGTCGTCGTCGGCGTATGGAGACCAGCCGGGATTTCCGCGACGGGAGACGATGGCCCCGGCTCCGATTTCTCCCTATGCGGTGCAGAAGCTGGCAGGCGAGCTGTACATGTCGAGCTTTTGGCAGGTGTATGGACTGGAGACGGTGAACCTGCGGTACTTCAACATATTTGGGCCGCGACAGGACCCCGGTTCGCCCTACAGCGGCGTGATGGCGAGGTTCTCGCTGCAAATGCTGCGCGGCGAGCAGCCCACGATTTTTGGCGATGGCGAGCAGGGGCGGGATTTTACGTATATCGACAATGTGGTGTCCGCGAATTTTCTGGCGATGGACGCGGCGGCGGAAAAAGTGGCGGGGAGGGTCTTCAACATTGCGTGCGGAGAACAGTACACACTGAATGAGACGTACGGCGCACTGGCGAAGCTGATGGATTTTCAGGAACCGCCGGCGTATGGGCCTTCAAGAGCGGGCGATGTGCGGGATTCGCTGGCGGACATTTCCGCAGCGCGCGAGGCGTTTGGATATGAGCCTCTGGTGGGGTTTGAAGAAGGGCTGCGGCGCACGGTGGCGTGGTATCGGGAAGAGTACGGCGTTTCGTCCCCAAAATAGTTGCAGCAAAGTTGATGCCACCGGCAGTTCCGGCAGCGTATAGTTCCATCGCAGGAATTCAATCCTCCCCCAAAGGGGGCAATGCGATGAGGAAGTATCTTGCGGAATTAGTAGGGACATTTGTTCTGGTATTCATAGGGGTCGGCAGCGCGGTGCTGGCCGGGAGCCAGATTGGGTTTGCGGGTGTGGCGCTGGCGTTCGGCCTCTCGCTTCTGGTGATGGTCTACACGATTGGGCCGATCTCCGGATGCCACATTAACCCGGCCGTGACCTTCGGCGTGTGGCTCAGCAGGCGCATTGGCATTAAGGACGCGATTATGTACGTGATCGCGCAGATTATTGGCGCGATTCTGGCGGCGGGTGTGCTGCTTTATGTGGCGCAAGGCATCGCGGGCGGTTACAGCGCGTCAATTGCTGGTTTGGGATCGGACGGGTATGGGCTGCACTCGCCGGACCACTATTCGATGGCGGCGGGCTTCGTGGTTGAAGTGGTGCTGACGGCGTTCTTCGTGATGGTGGTGCTGGGTGCGACGGACGTGAAGGCCCCGGTGGGTTTCGCCGGAATCGCCATTGGGCTTGCGTTGACGATGGTCCATCTGGTCGGGATTCCGGTGACGAATATGTCGGTGAATCCGGCGCGGAGCATCGGCCCAGCGGTGTGGGTGGGCGGCTGGGCGTTGCAGCAGATATGGCTATTTATTGTTGCGCCACTGATTGGCGGGGCGGTGGCGGCGGCGGTCTATAAGATCATTCGCATACCGGATGTGGCGATTGGGCTGCCCAAGGCCGAGCGCGCGCTGCCGAGCCAGCAGGCGGAACGGGTGTAGGGATACACCCTCGGGATCGGGCCGCGTATTCCTTGCGGAAGTGCGGCCCTGATTCGGAATTGCGTTACTGCTGCTGCGGTACCGCCTTCACCAATTCGCGCAGCGGGTCGAGCACGGTGAAACGGACGAGACCAGCGGGCTTCTGTGCTTCATCAATGAGCGAGAGCTGGGTTTGCGCCCATCCGGACGGAGCGGTCTCGTTTTTGGAGAGGTAGAGCAGGGCTTCCACTCCGATCTTTCCTAGATTGGTGAGTTGTTCGGCGCGCGGCTCGGCGGGCCTCAGCAGCGGCCGCGAAGACATGAGCGCCTGGGCCTGCGGTCCGGCGACGGCCCAGTGCGCGAAGATGACCTGGAGCTTTTCGGCGGCCTGAGCGTCGTGATTCGCAAGATACTTTTTGACGAGCAACTCAACGCCGTGGCGCGAAGGCGGATCGGGTCGGACCGCGTCCACGAGGTGGTCCATGGGCGTGAGCTGGGTTGTGTGCTGCATTTTGTAGATCTGGTCGAAGCCGACGGGCTGCAGGACGCTGGCTAGGATGCGGAGGGGCTCAATGGCGGCGGTGCCCGCGAGCTGACGCAGAGCGACATCCTCATTGGAAAGTTGCGTGAGGCCGACGGCTTCGAGGCGCAGGTTTTCGACCCAGAGGCGCCGGTACATGTCATCGACATTATTGACGCTTTGCGGTGACCACAGGCGCTCGGCGATGGCGGCTGAGCGCGGCCAGATGCGCGAGTCGATGCTGTGCGAGGAGACGTGCTCGCTCCACATGCAGACTTCTCCGCCGAGGATGTGCGCCTTTTGGTCAGGGGTCAGGTCGCTGTTGGCGGGCAGGGGATCGACGAGATAGTGCTGCCCGGCGGGCTGAATCTGGTCGAGGTAATATCCGGCGGCGAGGATGCCATCGTAACCCTGCTTGGCGCTGGCGGCGAGCGAGTTGAAACCGCGCCACGATTCAATGACGGCGTTTTTCGGGAGGCCGGGCGCGAAGATTTCGTCCCAACCGACCGTGCGCTTGTGGTGCTTCTTGAGGATGGGAATGAGCTGCTGGCTGAAGTAGGTTTGCAGGTCGGAGGTGCTGTGCAGGTTGTGCTTGCGCATGAAGGCCTGAATGCGCGGATTGTTCTTCCACTGCACGCCGTTGTTTTCGTCTCCGCCGATGTGCATGTAGGGATCGGGGAAGATGGTGGCCATTTCTCCGATGAACTTATCGAGGAACTTGTAGGTGCTCTTTCGGGTGGGGTCCATCACGGGATCGAAGATGCCGAAGTGACGCTCGATCTGGTAAGGGCCGGGGCCGCTGGCGAGGTCGGGGTATCCGACCATCCACGACTGCGCGTGGCCGGGCATATCGAACTCCGGCACGACGCGGATGCCGCGCGCGCGGGCGTAGGCGACGATCTCGCGGGCCTGGTCCTGCGTGTAGTAGAGGCCGTCGGAACCCATTTCGGTTAGTTTGGGAAAGACCTTGCTCTGGATGCGGAAGCCCTGGTCGTCTGAGAGGTGCCAGTGGAAGACGTTGAGCTTGACGGCGGCCATTCCGTCGAGTGTGCGCTTGATGACCGGGATTGGCTCGAAGTGGCGGCTGACGTCGATCATGAGGCCGCGCCAGCGGAAGCGCGGCGAGTCCTGAATGGAGACAGCGGGGGCGAAGAAGCTGGAGCCGTCGGTCTGCACAAGTTGCAGGAAGGTGGTGAGGCCGCGCATGGCGCCCACATCGGTCGCGGCCTTGAGGTGCGCGCCGGAGGGAGTTATGTCGAGGGAGTAGGATTCATTTTCATCGATGGACTGGACCGCCTCACCGGGACCATCGACAGTGACGAGCAGGGTTGCGGATTTTGCGGCTGTGGGCGTGCGGGCGATCTCGAGTCCGGTGTGGTCCTCAAGCTGGAGCAACGTGCGGGAGATGGCGTTATCGAGGCGGGCGTCATGGAAGCTATCCGTGGCGGCGGTGAAGGATGTGGTGAGCGGCAGGTCGCCGGTCTGGGCGGCGAGGTGCGCCGGCTCGGGCATGAGCGTGTTGACGAAGGCATTGTTGGATTGGGCCATCGCGGTTAGAGCGCCCGCGCCCGCAAAAAGAGCGCCTGCACACAAGGCAAGCATAGTCCGTCGCAGCATGTTGATCTTCCTTCCGAACCGGAAATTGACTCTCTGCAAGTTTCAGGACGGGTGTCTATGCGTGTCAAGCTGAAACGGTTTATTGCGTCTGCTTCGCTTCAAGCTCGGCCCAGCGGGTGAAGAGTGTGTCTACGGATTGCTGTGCGGTTTCGGCTGCTGTGAGCGCGGCCTGGAGGCGGGCGGCGTCAGTGGCGACGGATGGGTCTTCAAGAACGGCGCGGGCCTGCAGGAGGGATTCTTCGGCCTCGGCGATGCGCTCTTCGAGCGTGGTCCACTCACGGGCTTCGAGGTAAGAGAGTTTTTTCTTCGCGGGCTGTGGCGGCGCGATAGGCGTTGGCTTGGATTCGGGAGTGGTTTTCTTCGCTTGAGCCTGGGCTTCCATCCACGCTTCCCATTGCTGGTAGTCGGCGAAGGTGGCGGCGTTGGCTTCGCCGTCGAGTCCCACGACGATGTTAGCGATGCGGTCGAGCATGTAGCGATCGTGAGTGACGAGGACGAGCGCGCCGGGATATTCGAGAAGGGTTTCTTCAAGGATTTCGAGCGTCGGGATGTCGAGGTCGTTGGTCGGCTCGTCGAGAAGGAGCAGATCGGCGGGCTGGAGCATAAGCTGCGCGATGAGGACGCGGGCGCGCTCGCCTCCGGAGAGGCGCGAGACGGGCTGGTTGAGCTGCTCACCGGTGAAGAGGAATCGCGCGGCCCAGGAGGCGACGTGGATGACGCGGTCCTGATAGATGATGGAATCGCCGTGAGGCGCGAGCGCGCGACGGAGGGTCTGGGATTCGTCAAGCTGGCGGTCCTGCTCGAAGTAGGTGATACGCAGATTGGTGGCGCGTTTTACGATGCCCGATGTTGGCTCAAGCTCGCCAGTGAGCAGGCGCATGAGAGTGGTTTTTCCGCTGCCGTTGGGCCCGACGAGGCCGACGCGCATTCCGGCGGTCAGGTGGAAATTGAGGTCACGGAAGAGTGGCCTGTCTTCGATGGAGTACGAGAGGTCTTCGAGTTCGACCAGGCGCTTGGTCTGGCGTCCTGAGGCGGTGAAGTCGAAGCCGGCGGCGGCGGTGCGGGTGCGCGCGTTCACGTCCGCGAGTTCCGCGATGAGGCGGTTGGCGTTGTCGATGCGGGCTTTGGCCTTGGTGGCGCGGGCCTTGGGGCCACGGCGCAGCCATTCCTTTTCGATGCGGACGCGGTTTTCGAGCGCGTCCTGATGGCGGGCCTGCGCGTGGAGGAACTCCTCCTTGGCTTCGAGGAACTGGCTGTAGTTTCCGCCGGCGCGGAGCATTCCGTTAGGGTAGGCGCGGTTCAACTCGGCCATTTGCATGGCGGTATTTTCGAGGAAGTATCGGTCGTGGCTGATGAGGACGGCGGCAAAGGATTCGGATGCGAGCAGGGATTCGAGCCACTCGATTCCGGCGAGGTCGAGGTGGTTGGTGGGTTCGTCGAGCAGGAGCAGGTCGGGGCGCTGAACGAGGGCTTCGGCGATGGCGAGGCGCTTTTTCCATCCTCCGGAGAGCGCGGCGGTTTCGGCCTGGAAATCGGTGAATCCGGCGACGCCCAGAGTTGTGCGAAGGCGCTGCTCCCAATCAGGTTCGGGAATGCGGGCGCTGCGGAGCGCGGCTTCCAGAATGGTGCGGACGGTGGTGTCAGCAGGGAACTGGGAGTCCTGCTCGACGTAGGCCATGCGGAGATTTTTGCGCGGCGTGATTTCGCCGGAGTCGGCTTCGATTTCGCCAGCGAGCATTTTGAGCAACGTGGATTTGCCGCTTCCGTTGGGGCCGATGAGGCCGATGCGGTCGCCTTCATTCACGGTGAAGGAGACCTCGCGGAAGAGCGTGGTCGCGCCGAAAGACTTGGTTACGGATTGTGCGTTGAGCAGGAGGGCCAAGCGGTTCTCCTGCTATCTCGCCGTTGCTGTTGCCGTGGCGTATTCCTCGTAGGGGCCTTTGAAGTCTTCGATTGCGCCGTGGTCGAAGTGCCAGATGCGCGTGGCGACTTCTTCGATCAGGTCATGGTCGTGGGTGACGAGCAGGACCGTTCCTTCGTAGCGTTGGAGCGCGACGTTGAGCGCATTGATGGATTCGAGATCGAGGTGGTTTGTAGGCTCGTCGAGGATGAGGATGTTGGGCTTCTGCATCATGAGCTTGCAGAAGATAAGGCGCGCTGATTCTCCGCCGGAGAGCGCGTCGGTGGGCTTGAGACCCTCTTCGCCGCGGAAGAGCATTTGGCCGAGGATGCCGCGGATGTCTTCCTTCACGGCTTTGGGGTCGAACTGGTGCAGCCAGTCGGAGACATTGGTTCCGTACTCGATGACTCCGGTGTGGTCCTGCGGGAAGTAGCCGATCTGGGCTTCGTGTCCCCACTTGATGATGCCCGCATCGAGCGTGAAGTCCTTTTCGGCGTGGTCGGGCGAGGCGGAGAGCAGGGACTTGAGCAGAGTGGTTTTGCCCAAGCCGTTGCGGCCCATGAGAGCGATTTTTTCGCCGCGCATCACCATGGCCTCAAAGCCGGAGATGACCTGCTGGTCGCCGTAGCTCTTGCTGACGTCCTGAAATTCGAGCGCTGTTTTGCCGGAGGGGCGGTTCTGGTCAAAGCGAATGTAGGGGCGCGCGATGTTGGAGCGGGCGAGTTCGGTGGTTTGCAGGCGCTCGACTTCCTTCTTGCGGCTGGTGACCTGGCTGGAGCGGGT
>JAICYR010000101.1 GCA_025934135.1 Acidobacteriaceae bacterium | reverse complement strand
GCGCTGCAAAATGTTGAAAGCGTCAGCGAGAAACCTGGTGAGGGGTTGAAAGGCCACGTCGCGGGAAGGGTCGTTCTTGTTACGGGCAGACGCAAGCTGGCGCCGGAGATGATCGCGGAGCTTCCGCCACAGGCCTCGGGAATGGAGAGCATCGTTGCCATCGACGATCACCTGGCGGGGTTGATTCAGTTTCACGACCGCCCGCGCGCGGAAGGCAAGCCGTTTATTCGGCACCTCAAGCCCAGGCACGACGTCAGGCACCTGGTGATTCTTTCCGGAGACCGCGGCAGTGAGGTGCGGCACCTTGCTGACATTGTGGGCATTGAAACTGCGCACGCCAATCAGACGCCGGAGGAAAAACTCAGGATCGTTCGCGAGGAAACGGAGAAGGGGCCTACGTTGTACCTCGGGGACGGCATCAACGATGCTCCGGCCATGATGGCCGCAACCGTCGGCGTCGCGTTTGGGCAGAACAGCGACATCACAGCGGAGGCCGCGGGGGCCGTGATTCTTGAGCCCACTCTGGGCAAAGTGGATGAGCTTCTCCACATTGGAATGCAGATGCGACGGATCGCGCTACAGAGTGCGATTGGAGGAATCGTCCTCAGTTCCATCGGCATGATCGCGGCGGCGCTTGGCTACCTTCCGCCACTCGAAGGGGCCATCGGTCAGGAGGTAATCGATCTGCTTGCAGTACTCAATGCGGTCCGCGCGTCTCTGCCGCCCAAAGAATTGCAGGACTTCTAAAGATGCGCGCGGTATCGGACCAACAATGCTCCTCTTGAGGTTTCATTTGTGCTGCGGAAACAGTTTGCGTATGGTGGATGCGTTACGAGAGGTGGTATGCGGAATCCGTTGAAAATGTCGATCGCCTTTTTGTTGGTTTGGCTTTTCGCCGGGACATCTGCACTCGCGCAGGAGCAGCAGGACCCCGCGCGGGAGCAGGCTTTTTCGATGACGGAATCCCAGTACGGGATCGTTGCGAGCAGCCAGACGGTGGCATCGGAAGCAGGTGCGGCGGTGCTGGCCAAGGGCGGCTCGGCTGTGGACGCGGCGATTGCGGCCAATGCGGCCCTGGGCGTGATTGAACCGATGATGAACGGCGTGGGTGGCGACCTGTTCGCCATTGTCTACGACGCGAAGACGGGCAAGCTATATGGGATCAACGCCAGCGGATGGTCTCCGAAAGGGCTGTCGATTGCCTCGCTCAAGGGGAAGGGCCTTACCGACCTGCGCACCATCGATGAAGTCACGGTTCCGGGCGCCGTGGCCGGATGGTCGGCCCTGCATGAGCGCTTCGGAAAGCTGCCGCTCAGTGAAGACCTGGCTCCGGCGATTGCGTTGGCCAAAGACGGCATCGGCGTGCCGGAGACCGATGCGGATAATTGGAAAACCTATGGCACTCCGTTCGTGAAAAACCCGGCGTTTGCCAGCGTGTACATGCCAGGCGGGAAGGCCCCGGTGGCGGGGCAGTTGTTCAAGAATCCTGAGCTTGCCCAGACGCTGACGCGCATTGCCGAGCATGGGCGTGACGGCTTTTACAAAGGGCCGACAGCGGAGGCAATTCTGAAGCTGGAGCGCAAGCTGGGCGGCTTTATGCAGGCTGACGACCTGACGGAGTTTCAGCCCGAGTGGGTGCAGCCCATCAGCACCACGTATCACGGATGGACGGTTTACGAGATGCCTCCGAATGGGCAGGGCGAGGCGGCACTCGCCATGCTGAACATCATGGAGCGGTTCCCCATAAAGGAGTGGGGGCACAACTCGCAGAAGGCCCTGCACGTTGAGATTGAGGCGAAGAAGCTGGCCTACGCGGATCTGCGGCGCTATGTGGGCGATCCGAAGGCGAGCCATGTGCCAACGCAAATCCTCATCTCGAAGGCGCTGGCGGCCAGGCGCGCGAAGCTCATTACGGACCGCGCGAATTGCAATGTGCTGCCGTCAGATATAACGGAGCAACTGATGCATCAGTCGAGCGACACGACTTACCTGAGCGTGGTGGACAGCGAGGGCAATGAGGTCTCGCTGATCCAGAGCAACGCGGGCGCATTTGGAGGAGGGCTGGTGGCCCCGGGCACGGGATTCGTGCTGCAAAACCGAGGCGGGGGATTCACCATGAAGCCGGACCGGGCCAACACGCTGCGCCCCAGGACACGGCCGCTGCATACCATCATTCCGGGATTCATGACCAACGGGAAGCGGCGCATCGCGTTCGGCATCATGGGCGGATTCAATCAGCCGCTGGCGCACGCGCAGTTCGTGTCGAATGTGGTGGATTTCGGAATGAACATCCAGGCGGCGCTGGGCGCGGCGCGCTGGACCAAGCGCGACTTTGGAGGCTGCGATGTGTGGATGGAAAACGGAATCGCTCCCGGCGTGATTGCCGGACTGAGGAAGCAGGGCCACGAGGTCACGGTTTGGCCGCGCTACTTCCAGAGCATGGGCCGCGGAAACGCCGTTGAAGTGGACGCGGGTTCACCAGTACATCTTGGAGCGAGCGACCCGCGCGCGGACGGCGAAGCGATTCCGGAACCGAAGTTCTAAAGGACCTGGCGTCTCTTAAAATGTGCCGTTATCGAAGTGATTGGATCGACTTTGTCAAAGAGGCTTCCAACTCTTGCTGCACAGGCGGGCTGAGCTTTTCCTTGTCCACGGTCAGATAGAAGACGTCGATGGCCATTTCGCCTTCCGTGTCGATGAGCGCTACTTCAATGTTGCAGTGGTGCTGGGCGAAGGCCAGCACAATGGCGCGCAGCAGGCCGGGAGTGTCTTGCGCGATTACTTGCAGCAGCGTGCTGTGGCTTGAGGAGTCGTTGTCGAATTCAATCCTGGTTTTCACCGGGACCTTGATGTGTCCGCGGCGTCCGGCGTGGCTCCGTGACTGCAGCAGCTTTTCGACCGAAACCTTCTTGGCGACGACGTCGCGAACGCATTCCAGAAAACGGTCTACTTCGGACGGGTTGAGCGCGAGGGTCTGGAATGGGTCGGTGAACTGGAAGGTATCGACGATGACTCCGGCTTCGTTGGAGAAGGCGTCGGCTTTCACGATGTTCATGCCCCATGCGGAGAGCACGCCCGCCACATCGGCAAACAGATACGGCCGGTCGGGTGTGATGAGCGTGAGTTCGTTGAGCTGGCGCTGAACGCGGAAGGCGATCTGGATGGGGCCCTCGGCGAGATTCTCCGCCATCTTGAAGTGATCGCGAATCTGGTCGGGAAGCCGCGTTTGGAGATATCGCTGCGGCAGTCCTTCGAGGAACGTGCGCAGCGCCTCCTCATTGCCCGCACCCTTGCCGGAAGCGTGACTGGTGAGCAATGCGGTGATGCGGTTCAGCATGGCCGGATCGGTGCGGGAGTGATAGCGGGTTTCGTCCACGCTACGGTCGAGATAGTTCGACGTGCTGATGTAAAGCTGCCAGAGGTTCTCGGCCTTCCACGGAGTCAGCGCGTCGGGCGAGACGGCTTTGATGTCCGCATAGGTCATCAGCGTCAGCATTTTGAGGTGCTGCTGCGAATTTAGTTTTTCCGCGAACGCGCGGATGGTTTCAGGCGCGAAAATATCGCGGCGCAGCGCGGTAGACATGTCCAGATGCGTGCGGATAAGCCGCCGTATCAGATCGCGCTCCTCGGAATCAAATTCGAGCCGCGCCAGAAGATTTTCCGACAGCTCGATGCTCTGCAACGCATGGTTCCCAGTGCGGCGTGCCTTGCCCGTGTCGTGCAGCAGGATGGCGAGCAGCAGCAAGCCGAGGCGCTCGATTTCCGGCAACAGCGTGGCGAGGCGCTTCTCCCAGTCATGATGCGGCTGGCGCAGCGCGTGGATATTATCAATCACCAGAAAAGTGTGTTCATCGACCGTGTAGCGGTGGTATGAGTCGCGGATGACCAGCGAATCAATGCCATGGAATTCTGGCACCAGCAACTCAAGAATGCCGAGCGCGTGCATGGTCCGCAGCGCGTGCGCGGCATATGGGCCAAGCAGGACCTCGCGCAGGTTGTTCCACAAATACGGCCCTTCGGGCATCTGCACGGCCAGCACCGGCAGGTTGTCCACAATGCGGTCTTCGGCTTCCTGCGTGAGCTTGTAGCCGTGGTTGGCGATCACTCCAAAGATGCGCAGAATTGCGTCGCCGTCGATTCCCTCTGCGCTGGGGGCAAGGTCGAGGCGGTCGTGCTCAAGAAAGAAGTCGGTTCCGGGAATATGGGTGCGCTTGCGGCGAAACTGCTTATAAAACGAGCGGCGGGGCGGCGGAAGTGCGTCAAGCAGGGATGATGCGCGGCGGTAGATGGTGCGCGCCTGCCGGTAGTAGGTTCGCATCCAGTACGCGGGGTCGGCGGAGCCGCGCGTTTCGAGTCCAATGCTGTGGGCTGCGGCTTCGTCCTGCGCCTGCCAGTCCAGCGTATTGTTGTCGCGGTTGTAGCGAAAGTGGAGGAAACATCGCGCGGCGGCAAGAAAATCGAAAGCGTATTCGCGGTCGCTGTGGGTCCCGTAAAGAGAATTGCCCGCCGGTTTGGGCCACGTCTTGGTGGCGTGCAGTGACGTGAGCAGGGCGAGCCATTGCGCAACATGGTAGTCGCGGAGCCCGCCCGGGCAGTCTTTGATGTTTGGCTCCAGATGAAAAATCGTGTTGCCGTATTTCGCGTGTCGCGCGCGGGCAATCTCGGCCAGGTTCTGCACAATCGTGTCCCAGTCACGCAACGCGAGCGCGGGCAGCAGATCGTTCTCAAGTCGGCGATAGAGCCCCAGATCACCGGCCAGATAACGGCGGTCGAGCAACGAAATGGTGAACTCAAGATTGTCCGGATTGACCTTGTCGCATTCCTTGAAGGTGCGGGTCACGGGGCTGGCACGCAGGCCGGTGTCCCACATTGCCTGGGTCACGGAGCGCAGAATCTGGTGGAAATCACGTTCGACCGACTCGTTCCCGCAGAGGTAGAGCACATCCACATCCGAGCAGGGAAACAGCTCGCGCCGTCCGAAACCGCCCGTGGCAACCAATGCGATATTGGCTCGGGCCTGCTCTCCGGCCAGGCTTGCCCATATTTTACGAACGATGTTGTCCACGATCGACGCGCGGCGGCGAATCGCGGCCGAGCCGTCTCCATTGCGCTCGAAGGTCTGGCGCAGGTCGGCGCTCTCCCGTTCATACAGGTCGCGGAACTGCTGCGGGCTGGCTGAGAGCGCATTCATGGGCGGATCAACATCAACTCTGGATTAGGACTCTATTATCACTGTTCCGGACGATTATCGGAAAAGCCAATCGGATTGCTGGCAGGTTGGGTCGCGAAACACTTCCTCCAGCGAAGGTCGCGTGTCTAAGCAAAATGCTAAATTGGTCTGATTATCAATTAACCCTGACATCGGACCAGCGCTGTTTGCTGCGCCGGCCACTGAATTTTCCATTTGGTCGTTTGGCGCGGCCTTTGATGGGAAAACGTTGTCTGCTCAGGGGAGGGAGTTTCGATGGAGAAGCATGGATTGCACGCAGGCGAGGGAGAGGGCGCAGGTCCTCAGAACATTGGCCGGAGGAGTTTTCTGAAAGGCCTGACCGTACAGGCGTTGGCCATGGCTCCGGCCACAGCTTTGCTTGGACAAGTGGCGCAGAAGCCGCCACCGCCGGCGCAGTCTCAACGGCGGCGCGCGCCACTGGAAGCCAGCGAACTCCGCGGCATCGCCGGACGAGGCAAGAAGAAGTTCGTGGCGATCCAGATCGGCGCCCGGTCGTTCGTGGATGAGGGCGTCGACAAGTGTCTCGATACGCTGCGCGACAAGGGCGGAGTCAACGCGCTTATGGCCACGGTCTTCACTTATGGGACCGGGCTGGCCGGACGCCAGGTGCATGGCGAACCGCTGCCCGATCATGGCGTGCAGAGCTACGATAGGGTCGTCGGCGGCAGCTACACAAAAGTTCATCCGGAGTTCTACAGCGAATCGACCGTTAAGGACATCCGCGCCCCCGAGCTGGGCGATTTTGACATCCTGGCCGACGTGATCCCCAGCGCCAAAGCAAAAGACATGCAGGTGTACGCGCTATTTGAAGAGGCCTACAACCCCCGGATGATGCCGAATTTCGAGACAGTCTGCGAGGTTGACGGTTACGGGCGACTCGGTCGCGATACCTGCTTCAATAATCCGAATGCCCGCGCCTTCCTCATGTCGATGGTCTCCGACTGGATGACCAACAACGATCTCGATGGCCTGATGTGGGAGTCCGAACGGCAGGGCCCTCTGGACAACGCGATCCGGGCGCACTTTGGTTCAGCCTCGCCGCGCAGGTCTTCCATCAATTGCTTCTGCCAGTACTGCATGAGCAAGGGTCGCGATCAGGGAATCGATTCCGAGCGCGCGCGCAAAGGCTACATGGAACTGGACCAGTGGGTGACCAGGACCCTGAGCGGCCCCCGCAACCCGGACGGCGCCTTCGTCACGTTCTGGCGCACGCTGCTCGAGTATCCGGAAATCCTCGCATGGCAGCG
The DNA here is from genome assembly GCA_025934135.1 of Acidobacteriaceae bacterium. Lineage (GTDB taxonomy): Bacteria > Acidobacteriota > Terriglobia > Terriglobales > Acidobacteriaceae > Silvibacterium. Next base: position 6,385 of record JAICYR010000101.1, on the reverse strand, counting down.
CTTCTGGAACCGGAGCCAGGAGGAGATGTACGGCATCATCTACGGCACCGCCAAATCCATTAAGCCGCAGGCCCAGGTTGGCTGGCACATCATGCACCTCATAACCATGAGCCCCTTCTACAGCGCCGACGTAAGCTATGCGCGGCTCATGCACGTCTCGGACTTCATCAAGCCTTCCACATACAACAACTGCGCGGGTCCCCGCTTGGCCCGATACATTCGCAATGTTCAGTCGACCGTCTTTCGCGACATGACGCCCGACCAGGTGCTGCAAATGCACTACGAGATGATGGGCCTGAGCAATGAGCCAACCCTCGAGCAGCTGCCGACCGCTGGGCTTTCCGGCGCATCAGTCGGAGTGGAGACCCGGAAGGCGCTCGCGGATGTGGACAGCCAGATTCCCATTTACCCCGGTATCGACATCGATGTTCCAACGGGCCTGAATGAAAAGCGCACGCAACCATCCGATGTGAAGGCCGCGACTCTTGCCGCGCTTGAGGCCGGCGCGCCGGGCGTCGTGCTCTCGCGGAAATACGCCGAGATGAAGCTGACCAACATGGAAGGCGCCAAAGCTGCTCTGCGGGAATTTGGCGCTTTGTAGAGTGAGTACGGGCGGGGTCTCCGGCGTGTCAGAACGCGGAGACCCATCGCCGCTGTTAGCTTAGAGCGCGGAGCCGCCGCGCTCGTCGTTGCGAATGCGGATGGCGTCGTCGATCTTCGAGAGGAAAATTTTACCGTCGCCGATTTTGCCGGTGCGCGCGCTGGCCAGGATGGCCTGCACGGCTTTCTCCACCAGATCGTCGGAGACGACCATCTCCAGTTTTACCTTGGGAAGAAGATCAACCGTGTATTCGCGTCCGCGGTAGAACTCGGTGTGGCCCTTCTGGCGGCCGTGGCCGCGGGCTTCAAGAATGGTCATGCCTTCAATACCGACTTCAAGGAGCGCGTCCTTGACGGCATCGAGCTTCGATGGCTGAATGATTGCTTCAATCTTCTGCATAGATCAGATATCCCGGAACAAGCAAGATTATCAGAGTACAGGGGTCAGGTTATAGGGCGCACAGTTGTGGTATTCGCGCCTTGGAACCCGAATAGAAACCTGGCCGGAGCCATTCCGCTTCAGGAGACAAAATCATAACCCTCCTCGCCGTGCTGGGTCACGTCCAGACCTTCGATTTCGTGTTCGTGGGGCACACGGAGTCCCACGACCAGATCGACAAACTTGAGCAGGACGAGCGTACCAACGATGGAAACTCCCCAGGCGAGGGCGACGCCGACAAACTGGTTGAGAAGCTGGTGCCAGTTGCCATCAATGAGTCCCGAGGGCAGCACGGCCCCGGTTTTCGGGTCCTTGAAGATCGGATTGACGGCGCTGGAAGCGAAGACACCGGTAAGGATTGCGCCAAGCGTGCCGCCCGCTCCGTGGACCCCGAAGGCATCAAGCGAGTCATCGTATCCGAACCAGGACTTAACCTTCACAACCATGAAGTAGCAGAACACCCCGGCGATGGCTCCGATGACCAGCGCGGACATGGGCTGCACGAACCCGGCTGCTGGAGTAATGGCGACGAGTCCCGCGACCGCCCCTGAAATTATGCCCAGGGCGGAGGGTTTGCCGCGATGGAGCCATTCGGCGGCGGCCCAGGTGAGCGCGGCAGCAGCTGCTCCAAACTGGGTATTGACGAAGGCGCTGGTGGCCAGGCCGCCCGCGCCGAGCGCGCTGCCGGCGTTAAAGCCAAACCATCCGAACCAGAGCAGGCAGGCCCCGATAAAGCTGAGGACGACGGAATGGGGCGGCATGGCTTCACGCGGATAGCCGACCCGCTTGCCGAGATAAAGGGCGCAGACCAGCGCGGAAACTCCCGATGTGACGTGGACGACGGTCCCGCCGGCAAAGTCGAGACAGGGGAATGCGCCGCCCAGCGAGGCGTTAAGGAAACCGTCCTTTCCCCAGACCATGTGGGCCATGGGCGTGTAGACGATGATGGACCACAAAGTGAGGAAGAGGGCCATGGCGCTGAACTTCATGCGTTCGGCGAAGGCCCCCACGATGAGCGCCGGGGTAATGATGGCGAACATCAATTGGTAGATCATGAAGGTCTGTTGAGGAATGGTGGCCGAGTAGTCCGGATCAGGGGCCAGCCCCACGCCCCGCAGAAAGAGGTGGTGGAGGCCGCCGAAAAACGCCGTCCCGGAGTCAAACGCGAGGCTGTAGGTGAGCACCGCCCACAGCACCGTGATGATCGACATCATGGCGATGCACTGCATCAGGATCGACAGCACATTTTTGCGGCGGACAAGCCCTCCGTAAAAGAGCGCGAGTCCGGGGCCGGTCATCAGCAGGACCATGGCGGCGCTGGCGAGCATCCAGGAGTTGTCTGCAGAGGACTGGGCCTGGGCAACCTGCGCCTCAAGATGCGCGACTTGGGCGGCAGTTGCGGCGGGCGCGGTGGTCTGCGCGAAACAGAGTCCGCTGGAGAACAGCATGAGGAGAAGCAGGCTTTGGATGAAACGAGAACGCATGGCACCTCAAGAGAAATTGGGATAAACGTGACACCAACAGGCGGAAAGCGATTCTGTTGAGGCAAGCCTAACTGTGGGCGGAAGCGAATCCGTCCGGTATTAAGAAAAATGATGGGCGGGATATCCGCTGCTTATTGAGAGGGAATTCGCCTGGGTTCCCTCGCTGAATCCGTGGCCTGGCCGCGATATAGTAAAGATATGAGCGGAACAGCGCAGGATCGGTATTTGTTTGGGGCGCTCCAGAGCAGCGCGAAAAACCAGCAAAAGGTGAGTGAAGTTAGTTACGGCTATGATCAGCCGGAGGGCATTTTTCTTACTTCGCTGGACTCGGCGATCAATTGGGTCCGCAAGAACTCGATCTGGCCGATGACTTTCGGGCTGGCCTGCTGCGCCATTGAAATGATGTCTATGGGTGCGTCACGATTTGACGTAGCGCGCTTCGGGGCTGAGGTTTTCCGGCCATCGCCCCGCCAATCGGACCTTATGGTGATCGCGGGCCGTGTCTCCCGGAAGATGGCCCCCGTCATCCGCCGCCTATATGACCAGATGCCGGAACCGAAGTGGGTCATCTCCATGGGCGCCTGTGCGACTTCGGGCGGGGTATTTCAAAATTACGCACTTTTGCAGGGGGTGAATCAGATCATCCCCGTGGACGTTTATGTGCCGGGATGCCCCCCGCGCCCCGAGCAGCTTATCTATGCCATTACGCTGCTGCAGGAGAAGATCCAGCACGAAAAAGGCAGCCTCAAGAAAGTGCTGAATCTTCAGTAAGCTTCTGAATTCATTGAGGCGGCATCGCTTTTTCCGCCGGGTTTCGTTCCATTCGCCGGCAATTGTGGTCTAAGGGATGGCTGTTCTGGAAAATAACGGGCCGGGTCTCTGATGATCGTGTTATATTTCGGTCAACTCATTGAAGAATTTACACTCTAACTGTGTAATCTGTGCTAGTTTGAAGATTGTGGTCTTCGGGCGCGGTCTGCCCATGCTGTTTTACAGGCTTAACTTTCCATAAGCTACAAGTTACTTTTGTACGACTTCCCAAAGGTTGCGGAGGATATGCGCATGCATTCTCGTTTCTTCAGTTCTTTCCACCGGATTCTGCTAGCTGGATGCGTCCTGGGGTTGGGCGCATCACTCGTGTATGGGCAGAATTCCACGACTTTACCTAACGCACCCGGAGCGACCCTCTCCAAGGTCGATGTGTTCGCCGGATATTCCTATGCCGCGCCCAAGGCGACAGTAAATACACCCATGCCCGACGGCACATACTTTGCCCAGAAGCCGTCCGCGGTGGATGCCGGAGTGCTCGCGAGCGGTGCTTATTACTTCAACCGCCATGTGGGCGGCCAAATTGAATATGGAAATCACCGGGAAGGCAAGAACGACGGTTTCCAGACCATCCAGGCCGGTATCATTTTCCGGTTCCCGTTTGAACAGGATGCGATCACTCCGTTCGTGCACGGATTGGCTGGCGCGGTCCAGTTCGGTGGGCCAAACGCTGAACCGATTTCCTATCACAAATACACCTGGGGCCCGGCGCTGACGGCCGGCGGCGGTCTTGATTACGACACGCCCTGGTTCAATCACCACCTCGGCATCCGGCTCTTCCAGGCTGATTACGAATACTTCCACGTAAACTTCGGCCCGCAGTTTATTACCGGCGGACGCCTGAATGCCGGAGTGGCGCGGTTGAGCACCGGACTGGTCTTCAAGTTCGGCAACCTGGTGCCTCCGCCTCCTGTGACGTATGCCTGCTCGGCGAACCCGGCTTCTGTCTACCCGGGCGAGCCCGTCACCATTACGGGGACGGCGACCAACCTGAATCCCAAGAACCAGGTCCTGTATAGCTGGTCCGGCGAGGGTGCCAGCGGCACGAACTCCACCACCACCATCGAGACCGGCAATTTGGCTCCCGGCAGCTACAAGGTGAGCGGCCATGTGACCGAGGGCAAGAAGGTCGGCCAGTCCGCGGATTGCACGGCGGAGTTCACTGTCAAGCAATATGAGCCTCCAACGGTAAGCTGCTCGGCGAACCCGACGCAGGTGAATCCGGGCGACAGCTCGACAATCACCGCGACCGGCGTCAGCCCGCAGAACCGGCCCCTGACCTACAGCTATCAGGCCTCGGCTGGCTCCATCAACGGGACCGGAAACACGGCCACGCTCTCGACGACAGGCGCTCCGGCAGGCTCCATCACGGTGACCTGCAATGTGTCTGACGACAAGGGCCAGACAGCATCTTCCACGACCCCGGTCGATGTGGCGGCACCGCCGCCACCGCCTGCGGCGCCGAAGGTGCAGACGCTCTGCTCCATTCAGTTCAACCATGACAAGCGGCGTCCCACTCGCGTTGACAATGACGCGAAGGGCTGCCTCGATGACGTGGCGCTGAATCTGCAGCGTTCTTCCGACGCGACCCTGGTTGTGGTGGGCAACAGTGCTCCGGTGCCTGAAGCCCGCGGCCGCCACCGCCGTCACCAGATGTCCGCTGAGGAGATGGCCGCACAACGGGCTGTCAACACCAAGAACTACCTCGTAACCGAGAAGGGCATTGATGCCAGCCGCATCTCGGTGCGGACGGATAACTCCGGTCAGAATGAGGTGCAGAACTACCTTGTTCCCTCCGGGGCCAACTTCGACAATGATGTTCAAGGCACCACGCCGGTGAACGAGAGCACGGTGAAGGCGCAGCCCAGAAGCCGTCGCGCCGCTCGCCATCACCGCCGCCGGTAGTCGCTTTACCGGTTGCAATTCCGAAAGGCCGTCCGGCATCCCCGGGCGGCCTTTTTTGTTGCCTGCCCCCGCTGTCGGTATCCCGGTCCGGGAACCCGCCTCGCTAATGGAAAAGGAGTAACGAGGGGCTTATCATCGGGACATGTGGCCTGTTGCTTGCTTTGAGGATGCCATGAACCGAAAAGCGTTGCTCCCCCTCCTCCTGGGTTTCGCCACCCTTGTGATGCTCTTTCCGGCTCTGGCCGGGGCTGCACCATACCAATGGACCACCGTCGGACCAGAAGGCGGCGATGCCCGCGCATTCGCCTCCAGTCCTACCGACCCGGGCCATATTTACATGGGTACGGTCAATAGCTGGATTTATCAGTCCACCGATGACGGCGCAAGCTGGTCGCGGCTGGCGCGGTTGGGCACTGTGAATGACCTGGTCATCGACAACCTGATGGTTGACGAAGCCGACCCGAAGACGCTGTATGCGGGCGTCTGGCGGCTGGACCAGCCCGATGGCGGTGTTTACATCAGCCACGACGGCGGGCATACATGGGCGTCGAGTGCGGACATTCAGGGCAAATCCGTGCGCGCGCTGGCGCAGGCCCCGTCGAACCCGAAGATTCTCATCGCCGGCGCAATTGAAGGCGTGTTCCGCTCCGAGGACGGCGGCCTGCATTGGCGGCAGATCAGTCCTCAGGGCAGCGGCGAAATTCGCAAGGTCGAGTCCATCGCGATTGACCCCACTGACCCGCGCGTTGTTTACGCCGGGACCTGGCATCTGCCTTGGAAGACCACCGACGGCGGCGCGACATGGCACAACATCAAGCAGGGCCTCATCGATGATTCGGATGTTTTCTCCATCCTGCTCGACCCGAAATTTCCGGGCACCGTGTATCTGAGCGCCTGCTCCGGCATTTACAAGAGCCAGACCGGAGGCGAGCATTTCCGCAAGGTGCAGGGCATCCCCTCCACCGCGCGGCGCACCCGCGTACTCATGCAGGACCCCGCGAACCTGCAAATTGTTTACGCCGGAACAACCGAGGGCCTCTACAAGACCGAGGACGGCGGAACCAGATGGGTGCGCATGACCAGCCCCAATCTCATCATCAACGATATTTATGTTGACCCGCACAATCCG
>JAICYR010000152.1 GCA_025934135.1 Acidobacteriaceae bacterium | reverse complement strand
GCCTTCAGCGTTTCGCGGTCTGTGGTAACGCGCGACGTGCAGGACCAGGTGAGGCCGAGCGGCTTCAGCTTGGAGCAAAGCTCGATGGTGCGCGCCTTCTGGATGTTGAAGGTGTCGTCGTCGAAGAAGAATTCCTTCACGTGCGGGAAGAGCTTCTTGGCGTGGGCCATTTCGGCAGCCACGTCATCGCTGGAGCGCTTGCGCCAGGCGTGCCCGCTAAGGGTCTGCGGCCAGAGGCAAAAGGTGCATTGTGCCGGGCAGCCGCGCGTGGAGTAGAGCGAAACATACGGGTGCAGCAGGAACGGAACGTTATAGCGCGTTACGTCCATGTCGCGGGCGTAAATGTCCGTGACCCAGGGCAGAGCGTCCAGGTTGTCGATCTGAGGCCGGTCGGGGTTGTGGGCGATCTTGCCGTCTTTGCGATAGCTGATACCCAGAATCTCATTAAGTGGGCGTCCGTTGGCGAACTCGACTACCGAGAAGTCGAACTCGCGGCGGCAGACAAAATCGATCGCCGCACACTCGTTCAGGGCGCGTTCCGGGGACGTGGTGACCGGAGGACCGACAAAGGCGATACGAATCGAGGGGTTGGCGGCCTTGATGGCCTCGACCAGCTTATGGTCGCCCGTCCAGCCGATGGTGCTGGTGAACAGCACCAGAAAATCAAAGCCCTTCGCGATTTCAATGGTCTCCTCGGCGGAAACGTGGTGCGGAGGAGCGTCCAGAAGGCGCGAGCCTTCCAGCATTCCAGCCGGATAGGCAAGCCACACTGGATACCAATAGGACTCGATTTCGCGTGTTGCGGGCCAGCGCGAGCTTGCGCCGCCGTCAAAATTCTGGAAAGAAGGTGGGTTCAAAAATAGGGTCTTAAGCGGCATGGCGTCTAGCACCTGATTCTATCATTTCAAGGGGTTGAAGGCCCGGTGATAATTCCGGTACGGCCCGCTAATTTAGAGGCTAATGCACCCATTTCCGGATGGTGCCTAGGGAGCGCATCAGGGCCAATTGCGCGCGCATCACGGAACAATTCGCTTTCAAAAAGTCCAGATGGCGCTCTTGCAGTTGGATGCGGGCCAACTGTTCGTCGCGGGGGTTCGCCGGGGCCGAATTGGGCGGTCCTCCGCCGGAGCTTAGTTGATCTTTTACGGCTTGCAGCTTCTCTCCTGCGAGGGTGTCCTGCAATTCGGCCAGATGCATTCGCGCCCGCAGCTCTCTGAGGCTGTGGCGAAGGGACTCCACCTGCTCGCTGGTTTCATTCTTTGCTTGTTGCACCTGGGCGCGAGCGCGTACGGCCTCAGCGGCGGACTGCCGCGCTTTGGCTTTGGCGCCGGCGTCAAACAACGGGACGGTGATCTGGATTCCAACATTGAAGTTGTTGTGCTGAAACCGCCGGTAGTATTCCTGATAATTGTTGAATTCGGCGTAGCGGTTGTACTCCACACCGAAGCCAAATTGAGGCCAGTAATTCCGCCGTGTGTCTCCGAAAGAAAGCTCCAGCTTCGATTTGGCATTGGACGTCGCGGCCTTGATTCCAGAATTGTCGGCCATTGCTCTCGCTGCCAGAGTCGTGTCGTCGCTGAAGTCCGGGAATGGAGGGATGCTGTTGGTTGGAACGAAGCTGGCCGCGGGCATTCCGGTGAGTTGGGCGAGCTTGCGCCGCTGCGCGTCCGCATCGTCTTGCAGATTGAGGCGGTTCAGATCGATCTGTGCCGCAGTGATCTCGGCGTTGGTCTGGTCCATGCGGGTCGCCACTCCGGCGGTAAGACGCTGGCGCTCAATGCTGACCAGTGTTTCGGCGGCGTCCTTCTCGAGGTCCAACGAGGCCAGCTCGGCATTGTCAAAGTTCAGTTGAATGTAGGCGAGCGCGCAGTCCAGCGCTACGGCATCCTTGTTGTCATCCAGATTCAGTTCCGCCGATTTGAGCCCGGCGCGCGCGGCCCGAACGTAGCTGGGTTGCGAAAACGAGTAGAGCAGCGACTGCGAAGTTACGTTGAAGATAGAAGGCTGGCCGACCGGGAATCCATAGGTATAGCCGACGCCCGATCCAAGCACGAAGCTGGGAACGTAGGCGTCTTTGGTTTCGGCGAGCGCCGCGGCGGCGCGTTGCACATCGGCGGAAGCGATACGGATTTTGGGGCTGTTCTGAAGAGCAAGATCGACGACCGAGGCGAGAGAGATTTGAGCGGTCGCGCCGGGAGCGATCAATAGAGCGCCCGCTCCCATTGCCAGTGACCAGCCGATTGTCTTCTTCAGGCGCAAGGGCCTAGTCTCCGGTGTTCACGGTCGCGGTTTCGACATAGGTTGCGCTCAGGGCGCGCGCCGCCGCGAACTCCTCGTCTGCGCCGGATGCGTTGCCCCGCTTTTTCAGCAGGTCTCCAAGTTCGGCATGGACGGCAAAGGCGGGGGCGGTTTCACTCAGCGCATTGCCGTTCAGGTATTGCCGAAGCCATTGTTCGGCGAGCGCAGTCTCGCGCTTGGCCAGAATGAGAGTCGAGGCGCCATCAACCAACGCCGGGCCATGGGCGTTGTCGGTAGCCGCACCCTTTTTCAGAGCGGCGAGCATATCACTCCAGCGGCCGCGCCTCTGGTAGAAGCTGCCCAAGTCCATCCATGCCTGCGACGCCGCCGCCGGCGAGGCGTGGGAAACAGCAATCTTCGCTCGCAGCGCCTGTTCCGCAGTCGCGTAGTCCTTCTTCGATTCGGCAATGTGGGCACGCAACTCGTCGGCACGTGCCGGATCAATCGCGCTCAGCCGGTTCGCAATGTCTTCGGCCTTGTCGCTGCCTCCGCCCAAAATTCTGGGTGCTTCGACATAGTACTGCCCGAGATCCGAGAGGGCCTCGCGGTTATTTCCGTCGAGTGACACCGCCGATTCGAATTCCGCATGGGCGAGCTTCGCTGTCTTGTAGGCGGACATGAGGCTGGCCTGGCTGGCTTTTTCACCCAAGGCGCGCGCCAGCCAAAGGTGATCCATGCTGCTCGAAGGCGCAAGCTGTACCGCGCGCCGGCAGGATGCGACCGCATCGTCGGTGCGCCCCTGCGCCAGATAAACCCGGCATTGCAGGTTCCACGCCGCCGCGTCGTTTGAGTTTTGATGGATGGCGGCATCGAGCGCCCGCAAAGCGTCATTGGCCCGGCCACGCTGGAAGGCCATACGGGCGGTATCCAAGTTGTCGTGCGTTCCCGCAAGTGCTGTTCCCATTCCGGGGACAGTCCAGAAGAGCAGGAGCGCAATGAAAAATCGCAGTCTCATTCCGGTTTACTTCGCCTCTGTAATCGGCACTCCGTCGCCGATGGGTTGTCCATTCGTGCCAGTGCTACCGAGCGTGACCACGTCGCCTTCCTTCAGCCCGCCCAGTATTTCCACCTGCGTCAGGTTCACATTGCCCGTTTGCACTTTCACTCGACGGACTGTGCCGTTCTCTACGCGGTAAACGTAAGGCTGCCCAGTCTCGCCGTGCAGCGCCTCGCGCGGGATGTTCAGCGCATTGGGCACGTTGGCTACAAGCGCCGTGACGGTGACGTTGGTGTTGGGAAGCAGATCATTGTTCGCATCGTCTATTTTCACCAGCACCTCGCCCACATTGCGCGTGGTGTAGGTGATGATGGTGGATGGAACGCGCGCGATATGTCCGTGCCAGGTTTTGCCGCGTTCCGCGTCCCATTGGATCGTCACCGGCTGGCCAACGCGAAGCTGCCCGATCTCCGGCTCGTCGAAATAGGCCCGTACCTGCATTTTAGACAAATCGGCCATTTGCAGCAGCAGTTCGCCCTGATTCACATACTCGGTGGTCGAAACGGGGAGCGAGTACACCGTCCCAGCGAAGGGTGCGCGGATGTTGGCCTCCTCCACAATCTGCTTTGCGGCCGTATAGGTGGCCTGTGCATCGGCAATGGCGGCCTTGGCGCGGGCCAGGTCGCCTGCGCTAAAGCTATTGCTCTTTCTCTGTTGCAAATTCGTGAGCGAGGCGTTGGCGGCTTCAAGCCTCTGCTGGGCCGAGGCCACTTCATTGGCTGAGGCCGCCCCGGTCGACTCCAGCTTTTGCAGGGCTTCCAGATCGCGCTGGGCCTGGTCGTGTTCGATTTTGGCCTTTGCCAATTCGCCACTTAAGGTCAGGCGCTGCTGCTGCGTGCCTCCTGCGAGCATGGCGTTGTAGTTGGCCTGGGCGTTCTTGAGCCCCGCGAGCGCCGTGGTCATGTGCGCGTTGGCGTTGGCGTCATTCATTGCGAGCAGGAGCTTGTCCTTGGGAACCTGTTCTCCCTCATACACATAAAGCTCCTTGATGGTTCCGGGATAAGGCGCGTGCGCCTCGAAATTCACCTGCGGCTCTACTTTGCCGTTCGTTGGGATTTCTTTCTTCACATCGCTCCGCTGGACGACCGCGGTGCGGACCGGAACCCGCGAACGTGTCGCCATCCTCACGAAATAAAAGAGGACAACCAGCCCGACAATTACGGCAAGCCATATCCAGCGCGATCTTCTTCTGCTTCTTCTAGGAATTGCCATCAAGGGTTTGTGAGTCAGGTGAACCGTACTGAACGCAGGGAACCAAAGTGAGCGCAAGCGAACCGTTACTAAGTATATAAGACTCACCAGCATTGCCCTGGGAGTCAAAAATTTGCGCCATGTGATGAAATGGGTACATGTCCACTGTTGCGCGATATACCGATGAGCACGCGAAGGCGGGGCTCGACTTCAAGTTTCCGGCGATTGAGACGTGGCCGAATCAATTCCCGGGCTACGAGATTCTGATTGATGATCCGGAGTTCACCTCTGTTTGTCCCAAGACCGGGTTGCCGGATTTCGGGATCATCAAGCTGCGTTATATGCCGCGCGAGCGATGCCTGGAACTGAAGTCGTGGAAGGAGTACCTGTTCAGCTATCGCAATCTCGGAATCTTTCAGGAAAATGTGGTGAACCAGATTCTGGAGGATGTGGTGAAGGCGTGCAATCCGGTATGGGCCCACGTAATTGGAGACTTTCGGCCTCGCGGGGGCATTTCGACTCTGATTGAGGCCAAATGGCCGCGTCCCGCGGAAACTGACCAGCCACTAAGCTGGCTACGTGGCTAAGTTGGCAGCATATCGATGGCGCAAGGCATCTAGATGACTAAAGGCCGGAGTCTGCGCTTTCGGAAACTGCTGATATCGTGGAGTATCCTGTGTAGTACCAAATCCGGACTTTCGTGAGGAGAATGGAATTTATGGCAGACGATCAGAATTCAAGTGGATTTAGCTGGTTTCTAGCGGGACTCGGCGCAGGTGCATTGCTGGGCGTCCTTTTTGCTCCAAAGGCGGGGAGGGAAACCCGGGACAGCCTAGTCAGCGGAGCGCGAGAGGGAACGGAGTATCTGCGTCAGCGCTCTCGCGAGGCAGCAGACCAGATGAACCAATACGTGGACCGCAGCAAGGACTATGTGGACAAGGGCCGTGCCCAGTGGGAGGACTTTGTAGGCAAGGGCCGTCGCTACGTCAACGAGCAGGCTGACAAGGTTTCTTCCGCGGTGGATGCGGGGAAGCAAGCCTATCGGCAGAGCGCGGGCAGCGCGTCGGCCGCCGTGGATGCGGGCAAGGAAGCGTACCGCCAGAGCGCCACGGGAACCACTGGTGCCACGGGCACGATGGGCGAGCCGTCAACATCATCCTAAGCCGTACCGCCATCCGGGGGTGGCCATGCCGACAAACGATTATTATCTCGTTCTTGTGATTTTCACGGCTGTTACGGCCTTCAGTCTTCTTTTGCAGGCCTGCTGTCTGCTGGTGATGGCGGTCGTAGTCCTCAAGGCGGCGAAGAAGATGCAGGCAGTTACGGAGGAGGTCAAGGGGAAAGCTCTGCCCGTGATCGCCTCCGCGCAGACGCTGCTCGATGACGTATCGCCGAAGCTCAGGACGGCCACCAGTGAGCTATCGGACCTGAGCCAGAAGGTGCGTCATCAGGCCCAGAACGTTAATCAGACGATGGACAACGCGCTGGTGAAAGCCAATGCTCAAATCCACCGTATTGACGAGATTCTGACCACAACCATCAACGCGGTGGACCATGCCAGCCGATCCATCGAGAGCGCGGTCGCATCTCCGACCCGCCGCATCTCCGGCATCATTCACGGGGTCAGAGTGGGGCTGGGGGTGTTTCTGGGAAAGCAGCAGGAGGGCCGCGTTCGGCGGGAGCCTGTGATGCCCCCCGAAGAGCCTCTCACGCGCCCGGAACGAACCGCCACGACAGTTGAGTTCCCGCATCAGAAGCAAGCTTAGGTCCGGAATTTTAAATGCCCTCGGGGATCGCCCGAGGGCATTTTTATGTTATCCAGCCGCCGCCGACGACCTCATCTCCGTCATAAAAGACGGCCCCCTGTCCGGGAGTCACGGCCCGCTGGGGCTCGTCAAACTCGGCCTCGACTTCATTGGTTCCGATACTGCGGAGCGTGGCCCAGGCGGGCTCGTGTCGATGGCGAATCTTGACCCGAACCCGCATTTCACCTTCGAGAGCGGGGATGGAAATCCAGTTCACATTCCGCGCCCTTACGACAGGCGCTGTGGCCGCGGCCCCCGCGCCGACGGTGACACGATGGCTCGCCGGATCGATCTGGAGAACATAGAGCGGGTCGGGCGAGGAAACGCCGAGGCCCTTGCGCTGGCCGATGGTGAAGTTGTGGATGCCGGAGTGGCGTCCGATGACTTCGCCGGAGCTGGCGACCAGCTCGCCCGCCGTATCGGGAATGGTCTCGCCCTGCTCATCGAGATAAGCGTCGATGAACTGCTTGTAGTCGCCGCCGGGGATGAAGCAAATCTCCTGCGAGTCGGGCTTGGTGGCCAGGGCCAGGTTGTGCTGGGCCGCGATCTCCCGCACCTGCGGCTTCTGGTAGCCGCCGAGCGGGAAGAGGGTGCGTGAAAGCTGCTCCTGCGTGAGGCCGAAGAGGAAGTAGGTCTGGTCCTTCGACGTGTCGGCGGGGCGCTTCAGAATCCAACGGTCGCGCGCCGGGTCGTAGTCATTGCGGGCGTAGTGGCCGGTGGCGATGCGGTCGGCGCCGATCTGGCGGGCACGAACGAGAAGCTGGTCGAACTTGAGATGGTTGTTGCAGAGCGAGCAGGGAATCGGCGTGCGTCCGGCCAGATACTCGGAGACGAAGGGCCGCACCACGTCGCGCTCAAAGCGCTCCTGCTCATTCACCACGTAGTAGGGAATGTCGAGGGTCTCGGCCACGCGGCGGGCGTCATACACGTCGTCGATGGAGCAGCAGCGCCCCTGCACGTGCTCGGGCATTCCGTTGCGGCCGGCCAGACGGCGCTGGTTCCATAGCTGAAGCGTCAGGCCGACGATGTCGTAGCCCTGGTCCTTCAGCATGGCCGCGACGGTGGAAGAGTCCACTCCTCCGGACATGGCGACGGCGATCGTGTTGTTGATGGTAGTCATATCAGCTAAAGGCATTTGGTTGAGCGGATGGCGGGAACAGCGCTTCCGGCGGTGTCACTGCGCGATCAAGCCACTACTCCAAGTATATCGAGGTGCGGGAGCCATGAGGGATCCGGTGAAAGGGCTGGTCGCAACTATTGGCCACTCTTGGGCAGCGTAAACAGAAACGTTGCGCCCGCGCCGAGTTCGCTTTCCACGCGGATTGTGCCGCCGTGTGCAAGGACGATGTGTTTGGCGATGGAGAGGCCCAGGCCGGTTCCGCCTGACTCGCGCGAGCGCGCCTTGTCCACGCGGTAGAAGCGCTCGAAGATGCGCGGCAAATGTTCGGACGGGATGCCGGGGCCGAAGTCCTGAACGAAAAACTCCACAGTGCTTTTGCGGTCGCGCGCGCCCACCAGCACCCGCTCGCCGCTCCTGCCATACTTCACGGCGTTTTCAATCAGGTTGCCAAAGACCTGCGTCAGCGCGTCCTCATCGGCGAGAACAACCGTGTCCGTCGCTTCGGCGGATTCCAGCTTCACTTCAAGGTCCTTCACCATTCCGGCCAGCGCGTGCAAGGCGTCGCGCACGAGCGCCGATGCGGCAACCGGGCGCGCGTTCACCTTGTAGTCGCCGGATTCCACGCTGGCCAACGCGAGCAGGTCTTCGGTGAGCCGGGTCATGCGCGTGGCGTTCTTCAAAATGATGGTGAGAAACTCGCGCGCGTTCGGCGGCAGATCAAAGCCGTTTTCCAGCAGCGTCTCCACGTAGCCGGAGATGGATGTGAGCGGGGTGCGCAGCTCATGCGACACGTTGGCGATGAAGTCGCGGCGCATCTGCTCGGTGCGGGCCACTTCGGTAATGTCGTGCAGTACGGCCACGGCGCCGCCTCCGGGAGTGGGAGCGGCGTTCACGTCAAAGGCGCGTCCCGGCGCAACGGAAAGGGCCTTGCCGCTGCTGGGTTTGCCGCGGGCCAGCGCGGCCTCAATGCAGCGCAGAGCCTCGGGATCGCGTAAGGCGTGCGCCAGAGTCTGGCCCTGCAAATCCGCACCGGGAGCGATGCGCCTCATGACGGCGTTCGACCACCCGATGCGTCCCGCCGCGTCGACGGCGATCACGGCCTCCTGCATCGAGTCGAGAAGCGCGGCGAGTTCGCGCTGCTTCGATTCAAGCGCGTGGAAGCTGGCCTCCAGCCGGGCGGCGGTGGTGTCGAGGGCGTGCGCGACTTCGGCAATTTCGTCGAGGCTGCCTTCTTCCATGCGCGCGGAAAAATCTCCCGCCGCGATGCGGTTGGCGAAGGCCACGATGCGCTTCAGCCGCGCTTCGGCGCGATGGGCCAGGATTGC
>JAICYR010000200.1 GCA_025934135.1 Acidobacteriaceae bacterium | reverse complement strand
GTAGACGAGCCGGAAGAGCAGCGCGCGGACAGCGCGTGGAAGTCGCATGATTCGGTGGCCGGAGGGCTTTCTGCGTGGGGCCGTCTGGGCTGATTTTTCGGGTTCTGTTTCGAGAGACGGCATAAAGGAACGATATCAGTCCGCGCTTTCGAGCAGCGTGTGACCGGCGGCCTCGGATGCGGGGGTGGTTTCGACGCGGACGCGGCTAATGCGGTTTTCGGTCATTTCGAGGACGGTGAAGCGGCGTCCCTCATATTCGAAAGATTCGCCGACGGTGGGGATGTGGCCGAGGCGGGCGAGGATGAATCCGGCGAGGGTTTCGACTCCGCCCTGTCGGGGCAGGCTCCAGCGCATCTGGGTTTCGAGGTCGCGGAGATTGACTCCGCCTTCGAGCACGAGACCGCCAGTTGCGGTGGTGAGGACCTTTTTGGCGGCCACATCGAATTCGTCCTCGACCTCGCCGATGAGCTGCTCGATGGCGTCTTCGACGGTAACGAGGCCGACGGTGGTTCCGAACTCATCGACGACAATGGCGAGGTGGCGGCGGCGCGCCTGAAATTCGTGCAGCAGGTCGAGGACGAGCTTGGTTTCCGGCACGACGAGGACCTCGCGCATGACTTGGCGAAGGCGCAGTTCGACGAAGGGCGCTCCGCTGAAGCGCGTGCGGGCTGAGGCGCGGAAGTGCATGAGGCGCGAAATGTCTTTGGAGTAGACAAGGCCGACGATGAACTCCGGGCCGCGCGCTGGGTCGTAAACGGGCACGCGCGAGTGCTGCTCATCGACAATGCGAGCGCTGGCGTCTTCAATCAGCATGTCAAAGGGCAGGGAAAAGATGCGCTGGCGCGGCGTCATGATTTCGCGCGTGGGGACCTGGTTGATTTCGACGGCGCGGTGGATGATGGCTTCCTGATATTCGGGAAGCATTCCGGTGCGGCGGGCGGCGGTGGCCATCAGCTTCAGCTCTTCGGGCGAGTGGACCACGGTTTCCGGCGCGAGCGGCGTGCGGAAAAGTCGCAGCACAAGCCGCGCGGAGTTGTTCATAAGGCGGATGGCGGGACGCGTGAGGCGCATGAACGCATCCATGGGCCCCGCGACCGCGACGGCCACCTGCTCCGATTTGCTGAGGGCCAGGGCCTTGGGAACGAGTTCGCCCAGCAGCACCTGAAGGTAGGTGATGAAGGCGAAGGCGATGGGCACGGCGATCAGGTGCGCGTAGACATGCGCGTGGGGCAGGTTGCCGAGCCAAGCTTCAAATACCTCGGCGACGGCGGGCTCGCCAATCCAGCCGAGGGCGAGGCTGCACAGGGTCACCCCAAGCTGCACGGCGGGCAGGAAATCATCGAGGTGCTCCTGTAAGTGCCGGACGAGGCGCGCCCCGGGGCGGCGCTGGGCGACCATCTGCTCGACGCGGGTCTGGCGCACGCTGACAAGCGCAAGTTCGGCAGCCGTAAAGAACGCATTCGCCAGAATCAGGACCGCAATGGAGACTCCGCGAAATAGGAGGAACTCGAACATTAGGTACAGGGTACAGGGCTCAAGGGTGCAGAAACGAGTATTCAGTTTTCAGCACTGAGCGGTCAGGAAGATTAACTATTTCCCCTTTGGCTTTGAGCTCTGTGTTTTCGGCCAGACGGGGCTGCTCAACTCGACAGTCCAGACAGGGCCGCCCTCGTAGAGTTCGCCTTCCATGCGCACGAATGTTGGAGCCTTGCCGCCTATAACCGAGATATAGATGTCTTTAGGCTGCTTGCCGACAATGGGTGCAATTACTCCAGCAATGCCCCCAATCTCTATCTTTATGTCATAGCGCGTGGCCCTGTGACGCCTGCCGGCAACCCGGAATGTCACTTTTTCCTGAGGCTTGATCGAGAGTGTCACCAGCCGTGGTTTGGGTGTCGTAGCGAGGTACGCTACTTTGGTCTCCGGCGTATCAGGCGAGATGTTCTTGAGCAGGGTTTGGACGAGTCCATTGGCCAGATCGGGGGGGAAGTCGAGATGGTCTGTCTCGGTTTTCTTCTTGCCGTTGTCGCTCGATATTACCGTCACCTGGCCGGTAGAGGCATCGATGGAAACATCCATGGGATGCGGAAACGACGGGCCCTTCTGCACATGATGGTCACTTAGAAGACGGAAGACGCCGCGTTGCGAATACACGGTAGTCTCGTCATCGACGGAGCCATCTTTGAAGTGGAAGATGAGATCCGATATGAGCCGACGACCTTTGACAACCTGAGTGAGTTCGCCTTCGGCGAGTTCTTTGCCCTGTTCGTTGCGCAGCACCAAAAAACCGTGCGTCGTTCCTTCCATGTGGCGAACGGAAATTGGCGCCGCGGATAGCACGCTGCATTGCAGCAGCATTGAAATTATGAGTAGACATCTAAGCGACCAAAGACGGGCTGGTTGCGCCAAGGGGCTCAGGTTCATCACTCTTGTTGGAGAATTGAACTTAGTACCGGGTTGCCAAATCGCAAGTTGAACAAATGTCAGGTGGCGCTACCGGTTCAGCGGATCCGGCAGCAGTCATCGGCTTTGGGCGGCGCGTCGTTGCTTGCGTCGAGTTCGACTTTCCAGGAGCCGTCGGGCTGCTTTTTCCAGACCGTCATGTAACGGCCGGTGGTCACGATGGGCGTTCCGTCGCGGTCTTTGGAGCGGCCTTCGTAGCTGCCCCAGGTGAAGCCCATGTCTCCGGATGCGCTCATGCGCGCGCCTTCGGGCGTCCAGGTAAGGTGGTACTGCGTGGGCGACCAGTCGGCGGAGGCGGCGATGGCGGCTTGTCCGATGACGGGAGCTTTTCCGTTCGAGAGCACGACGGCGTCGGGCGCGAACCATTTGGCGAAAGCAATGCCTCCGCCCGCGGCGGTATCGCGAGCGAACTTGGCTTCGAGGCTGTAGAGGAAAGCCACCTGCGGCGAGGGGCCGGGACTGGTGAAGGGGTTGGTCGAGGGCGCGGGCTTCGAGAGTGGGTCGAGCGGAAGCTGCGCGCTGGCGAAGGGGCAGCAGGCCAGCAGGCAGGCGGCGGCGAGGAAAAGCATAAAGCGCATGGTCCGCAATCCTCCAACGCCGCCGGTTTTCCGCGGCATCAAAATCCATGCTACAGCGGCGTACTCCAGCGTTCCATAGCCGTGCTACCATTCAGGCTCCCCACAAACCCGCTCGCAAAAGGACCTGATATGCCCACCGTCATCGGTTATCACGATGTAAAAGACAAGGACCATTGGCTTGCCTCGAAAAAGCGGCAGGAGTTCTTCGGAACGATCGGCGTCACCAGCATTCGCACCTTCGTCGATCCGACTAATGACACGCGCGTCGCTGTCCTCATGGATGTTCCCGACCTGGAAAAGCTCAAAGCCGCAATGAAATCTCCAGCGGCGGCGCAAGCCATGGCGCACGATGGTGTCGTTCCGGAGAGCCTGGTGGTGCTCGTCGAAGCCAAGCCGTGAAATAGCCTTGAGAAAATTTCGTGAGTCAACCCGGCCGGCTGGATCGTAACGCACATTCCTTGCGCAAATTTCTAACCACGGAGTCGATGGGAGTCGGTGCCCGCTCGGCTGAATGCGGTGAAACGGGGTGTATCCTGTCGGAACTATGATGCGCAGGCAGATTCTCTTTCCCGTGGTCGCTTCGGGCGTTTTGATGTTTGCGTCCGTTGCTGTTTTCGCGCAGCAGACAATCACTGCAAAACCGGAGGACACCGAAGAGTGGAAGCCGGTGCCCAGGATTGTGGCGCCGGGTTCGACGGACGGCGCACCTCCCTCCGATGCGATTGTGCTTTTCGACGGGGCCAATCTCAACCAGTGGGTCTCGGCTAAAGACAAGTCCCCGGCAAAATGGGTCGCAGGCGACGTGCTGACAGTGAACAAAGCCGCCGGAAATATTGAAACCCGGCGCGCCTTCCGCGACTACCAGCTCCACATTGAATGGAGAATTCCCAGGAACATTTCCGGAAGCGGCCAGGAACGAGGCAATAGCGGCATCTTTCTTGCTTCTACTGGCCCCGGCGATGCTGGATATGAATTGCAGGTCCTCGATTCGTACCACAACACGACCTATGTCAATGGCCAAGCCGGCAGTATCTACAAGCAGAGCGCCCCGTTGGTGAATCCCGCCCGCAAGCCCGGCGAGTGGCAGTCCTACGACGTGGTGTGGACCGCGCCGCGCTTCGACGCCAGCGGAACGCTCAAATCACCCGCCTTCGTTACGGTCTTTATGAATGGGGTGCTGGTACAGAACCACTTCCAGCTTAAGGGGCAGACGCTTTATATCGGCAAGCCGTTCTACAAGCAGTACGACCGCGCGCCCATTAAGCTTCAGGCCCATGGAGACGCGAGCCAGCCGATCAGTTTCCGGAATATCTGGGTCCGCGAACTTCCATAGCGACGTCATCGCTCTTAGCGTATTCAAGAATGTGGTGGGGATAGCCAGGCGACTGAAGAGAGAGGATAAGCGATGAAAAAAGAGAATCAGGAATACCCGACGGAGCAGGAGATAGAGGAGAGCTTCGCAGCGTACAAAAAGGGGGGGACGGCCCTACTGGACTTTCTTCGCAAACAAAGGCAGAAGAGGGAGCAGGAGAAGAACCAGGGTCTCTCGACGAAGTAGAGGAAGAGGAATTCAAACCTGGTGACAAACTCCCCGAAAGATTTGCGCCCCTGATTCGTCGAACGTTGAGGATGCGGAAAGGCCGTGAGTAAGTTGGTATACTTGGAAATATTCGGGCAAAGCCTTTTTCGAGGCTGATAAAGGGCCGTGGCGTCCGAATTGGTACGTCCGACTCCCCTATGGGTAAGCTTCTAGATTCCGTTCATTCTCCCGCCGACATTAAGAGATTCTCCGTAGCCCAGCTTGAGAAGCTGGCGCAGGAGATCCGCGAAACCCTGATCCTTACGCTGTCGAAGACGGGCGGGCACCTGGGGCCGAATCTGGGTGTGGTGGAGTTGACGCTGGCCCTGCACTACGTTTTCGATACTCCGCAAGACAAGTTTGTTTTTGACGTAAGCCATCAGGCGTATGTCCATAAGTTGCTGACGGGCCGCCGCGAGCGCTTTGCCACCATTCGGCAGCCGGGCGGGCTGAACGGCTTTATGCTGCGCACGGAAAGCGAGCACGACTGCTACGGTGCGGGGCACGCGGGGACATCGCTTTCCGCCGCGCTGGGCATG
>JAICYR010000070.1 GCA_025934135.1 Acidobacteriaceae bacterium | reverse complement strand
CCTTTTCGGCGCGGCGCTCCAGCGCCAGGGCGATAAGTCGGTCGATGAGGTCTGAATAGCCGATGCCCGAGGCGGCCCAGAGCTTCGGATACATGCTGATGGAGGTGAATCCGGGCAGAGTGTTTATTTCGTTGAGATAGATGCGCTGGGACTTGCCGGGGTCCATGAGGAAGTCGACGCGGGCGAGTCCGGAGCAATCGCAGGCGCGGAAGGCGGCGATGGCCATCTGCTGGATCTGGCGCGACTGGGAGCGGGTGATTTTGGCGGGCAGGATGAGGTTGGAGCCTTCGGTGAGGTACTTGGCCTCGTAGTCGTAGAACTCCTTGTCGGGGACGATTTCGCCGACGACGGAGGCCTGGGGCGAGTCGTTGCCGAGGATGGCGACTTCGAGTTCGCGGGCCTTGGCGCGACTGCCTCCCACGGCCTGCTCGACGACGATTTTGCGGTCAAAGCCGGCGGCGAGTTCGATAGCGGGGCCGAGCTCCTCGCGGTTGTGGGCCTTGGTGATTCCGACGGATGAGCCGAGGTTGGCGGGCTTGATGAAGAGCGGGTAGCGGAGCGCGGCTTCGATTCGGGTGGTGATTTTCCGAGGGCCGGCTTCCCACTCGGAGCGGAGAAAGCTGACGTGTTTCGGAATGGGCAGTTTCGCTGCGGCAAAGAGGCGCTTCATCACGTCCTTGTCCATGCCGGTGGCGGAGCCGAGGACGCCGGAGCCAACGTAGGCGATTCCGGCCAGTTCGAAGAGTCCCTGGATAGTTCCGTCTTCTCCGAAGGTTCCGTGGAGTACGGGGAAGATGACGTCGAGTTTGAGAGCGGTGTGGGACGGGTGAAGGGCGCGGGCGTCTGTCTCAAAGGGGACGAGCGAGCCGGTCTGGCTGTCGGAGGGGACGGGCGGGACGATGACGGATTCTCCGCGGGCGAGGACGGCGGCGGAGGCAGTGGCGGCGGGATCTCCGGCGCGAAGATGGCGCTCGGGAGGAGCCGGCTCCCCTGAGAGCAGGCGCTCCGCGTCGGAGGATGTGACCCAGCGGCCCTGCTTGGTGATGCCGATGGGGACGACCTCGTATTTGCGGCCGTCGATGGCCTTGAGGACGGAGGCGGCGGAGAGCAGCGAGACTTCATGCTCGCCGCTGCGTCCGCCAAAGAGGATGCCGATGCGGAGTTTTTTCATGGTCAGGAATGGTCCTGTACCGATGTTACTTCGCCGAGGGCGGAATGGAGCGGGCAAGATCGTGCCAGGAAACCAGAATGAAATGCTGGTCGCGGAGAAACTTTTGAAATGCGGGGCTGCTGACGGTGTCGATGTCGTTCTGGCGCCACTGCGCTCCCCAGTCGGGGTGGTCGAAGGTGGCGGCTTGAATCTCGGCGTTGTCGTAGGCGAGGTGGACGATTAGCTCGTAGGTGCCGGGAGGCAGCGGGGCGAGCATTTTCTCGTAGGTGGCGAGCCAGTGTGCCTTGCCAACGTCGTGGGTCATTTGCAGAACCTTGTCGATGGGAACGGCTTTGAGGTTGAATCCGGCGGGCAGTGGCGGATTCATGGCGTCGCTGGGCTCGCGGCTGAGCAGGAGCGGGATGTGGTAGTGGCGGCCGGTGTCGAGGTAGGCGTGGAAAAGCGGCTCGGTGGCGAAGAGTGTTCCCATGTGGCTGTCGAGGTGCGAGGGCTTGATTCCGGCGGCCTCGGCCTTATCGACCTGAGCGCGGAGTTCGGCTTCAACGTCGGGGATTTTGGCGTGACTGGTCACGTATTCGGTGAGGAGCGGGAGATAGCCGTCCCGATCGACGAGGCTGGAGTGCGGCAGGGAAGAGACGGGGCGCCAGCGGTAGGAGGTCCAGTCGGCGTTGAGGGTGAGGTGAAGGCCGAGGTCGGCGTCAGGATGGCTCTTTGCCCATTGCGCGACCTCGGGAAACCATGGGCAGGGAACCATGATGCTGGCGGAGGTGACCCAGTGGTGCTCCAGGGCGTCCTCAATGGCGTGATTGACGGTGTGCATCATGCCGAAGTCGTCAGCGTGGATGACCAGCAGGCGCGAGTTGGCGGGGTATCCGAGGCGCTCGGCTACGGTTTTGCCGTTGGGGTTAGGGGCGGTCTGCGCGGCGCACAGAAGAGAGGCGAGAAGCAGGGTGACGGCGACGGAAAAGCAGCGAATATAACGTTTGAGCATGGATGCCCCCGAAACGGTTTCCAGTTTACATGAGGTTGGAATCTGAGGCCCGGAAGCAAAGAAATTCAGGCAATTCATGAAATCCGGCACCGGCCAAGCGGGTGGGTGTACACTCTCCGCACACTCCAGGCTTCACCTTTCTCCCCCCGGAATTTTTTTGAAAGCAAAACGAGGAGGGTCTTATTATGTCTATCCGTCATCTGTTCTGGGGCACCGCTTTTACGGCCGTGCTCTCTGTGACGCTTGTTGCCCAACAAGCGCCGGAGCACTTTTACACGGTTGCCTGCGTAAAGGTAAAGCCCGAAAAATCCGCCGCCTTTGATGCGCTCGTTGCTGATCTGCACAAATACGAGCAGTCGCGCGTGGATTCCGGGGCCGTTTTGGCCGTGGTCGAGACGCGCGCCGTCAGCCCTGCCGGCTCCGCAGCCCAGTGCGACTATGATTTCGTCACCTTCTATTCCGGATTCCCGGCTGCTCCGATGAGCAAGGACGAAACGACCGCCGCGCTTCAAAAAGCCGGCATCAGTACGTCGCTCGAAGAGTTGCGGCAGAAGGAAGATGCTGTGGGCTATCTTGCCTCCTATAGCATTGTTGAACAGGCGATACAGGTGGGTACAGCCAAAAAAGGCGACTTTATCGTCTTGAACGATATGAAGGTCACGGACACCGGCGCCTGGATCGCAAACGAAAGGAAACTGTGGCAGCCCATTTTTGAAGATGGAGTCAAGGATGGCTCGATGGACGGCTGGGGCGTGGATGTGTCGTTCATGCCGCGCGGCGTGAAAGATTCGTATACCACGTACACGGTAGACATCTACCCAAGCTGGCAGGCGGTCTACACTTTCTTCGGGCCGAGCTTTCCCGACCGGTGGAAAAAGATCAATCCCGGCGTACCGATGGACCAAGGAATGGACCAGGAGCACAAGGTTGACACCATTGAACGCACCATTCTTAGCAGGGTGGTCTTTGTAACGCAGGCCCGAAAATAGCTTCGGTAAACGTTAGAAAAGGAAGAAGGCCGCGCCAACCTGGACGCGGCCTTTTCCAATGCTTACCAGCGATCCTACAAAATCTTCTTCCCGAACGCGGACGAGATAAGCTGCACGGCCAGGTCGGCGGTGCGGTTGTGTTCGTCGATGACGGGGTTGACTTCGACGATTTCAAAGCTGGTCATGCGGCCGTGGTCGGCGATGATTTCCATGGCGAGGTGGGCCTCGCGGTAGGTGGCGCCGCCGCGGACGGGAGTGCCGACGCCGGGGGCGTCCTCGGGGTCGATCCAGTCCATGTCGAGCGAGATGTGGTAGCCGGCGGTGCCGCGTCCGGCGGCGCGCAGGGCCTCTTCCATCACAGTCCTCATGCCGCGCTCGTCGATGTCGCGCATGGTGTAGACCTCAGTGATTCCGGCGCGGCGAATGTTTTCTTTCTCCGTAGCATCGATGTCGCGGACTCCGACAATAACAATGTTCTCCGGCGCGACCTTGGGGCTGAATCCGAGGATATTGGCGAGGGGCGCGGGGCCGAGTCCGGCGAGGGCGGCGAGGGGCATTCCGTGGACATTGCCGCTGGGCGAGGTTTCGGGCGTGTTGAAGTCAGCGTGGGCGTCGATCCAGATGAGCCCGATTTTCTGCTGCCGCTTGCGGTAGAAGGCGGCGACTCCGGAGACGGTCCCGGCGGCGACGGAGTGGTCTCCACCGAGGATGACCGGGGTCATGCCTTCTTCAAGTGACTGCTCGACGATTTCGGCGGCGCGGGCGCAGGTTTCGGTGATTTCGGCGAGGTAGCGGGCGTTTTCTTCGCCAGCGTGCTTGGTTTCGGCAATGGCGACGCTGATGTTGCCTGCGTCGTGGACTTCGTGGCCGAGGGCTTCGAGGCGCGCTTTAAGCCCGGCGACGCGGACGGCGGATGGGCCCATGTCCACGCCCCGGCGGGAGGCCCCGAGGTCGAGCGGGACTCCGATGACTTTGATTTTGCGCGGCGGGAGCGACTGGACTCCGCGGTTGATAGTTTGGCTGGCTTGCGGCATAGTTCCCTCGGCGAACTACGGATAGATGCGGTTCAGCGTGCGGGCGAAGGGGATGGTTTCGCGGACGTGTTCGAGGCCGCAGATCCATGCCACGGCGCGCTCAATGCCCATTCCAAAGCCGGAGTGGGGGACGGAGCCGTAGCGGCGCAGGTCCAGATACCACTGGAAGGCTTCGAGCGGGAGATGGTGCTGCTCGATGCGTTGCTTGAGCAGATCGTAGGAGGCGATGCGCTGCGAGCCTCCAATGATTTCGCCGTAGCCCTCGGGCGCGAGCACGTCGACACAAAGCGCGTATTTCGGGTTGTTCGGGTCCGGCTCCATGTAGAACGCCTTTACGTCGGCTGGGTAGCGGTGGACCATGACGGGGCGGTCGAACTGCGAGGAGATATAGGTCTCGTCGGGCGAGCCGAAGTCGTTGCCGTATTCAAACGGGTTTTCCAGCAGACCCTTGGAGTGGGCTTCGTTGAGCATGGCGACGGCGTCATCGTAGCTGAGGCGCGGGAATGGCGGTTTGATGGATTCGAGCTTTGCGGCGTCGCGCTGAATGGTTTTGAGTTCGGCGGCGCGGCGAGTCAGGACGCGCTCGACGATGAAGCTGAGGAATTGTTCGGCCAGAACCAATAGACCATCGAGGTCGCAGAAGGCGACTTCGGGCTCGACCATCCAGAACTCGGTGAGGTGGCGGCGGGTCTTCGATTTTTCCGCACGGAAAGTCGGCCCGAAGGAGTAGACCTTGCCCAGTGCCAGCGCGGTGCTTTCCACATAAAGCTGGCCGCTCTGGGTGAGGAAGGCTTCGTCTCCGAAATAATTGACGGGGAAAAGCGTGCTGGTGCCTTCGCAGGCGGCGGGAGTGAGGATGGGCGGGTCGGTAAGGACGAAGCCGTTGTCGTCGAGGTAGTCGCGGGCGGCCTTGATGATTTCAGCGCGGATGCGGAGGATGGCGGCCTGGCGCGGCGTGCGGAGCCAGAGGTGGCGGTGTTCCATGAGGAAGTCGGTGCCGTGCTCTTTGAGCGAGATGGGGTAGGGCGTGTCCTCGGGCACGCGCTGGACGACTTCAATGCCTTCCACGTCGAGTTCATAGCCGCCGGGGGCGCGTTTGTCGGCGCGGACTTTGCCGGTGACGATGACGCTGGACTCCTGCGTGAGTCCCTTGATGGTGTCGAAGATCTCGGGCGGGACAGCGGCCTTGGGCACGATTCCCTGAATGGTTCCGGTGCCGTCGCGGAAGATGGGGAAGAGCAGTTTGCCGCTTTCGCGGAGGTTATAGAGCCAGCCGTGAAGGGTGACGCTGCGGCCTTCGTGTTCGCCGATGGCGGCGATGGTGGTGAGGGGAAATTCGGATTTGGGTTCTGATGTCATTGCGTTTTTCATGTTCCCCACTTAAGTCAAAACCAGACTGGAGTGGCCACCCGAAACTTCAGAATTTCTCGAAGGCTTTGGATGCTTTTTCGGCGACGGCTTCGGGCGACTCGCCGAGGGAGTAATGAATTTCCAGTACGCCGGCGGGCGCTTGCGGCGCGGACTTCAAGCCTTCCCAGACTCCCTCCCATTCGATGTTTCCTTCGCCGGGCCAGAGATGCTCGTCTCGTTCGCCGTTGTTGTCGTGCAGGTGCGAGGAACGCAGCAGCGGCTTGAGCGCGTCGAGGGTGGCGGGAACGCCTTCGCCCAGATGGGCGTGGCCCACGTCGAGGCAGAAACCGATGTCTTTGAAGTGGCCAGTGTGAATGATTTCCAGCAAATGTTCGGGGCGCGTCACGTCGTTCTGGAGGTTTTCCGCCAGCAGCTTGACGCCGAGCGGGTTGGCGAAGGCGTGCAGGTGTTCGAGCGCGGTCATGGAAAATTCTAGGGCCCGGGGGCTCCAGGTGTCTTCGCGCTCGCCGAGGTGGAGGATGAGGAAGCGGAAGGGAATCTGCTCGGCGACTTCGAGCGCGCGCTTGATCTCGTCCATGGCGTCGATGCGGCGGGATTTTTCGGGATGGATGACATTGACGGCGGGCGCTCCACCGCGGCCCATTTCGGTATCGGGAAAGAGCGGCGCGTGCATGGAAAAGGCTTCGGTGGTATTGGTCTTGAACCATCCGGCCAGCTCGCGGACTTCAGCGCGGTTGGTGTAGTCGAAGTGCTGGCGGGCGGCGAACAGTTCGACGCCCTGCGCCCCGGCGTTCTGGAATTTCTCAAGCAGGCCGGGATGCAGCCGGTGGCGAAGAAAAACGTGAGACGAGATGACCTTCAGCATGAGTTGGACCCGCGGACTTCACTCCACTTCGCAGGGCAAAAGCAGAGAATACCACTAATTACATAGGGATGCGGAAAGGGGCTGGCCCTCGCAGCCAAGAGCGCGTTGGCCTGGCATAAGCCGGTAGGATCGTGGTGGGTCGGGCCGGGGACGACGGTTGACCTAAGATGCTTGTTGAATGCGGAAGGTTTTCGGCCGCCCTCGACGCCGGCCCTTGACACCGCTCATCCGCTACGCGATGCTAAGAGGTAGGCGTTATGGGGCCCCCCTGGTGGGGAGGTGTCGGAACGCGGAAGGAAGCAGCAGACGCTGTTTGAAGCCCGTTCGGCAAAAGATTTTCCTCTTAGCCTCTGGGCCTTTCCTCGAAGATATTTTGGAAGTTCGTGGGGCGGAGAAGGTTTTCTCAGTGCGCCCCCAAAAAGGATTGTGTGTTGACGACCTTACCTCTGGCTGCCGCGGTTTCTCCGGGGCTTGTCTCGCTCCTGCCGTTCATCCTGATTATTGTTGTCTTCTGGTTCCTGTTGATCCGTCCGAACCAGAAAAAGCAGCAGGCGTGGCAGCAGATGCTCCGGAACCTGAAAACCGGCGACCGGATCACCACCAGCGGCGGAATACGCGGAGTCATCCTGAACATCAAGGAAGACACCATTCAGCTTCGCATTCCGCCAGACAATATCAAGATTGAAGTGGTCAAAAGCGCGATTGCTTCGGTAATAACCCCCGACGAGGCGGCGAAGTAGCCCAATCCAGCATTGCCATGCATAAGAACCTCACAAAAAAAACTATTCTGATCATCGTCGTGCTTGCGGTCTGCGTGCTTGGGATCACCGGCATTCCCAGCGGGTTTTCCGGGTCTGCGCTCAAGGAGTCGTTTCTGAAGCGCATCCAGCTTGGACTGGACCTGAAGGGCGGCACACACCTGATTCTGCAGGTGATGGTGAATGAAGCCGTTGCCACAACCACCGACAGCGACGCCGCGCACATCCAGGGGGACCTGCAAGCGAACGGCGTCACGGTAGGCTCGGTGGCCAAACCGGACCCCAAGGGAAAGCCCGAGGTCATTCAGATCAACGGCGCGCCGCTGGACCGGGGCAGCGATATCCGCGGCGTGCTGAACGCGCACTACGGGCAGCAGTATGACATCGTCTCCAGCCAGAACGGCAGCGTGTGGACACTGACGATGAAGCCGTCGGCTGTTTCCGACCTGAAGAAGCACGCGCTTGACCAGTCGATTGAGGTGATTCAGCAGCGCGTGAATTCGCTGGGCGTGAGCGAGCCGATTGTGCAGGAGTACAACCTGGGCAGCTATCAGATTCTGGTGGAATTGCCGGGCATCGACGATTTTGACCGCGTGAAGAGCGTGATTCAGTCCACGGCACGGCTGGAGATCCACCTGGTCGAGGGCGGCCCCTATACCGACGAGCAGGATGCGATGCAGCAGCTTGGGGGCGCGGTTCCTTTTGGCTCGGAGCTAGTGAAGACGGCCCCCGGAGTAACTCCCTCCGGTTGGTACGAGATCAAGCAGACGCCGGAGGTCGCGGGCACCGATATTCGTAGCGCGCGCGCCGGAACCGACTCGAACACAAATGAGCCTCAGGTGGAGTTCTTTTTGACCACCGCTGCCGGCAACCACTTTGCTCAATTCACCGGCGCGAACAAGGGCAAGCCGCTGGGCATTGTGCTGGACAACAAGGTCCAGGAAGTGGCGAACATCCGCGACCAGATTCGCGACCAGGGGACGATTTCCGGCGGGTCGATGACTTCGCAGGAGGCGCAGGATCTGGCCATGCTGCTCAATACCGGGTCGCTGCCGGCTTCGCTGAAGTATTTGCAGGAGAGCACAATTGGCCCGTCGCTGGGCGCGGACTCGATTCGCGAAGGCGTGATGGCGGCGGTGATCGGCATGCTGGCTGTGCTGATCTTCATGCTGATCTACTATCGTGGCGCGGGCATTAATGCCGACCTGGCGCTGATCCTGAACCTGGTAATTCTGCTAGGGTTCATGGGCTATACAGGATCGGTGCTGACGCTGCCGGGCATCGCGGGCGTCATCCTCACGGTCGGCATGGGCGTGGACTCGAATGTGCTGATCTTTGAGCGAATACGAGAAGAGCTGCGCGCGGGTAAGGCCCCGGCGGCGGCGGTCGATCAAGGATTCGCGCACGCCTGGACCACGATTCTGGACACGCACGTCACGACCGTGGTTTCGGCGGCGATTTTGTTCCTGTTCGGGACCGGGCCGGTGAAGGGGTTCGCCGTAACGCTCACCGCTGGACTTTGCGCGAACCTGTTTACCGCGGTCTTTGTGTCGCGAGTGATCTTTGACGCGCACTTGAACAAGAAGCTGAGGGGCGAGCCGATTTCGGTGTAGGGACGGGCCAGGGCGGCCATCTTCGCGGAGCGAAGTGGAAATTTTAGAAATACCCGGGGCGTTGGCCCCTGAGGAAATGAATTCGTGGAATTTTTTGGTGAAGTAAAGATCGATTGGCTGGGGAAGAAGTGGTACTTCCTGGCATTCTCGCTGATCTTCAGCGTGGGCGGGCTGCTGTCGCTGTTTTTCTGGCATGGTCTCCCGCTGGACGTGGATTTCCGGGGCGGCACGGTCGTGCGCGTGAAGTTTACCGACGCGCCGGATATCGGTGATCTGCGCGCCGCCGCGCAGCGGGCTGGGTTGAAGGATGCACCCGTCGTCACCTACGGGCCGCCGGCGAACCACGAGGTTATCATCACGCTGCCGGAAAAAAGGAGCGGTGAATCCGCGCTGGATGCGGGCCGCGCCTCGATTGTCTCCACCCTCACGGAGAACTACTCCAAAACCGGCAAACAGAACCTGGGGACCGGAAAGATCGACCTGGACAACGTGGGTCGAGGGCAGCTTGCTGACTGGCTGGCGCAGAAGGACCCCGAACACCTGGGGCAGGGCGATAACGCCACCCAGCGCTATACGCAACAGGCCAATGCCGTCCTGAATTACAAGGACAACGAGCACAGCGGACTGATCGGTTCCATCGACGATCTTTCCGGAGTGGTCGATCCCGCCATTCTCAACGTGCTGAAGCAGGACGCCTATTTATCGGGATTCACGGTCCGCAACGTTGAAATTGTCGGCCCGCAGGTGGGCGCTCAGCTTCGCCACCAGGCGCTGTACGCCACCCTGTATTCGCTGGCGGGAATGCTGGTTTACCTGTGGTTCCGGTTTGAGTTGATCTATGGCGTGGCCGCCGTGGTGGCCGTCTTCCACGACACCCTTATTACGATCGGTTTTTTCTCGATCTTTGACAAGGAGATATCGCTGACCGTCATCGCGGCCATCCTGACGCTGATTGGCTATTCGATGAATGACACGATTGTGGTCTTTGACCGCATCCGGGAGAACCTGCGGATGACCCGGCGGGAGCCTCTGGGCCAACTGGTAAATCGGAGCATTAACCAGACGCTGAGCCGGACGGTACTGACTTCAGGGTTGACGTTCCTGACCGTGCTTTCGCTGTATATTTTCGGGGGCGAGGTGCTGCGGGGCTTTTCGTTTGCGCTGGTGATTGGCATCCTGATCGGGACCTACTCCTCGATTGCGATTGCCTCTCCGATGCTGGTTGCTTATCAGGATTGGCGGATGCAGCGCGGCAAGAGTGCGGCCCTGCCGGCGGGAAGGCGCTCGACAAAGGTTTAAGGGTTGGACGGGACTTTCGCATCCTATGGTGATTGTGATAGAAAAAATCGCCCACCTTTTTTGCCCGGAGAGCCGGCTGGAAGGGACAATGCCCACCCGGGAACAAATGCCCCACCTCGCGGTGTCTATAGAAGGTAAGGAATGTTAAGCAAGTCAGAGGTAGGTCATGTTTGAAGATTCACTGATGGAATCCGGCGGCAAGATCAAGACGAAGAGCAAATACTGGGTCTGGGTCGGGCTTGGGATCAACTGCGCGATCATCGGAGCCATGATCCTTTATCCCCTGATCTATCCTGACGCTTTGCCGGTCACAGCCATGACTACGTTGCTTGTGGCTCCGCCTCCGCCTCCGCCACCGCCTCCACCGCCTCCACCGCAGCCCGTGCAGGTACAGAAGGGGGTATCTCAGCTGATGAACAACCAGCTAACGGCCCCCACCAAGATCCCGAAAAAAGTCGAGATGGTGCATGAGGCCGCTCCGCCGCCGAGCATGGCGGGCGTTGCCGGTATGGAAGGCATGTCCGGAGGAAGCGCCAACGGCGTGATGGGCGGCATTCTTGGCGGACTTGGCAGCGGCGGTCCGACCGTTAAGGCGGCGCCGCCGAAGAAAATCGCGGTTTCCGCGGGCGTGATCGCCGGTAACAAAATTGGCGGAGTTGATCCTCGTTATCCGGCCATTGCCAAGGCCGCGCGCATCCAAGGGACGGTGGTGCTTCAGGCCTCGATCTCGAAGGATGGCAGAATTCAGAATCTTAAAGTCATTAGCGGCCCGCCCATGCTCCAGCAGGCGGCCGTGGAAGCTGTGAAGACCTGGCGTTACAAACCCTATCTGCTGAATGGTCAGCCGGTGGAGGTGGAAACGCAGGTGAATGTCATCTTTACCCTCGGTGGCTGATACACGCAAGGCCCTCTCCATGCCCGGGAGGGCCCTTGCGCAGCCGTCAAAACGTTTTTGAAACATCAGTAGTTACTCCTTAGGAGGAAAGATTCAAGTGATTCTCGCTCATCTACATCAACTCTCTCTCCACGCATCCACCCTGGGCGCGTTCTTTCAGGACGACACATCGGTCAACTTCGGCCCCATGGGTCTGTGGAACCAGATGGGATGGCTGGCCCGTGGCGTGGTCATCCTGCTTATCATCATGTCGGTCTGGTCGCTGGCCGTCATGATTGACCGTTACCTCTACTTCGCGGCAGCCCGCAAGCAGTCGCGCGAGTTCGCTCCTCGCGTCGCCGGCGCCCTGAAGGAGGGCAAGCTGGATGAGGCGGTGAAGGTTGCCGACCGGAACAAGAAGTCGCACCTCGCCGAGGTCGTCACCTCCGGTCTGCAGGAATTCCGCACCTACGGCAGCGGCGGAACCGTTACCGCTGAGCAAATCGAGTCTTCCAAGCGTGCTCTGGAGCGGGCCGAGGCCATCGTCCATGCCAAGCTGAAACGCGGTCTGGGCGGCCTGGCCACCATCGGCTCCACGGCCCCATTCGTGGGACTGTTCGGGACCGTCGCCGGTATTCTGAAGGCGTTCGGACAAATCGCCGCACAGCACACAACCAGCATCTCGGCCATTGCAGGAGGTATCTCGGAAGCCCTGGTCACCACGGCGCTTGGTCTGCTGGTCGCCATTCCGGCTGTCTGGGCGTTCAACTACTTCACGGGCAAGGTGGAAGCGTTCGACGTGGAGATGGACAACTCGTCGAGCGAGCTGGTGGACTACTTCATCAAGCAGAGCCGCCGCTAAGGCGTCTCATCACAGCGGGAATCACACGCCGGGAGCAGGGCGCTCCCGGTGCCCAGTTTTCCCCAGGCTTGAGCGCGTAAACGGACGCACGGAGTAAAGAATGGGAATCGCAAAAAGAGACGAAGGCAGCAAGGTAAACTCCAACATCAACGTGACGCCGATGGTGGACGTGATGCTGGTGCTGCTGATCATCTTCATGGTTATCACGCCCTTGGCCGAACAGAAGATCAACGTGACGCTGGCCAAGACCAACAGCGCAACAGCCATGCATGACGCCAGCAAGCAGGATGCCGTGACTGTCGCCATTACACGCGACAATAAGGTCTACCTCGGTCCCGACCAGGTCACGCTCGCGAACCTCGGTACGCAGGTCGCCAACCTGATCCAGAACAAGACAGACAAGACGGTTTATTTCCGCGCGGATGCGCGCTCCCATTACGGAACGGTGGAAGACGCGATTGACGCGGTCCGCACCGCCGGTGTGGAGGAAGTCGCGTTCCTGACGGAGAACCGGCAGAACAATCCACCTCCCTCGGGCGTCGCGGGCACGGAATAGCCCGCAGTATTTAAGTCCGGCCCAGCGCCGGAAATGAGGAATTGACCTATGGCAATGTCAGCTGGTAGCGGCCCGGGCGGGCTGAACTCGGAAATGAACGTAACTCCCTTTATCGATGTGCTGCTGGTGCTGCTCATCATTTTCATGGCGATTGTGCCGGTGGCGCCCACTGGCCTGGACGCGCTGGTGCCGCAGCCACCCAAAAACCCGACGGAGTCCAAGCCCAATCCACTCACCGTGGTGCTTCAGATCACAAATGGCGCGAATGGCATCGCCAGCTACAAGATCAACAATGAGGATGTCGCCAGCAACGATTTGAAGAACAAGCTCAACTCAATTTACTCCATCCGAGCCGAGAAGGTGTTGTTCATACAGGGCGATCCCAATCTTAGTTTCGCCCCTGTGGCCCAGGCCTTTGACATTGCGCACTCCGTTGGGGTGGATCACATTGGCGTGATTACGCCCAAGATGCAGCAAGGACAGTAGGGCTTCAGGCGGCGCACGCTCCGTTGACGGGCCGGGTGTCGCCCTTGAGTTAAGCGTACTGAGCAGTTGCAGTATGCCGCAGAGCAAGTACAATCAGCGCGGGGGGATTAATCCTCCGGGCGGCCCTTGAATCACCCCAGTCGCAACCAACGCGCGGCGGCCGAAGGAGAACTGAAAGAGAATGAATCGAATTGCACGTTTCCCGGTGATGACCATCGCAACCCTTTCGCTGGTGGTCGCTGTGACCGGTTGCCAGAAACTGAAGGCCCGTGATCAATTGAACAAGGGAGTCCAGGCCTACAAGAGCGCGCGGTACGAAGAGGCGATCAACCACTTCGAGCAGGCGGTGAATGACGACCCGTCCCTGCCCATGGCCCGCTCCTATCTGGCGACAGCCTATGCCCAGCAGGTGGTTCCCGACCTCAAGAGCGCCGAAAATATGAAGACGGCCAATCTTGCTATTGAGAACTTCAAGAAGGTCCTTCAGCAGAAGCCCGGCGACGTTGACAGCATGAAGGGGATTGCCAGCATCTACCTGAACATCGACGATAACGACAAGGCCAAGCAGTGGCAGTTGAAGGTGCTCCAGGCCGATCCGCAGGACGCCGAGGCGGCTTACACCATCGGCAGCATCGATTGGAAGCTGGCCTACCGAAACGCGGTGAGGGAGTTGAAAGCGGTTGGGCTGGAAGACGACGGCCAAGGCAATCCGAAGATGCCGAAAAAGACCTGCCAGACCCTGGTCAAGGAGAACAGTGATCTGGTCAATGAAGGCATCAAGTATCTGAAGAAGGCCGTTGAAATACGTCCGAATTACGACGACGCGATGACTTATCTTCAGTTGACCTACCGCCGCAAGGCCGACCTGGAATGTGGCGATGACGCCGCCCGCAAGGCCGATATGGCGATGGTGGATCAATGGCTGCAAAAAGCGATGAATACCCGCAAGGCCAACGAGGAGAAGAAGAACGAAGAGGCCAACAAGGGCATTCACATGCAATAGCGTAGGCCCGTTCTTTGCAAGAGCCCCCGCTCCGGCGGGGGCTCTTCGCTGCCGGGAACTCCACCTTGGGCGTCACAACTTATAATCAGCGCATGAAGCAAGCCTCGCAGCGCGGCCCGAAGGCCGTGTCCCGCAATAAGAAAGCAATCCTGGTCGGAGTCGTGATGGGCAGCAAGAGCGACTACGAAGTGCTCGCGCCCGCCATCGAAATTCTGCGTGCTTTTGGTATCCCGCACGAAGCGCGCGTTGTCTCGGCGCACCGCACGCCCGACTGGCTCTTCCAATATGCCGAGCAGGCGGAGTCGCGCGGCCTGCGCGTGATTATCGCCGGGGCCGGCGGCGCGGCGCATCTGCCGGGAATGCTGGCCGCCAAGACGCTGGTCCCGGTGCTTGGAGTTCCGGTGCCTGCCACCATGCTCAACGGAATCGACTCGCTGCTCTCGATTGTGCAGATGCCTAAAGGCGTGCCAGTCGGGACCCTTGCCATCGGCAAGCCGGGCGCTGCAAACGCCGCGCTTTTTGCCGCTGAAATTCTTGCCACAACTGATTCCGCGCTTCGCGAGAAGCTTCGCGCGTGGCGCAAAGAGCGCAGCGAAGAAGTGCTGGCGCAGGAATTGGCGCAATGAGCGCCGCGCCTTCCGTAATTTTGCCCGGCGCGACGATTGGCATTCTTGGCGGAGGCCAGCTTGGGCGCATGGTCGCGATGGCCGCGCGCGGCTTCGGCTATCGCGTGCAGGTGATGGATCCGGACCCCTCCTGTCCGGCGCGCTTTGTCGTGGACGCCTGCTTCGAGGGCAATTGGGACGATGCGCGCGCCGCCGCTGATCTGGCGCGCGGCTCTGACGTGGTCACCCTGGAGATTGAGCAGGTGTCGCTGGCTTGTCTGGAGGCCGCCGCGCAATATGCCCCGGTGCGGCCCGCCGCCTCCGCGCTTCGAATTATTCAGGACCGGATTCTGCAAAAAGCCTGGATTCGCGAGCATGGGTTTCCGATGGGCGAATACCGCGTCATCGAGTCCGAAGCCGACCTTGCGCGCGCCGCCACTGAAATTGGCCCGCGGCTTTTCGTCAAAAGCGCGCGTGGAGGCTACGACGGACGCAGCCAGGTGAAGCTGGGCTTTGGAGTCGCAACGACGACAGCCGAAGCGTGGCGTCTGCTGGGCGAGAAGTCCTGTGTGGCAGAGAAAGCCATCGATCTGGACAAGGAAATTTCCGTTATGGTGGCGCGCTCGCCGGGTGGAGAAACGCGGAGCTTCGCCAGCGCGCTGAACCACCACGAAAACCAGATTCTGGCCTGGAGCGTGCTGCCGTCCTCGGTCGATCCGGCGCTGGAGTCGCAGGCGCAGAGCATCGCCTGCGGCATTGCCGAGGCGATTGGGCTGGAAGGATTGCTGGCGGTGGAGATGTTTGTGTCGAAAGGCGGCGAGCTTCTGGTGAATGAGCTGGCTCCGCGCCCGCACAACAGCTATCACGCCAGCGAGCGGGCCTGCGTCACCAGCCAATTTGAGCAGGCGGTGCGCGCGGTCTGCAATTTGCCGCTTGGGGACCCGTCCATCATTCAGCCCGCGGCCATCGCCAATCTGTTGGGAGATTTGTGGCTGGATGAAAACAACCAGCCTCGCGTGCCGAGTTTCGACAAGGCCCTTGCTGTCCCGGGGGTGCGGCTACATCTATACGAAAAGCAAACGCCGCGCAGTGGTCGCAAAATGGGGCATCTCTCGGCGGTGGGGGCGACTCCGGAAGAGGCCGTCCGGCGCGTGCTCGAGGCGAAGGCGCAGTTGTAGATCAGGCGAGTATACGGGTGGGCACGCAGGCGGTGGTTTTCCGCAGTTTCCACCGCGTGCATCGGAGATATACTGGAGCACAACGCGCTCTTTGGAGCACACGCGCTCGAGCTCGCAAGAGCGAAGCCATTTTCCCCGAGGTGTCCCCCTGATGTCCACGCTTGCTGTTGAAGAAACCCAGATTCCCCTTGCCGCCGACGATTTCAACGCGCTGGAGCAGCGCGTGCTGCGCCTGATTGAGTTGGTGAGGAGCGAGCGCGACGCCCGTGCCGCAGCCGAGGCGCGCATCCAGTCGCTTGAGGCCTCAGTTAGAAGCCTGGAGGAAAGCGGGCTGAATGCCGAGCAGCGGGTCATTTCCCTGGAGGAGCGGCTGGAGCAGGCCAATGGAAAAATCGCGCAGCTTACGGATGAGGGAGCGCAGTCGGCGGCGCAGCTAGGCTCGCTCGAAAAAGAGCGCGAGACGGTTCGCACCCGAGTCGAGAAACTGCTGAAGCAACTGGATGCGATCCAGGTATAACGATGACCGAGCCCGCGAGCGACAATTCGATCACGGTCGATATCTACGACCAGACCTATAACCTGCGCGGGCAGGACACGGAGTATATCCGGCGTCTGGCGGAGATGGTGGACGGGAAGATGCGGGCGGTGGCCGCACACGGCAAGACGGTCGACTCGCTGCGAGTGGCCGTGCTGGCCGCGCTGAATCTCGCCGACGAGCTGGCCGCGCTGGAACAGAAATATGACGCGATTACGGGCAATGCCCGGCAGTCGCAGAACTCAATCCGCACCCGCGCCCACTCGCTTGCCGGGCTGCTGGATTCGGTGCTGGAAGAGGGTCGCAAGGCAGGCTGAAAGGGCTGTTTGCTGAATAGTTCTTGTCCCCATCCAAGCCAAAGCCGGGCTTAAATAGGCCACCCATTTGCTATCTGATTGTCGGGGCTGCGGATCGTCTGAATTCAGTTTTCATCCGGCGATGGGTTGGGCGCCGTGAAGGGTGAGCAGCAGGGCTTTTCGACCGGAGTGAATTCCATCAGTTCGAGGCGAGTGCCGTCGGGGTCGAAAAGGTTGTACTGCCACTTGCCGTCGCGGCCAATCTGCATGGGCGTGTGAGGATTGTTGAGGCGGCCTTCGCGGTCGAGCGTGGTGACGGCCTGCTCCATGTTGACCACGCCAATCGAGAGGTGGTCGAGCACGCCGAATTGGCGTTGCGAGATGTCGCCATCGGATTCGAGCATGTATTCAAGCCAGTCGTGGCCGTCGGGGACCTGCTGCGAGACCCAGTCTGTTTTGCCGGGCTTCATGCCTCCGAACCAGTAGGGTTTGAATCCGAGCAGGTCGCGGTAGAAAGGGTTCTCAACCTCGGCGCTTTTGACGCGCTCGCCCACATGAATGATGTGGCGTCCAACGGGGTCCCCTCCGGCCATGCTGATGGCCTTCGGCGCGGGTTGAACAAACTGGATCTTGTTTCCTTCCGGGTCTTTGACGCTGAACCAGAGGCTTCCGTCTGTGGCCTTGTGAACGCGGTCGGGTACGGCGTAGCGGTGGGCGGCGAGATACAGGCGCAGGGCTTCGGCGTCCGAGGTGATGTAGCCGATGTGGTCGAGGCGCGCGTTGCCGGTTTTGGCGGGCAGGGGCAGGACCTCGACGAACTGCGTGGAATTCACGTAGTAGCGGACCCCGGCGGGGTCCTCGGGGTCGGGGCCTTTCTTGAGGCCGATGTCGTGTACGTAGTAGTGTTCCGCAGCGGCCGCATTGCTGGTGTAGACGGCGATGTGGGAGACGCCGGTGATGGGCGGCCGGGCCGG
>JAICYR010000201.1 GCA_025934135.1 Acidobacteriaceae bacterium | reverse complement strand
CCCGAGGACCGGGCGTCGTTGCAGATCGACTATTTTCTGCTGTTCCAGGCAATGAATGAGGAACGTGTCGAGCGCCGCGCCGCCGAGGTTTTGTTCCGGATGCTGAAGGCCATGGCGGCGAATCTGGGCAAGTCGGGCACGCTGGTGGAGGCGAGCGATCAGCGGAGCGGCGAACCCACGTCCCAGAAGCGCGAGCCTTCGACAAACTCAGGGCAGGCTGTGGAGCACCCGCAGGCGGCGGCCAGCGAAACGGTCAGCGTTCAGGCGAGCGCGGCGGCGGAGGTATTCGCGGGTCCAATCGCGCCGGAGAGCTGTTTCTCAACCAAGCCTGCGGCCCGAAGTCTCACGGACATAAGAAGGGAGCTGTTTCGCACGAGTTCGTTTCATCCAGCGGGCCAGCGCACCCTGAACCGATACTTCGCTCCAATGCCTGAAAGATCAAGATGAGGAGCAGCGAACCGGGTTGTCATCCCACCCTTTCGCAAACAGCGCGAAAGGATGGGGCACCCCAAACGACTCAGTTCTGCATTGCGCAATCACGGATGCCGTGCCGCTCGCAGACCGCGGACAGAATTCCGTAGAGGCCGGCCAGCACTTCGCCCACAGCCGCAAGCGCGGCGGGACGTTCGGCTTCATCGACCAACTGCGCGATCTGCGCGGCCTCAACGGCGGCATGCTCGCGGTCGGCTTCAATGTGGACGGTGAAGTACTGGTAGCTCTCCGGGTCAGTGAAGCCGTAGAACTGCTTCAGCCCTTCGATCTTCTTTTCTGAGACGGCGGGAATCTGGCTCTCGTAGGCATAGAGTGACGCCAACCCGACGCCGGTTCCACGCTGCCCGCAGCAGTCGCGGAAGCTCGCGATGAGGGCACTGGTCGCGTCCCATTGGGCCGTTTGCCGAACCTGCTCGCGACTGAGGCCGAGGCTCTCGGCAAATTGCAGCCAAAGCTCGGGATGGTTCGGCGAACCCGCCTCTTCGTCCATGAGGTTAGAGAGAATGTGGCGGCGGATTTCGGCATTTTCCGTTTGCGTATGGACTCCGGACAAATAGGTGGGAAAGGCCGCGACGTGGTGGTAGTACTGAACGGCGTAATCGCGCAGCGCATCGAGCGAAAGCTCGCCCCGCGACCAGGCCTGATAGAAGGGATGGTCCAGAAGATGCTGCCGCGCAACGCGCGCATCGATAGCGTCAATCACAGACTGTGAGGAATGGCTCATGTTCAATGGTCTCCAGGGATTCAGGTGAGGTAAGGATATCCCAACGCGAGTACAGGCCGCCCAGGACCATTTTTCAGGTTGGCCCAGCAAGCTCGCAACCTGGCGCTGGACGAGAACTTTGTATATGCGTTATTGTATATACAAATGCGATTCATATGGGACGAATATGAAGAAGCAGGCAAAATCTAAAACCGTAGTTTATGAGTTGAAGCCGGACCGGCCTCCGACCCCGCGCCAGAAGCGGGAGATGCAAAGACTGTCTAAATTGCCCGATCACAAGATTGACACGTCAGACATTCCGGAGCTTCCCGCCGGAGCTTGGAAGGACGCGGTGCGGGGCAAGTGGTATCGGCCCAATAAGCAGGCCGTGTCCATCCGCCTGGATACGGACGTGCTGATATGGCTCAAGGCGAAAGGTCGCGGATACCAGACAAAGGTGAACCGACTCCTCCGCGAAAGAATGTTGCAGGAATTGAGCAAGTAAGCTCAGGCGGAATGCGGTCTAACTCCTGACCCCCAGCCCCTGCATTTCCAGTTGCTCCGGCTCGTGCTCGCCGTGGTAGGGCTGGAAGCACAACCGGCAGCGGGCCTCGTAGGCCCCTTCCGTTCCAACCAGCACCAGCGACTGGCTGGGCCCGAGGCGCTGCGTGTGGACGGCCGGCGCTCCGCACAGCATGCAAACGGCGGAGAGCTTCACCACCTCGTCGGCAACCGCGAGCAGGTCAGGAATGGGCGGGAACGGCTCGCCGGCGAAGGTGGTGTCCAATCCGGAGATGAGGACGCGCTTGCCCATGTGCGTCAGCTCGATCACAAGCCGCACGAGCGAGGCGTCGAAAAACTGCGCGTCGTCTATGCCGATAACATCCACGTCCTGAATCACAGGAAGCAGCGCCTCTTTCAGCTCTCCTGTGTTCGCGACCACATAGGCGTTGATGGTTTGCGCGCCGTGCGAGGCAATGGAGGTGCGGTAAGAGCTAAGGTTCAGGTCGGGCCGGAAGCAGAGAACGCACCGCCGAGCGATCTGCGCGCGCTTGAGACGGCGGATCAGCTCCTCGGACTTGCCGGAAAACATCGGCCCGGTAATGACCTCGATGCGACCTGGAGAAGAGTCTTGCGACATGGGCGGTCTTCCTTCTTTCCAGGCCTGTTAGCAGACCCTAGCCGCTTTGCCGAGAAGTCTACCGCAATTCGCCCCCAGCGCAACGGAAATATCTGTCGGCCCGATCAAGCGCTCTTCGTCCGCACAAGCCGCCTTTGCCTGTGTGGGGGGAGTTACCATTATCTGTGTTGTAAATCCATTCGGAGGTGCGGCTCCCATGGCGCACGCAGTCCTTCATCCTGCCCATAGTCTTTCGCTCAGCGAGCTGGCCCCGCGCGTGCTGCAATCGGAAATCCGCGCCATGACGATGGAGTGCGACCGCATGGGCGGCGTGAACCTGGCGCAGGGAGTCTGCGATACGGAGGTCCCGGCGCCGGTGGCCGACGGCGCGATCGAGGCCATTCGCGAGGGTCACAATATCTATACCCGGCTGGACGGAATCGCGCGGCTGCGCAACGCCATTGCGGCGCAGCTTCGGCGGGACCGCGGGATGGCCGTCGATCCTGACCGCGAGGTGCTGGTGGCCAGCGGAGCCACCGGAGCTTTTCACGCAGCGGCCATGGCGCTGCTCAATCCCGGCGATGAAGTAATTCTGTTCGAGCCGTACTACGGCTACCACGCCAATACGCTGCTCTCAATGCGGGTGAAGCCGGTCGTCGTTCCGCTGGCCGCTCCCAACTGGGACCTGGACTTTGACGCACTGCGGGCGGCCATCACCCCGCGCACGCGGGCGGTTGTGGTGAATACTCCGGCGAACCCCTCGGGAAAGATCTTCACGCGGGCGGAACTGGAGACGCTGGGCGCAATCGCGACCGAGCATGAGCTTTTCATCTTCACGGATGAGATTTACGAGTACTTTCTTTACGACGGCGCGAAGCACGTGAGTCCGGCCATGCTGGATGGAATGCGCGAGCGGACGATTATCACGTCCGGCTTCTCGAAGACCTTCGCGATTACGGGCTGGCGGCTCGGCTATCTTGTTGCGGA
Organism: Acidobacteriaceae bacterium; assembly: GCA_025934135.1. Classification (GTDB taxonomy): domain Bacteria; phylum Acidobacteriota; class Terriglobia; order Terriglobales; family Acidobacteriaceae; genus Silvibacterium. Next base: position 1,795 of record JAICYR010000201.1, on the reverse strand, counting down.
CGCGAAGTGGCTGGGGGCGATCAGCTACTTCCACGATCTGACCTATGTCTGCGCTCCGTCGGCCTTCCAGCACGGAGCCGCCGCCGGAATGGAGCAGCTTACGCCGGTTTTCTACGAGCGGCTGGCGCGCGAGTTTGGGGCCAAGCGCGACCGCCTGGTCGCCGCGCTTCAGGACGCCGGACTAACGCCGCACATTCCTGCCGGGGCGTACTACATTCTGGCGGACGCCAGCCGGATTGAGGGCGCGAACGCCGTCGAAAAATCGCACACGCTGCTGAACCGCACCGGAGTTGCCTCAGTCGCAGGCTCGGCGTTCTTCCGTCCCGGAGGCGGCGAGAACCTGCTGCGCTTCTGCTTCGCCAAGAAAGACGCCGATCTCGACGAGGCCTGCCGCAGGCTGCGGGCGTTGTAAGCGGACGCGCTCCGCTACACTTACCTTGCATGTTCGCCATTGTCGTTGCTTCCATCACGAGCCTCATCACGCTTGCCTCGATCTTCTATTTCATCGCCGCGCTGTGGAGCGCGCGCAGCTTCATGCGGCGGCGCGGGGCGATCGCCGATTTCGCTCCGGGCGTGAGCGTTCTGAAGTCGCTTAAGGGATTCGATCCCGGCATGTACGAGGCCTTCGCCAGCCACTGCCGCCAGCAGTACGCGGGCGACTACGAGCTTCTGTTCGGAGTGGCGAGCCCGGATGATCCGGCGGTCGCGGCGGTTGAGAGGCTCAAGGTTGAATTTCCGGAGCGGGAGATTCGGCTCATTGTCTGTCCGGAAAAGTTCGGCCTGAACGGCAAGGTGAGCAACCTGGCGCAGATGGCGCCGCAGGGCCGCCACGAATATCTCATCGTCAACGACAGCGACATTCACGTCTCTCCGCGCTATTTGGGCCGGATCATGGCGGGGTTTTCCAATCCCGAACGTGGGAAAACCGTGGGCATGGTCACTGCCCCGTATCGCGGCATCGCGCACGGGACGCTGGGCTCAAAAATGGAGGCTCTCGGCATCGCCACCGACTTTTTCCCCGGCGTGCTGACGGCGATGAAGCTGGATCGAGGAATCCGATTCGGACTCGGCTCGACGCTGGCCGTATCACGCGAGGCGCTCGCGGCGGCGGGAGGGTTTGAGGCCCTCGTCAACTCACTCGCCGACGACTACGAGCTTGGGGCGCGCATCGCCAATGCTGGGTTCGCCGTCGTCCTGAGCCGCGAAGTGGTGGCGACCTCGGTCCCGGCCTATCGGATGGGCGAGTTCTTCGCGCACCAGTTGCGCTGGGCGCGGGCCGTGCGCGACTCGCGCAAGCTGGGATACGCCGGGCTGGTCGTCACGTTTGGAATTCCGTGGGCGGTGCTGAACTGCATCGCCTGCGGATTCGACCTGCCCAGCCTTGCCTTGCTGAGCCTTACGGTACTGGCGCGCGTCAGCGTGGCGCTGTCGGTGGGCGTCGGCATTCTCGATGACCGGCAGGTACTGCGCGACCTTTGGCTGCTGCCGCTGCGCGACTTCTGCGCGCTCTGGGTTTGGATTTGGAGCTTCGCCGGAAACTCCATCACGTGGCGCGGCGAGGAGTTTCTGCTGCGGGACGGGAAGCTGGTTCGAGCGGAGCAGGGCCAACGGCACAGGGCTCAGGGCCCAGAATGACGAGCTAAAGCAGAACCAGTCTTGGTGTACTCGCAGAAGAAACGCAGATCCTTCGACTTCGTTGCCGCTCTGAGCGGCAACTTCGCTCAGGATGACAACATTTGTATTTGGGTGACAGCAGTGCTGATGTCGCCTCAGAATGAGGCCCCGCCCGCGTTTG
>JAICYR010000063.1 GCA_025934135.1 Acidobacteriaceae bacterium | reverse complement strand
GGGTCTTATTCATCAATAGCCGATGTGATGCAGGTAAAAGACGGCCCCGGCGGCGGCGAGGCAGTAGAGTCCGAAGATGTACCACCGTCCATGTTCGAGCCAGCGGCTCAGCCATCGCAGCGCGATGAGTCCGGCGATGAATGAGCAGCCCATTCCGATAAGCCCCGGAACCATGGCCGAGGCCAGGTGCAATCCGCCGGTGATGTGGTCGGCTTTGACCAGTCGCCACACTTCGCGCACGACCACGGGAGGCGTAAGGATAACGGCCAGCGCAAAGCTGAAGGTTTCGGCGCGCTCGCGGGCCACTCCGGCCAACATTCCGGTGGAGATGGTCGCGCCGGAGCGGGAGAATCCGCGAAACGGCAGGCAGAAGCCCTGCACAGCCCCGATCCAGCCGGACTGAGAAATTGAAGGCTCGCGGCGGTCGTCAATCATCTCGTCGCGAGTAAAAATTCCAGCCGCGAGAATCAGGACCCCGGCGGCGGCCAGCGCAGGCCAGATCCATTCCAGATGATTGAACATGTCTTCAATCTGCGCGTGGGGAACGTCACTGAGCAGCGTGTGCTCGATGATCTTCATCATGATGATGCCCACTACGCCGGTCAGGATAGTGGCCCAGATGAGCCGCACGGCAATCAGGCTGAATGCTCCGGAGCTGCGGAAATACGTCCTGCGCCACTGCCGCCAGAAATAGACAATGACGGCGAACATGGTCCCGGTGTGCAGCATGACCAGCATCAGCGTCATCTGCGGCGACGAAGCGTCGAGCCCCATGATGCGCTCGGCCACAACCACGTGCGCGGAACTGGAGACAGGGAGCAACTCGGCCAATCCTTGAATGATGGCAAGGATGACGATCTTGAACAGGGGCATGAGGCTATCTTAAAGGCTTGTTGCGGTGGCGCGGGCGCGTGATACTGGAGCCATGAACGCATTTGCGCATCCGATCCGGGTTTCAGTGGAGGAATATCTGTCGAGCAGCTATCGCCCGGATTGCGACTACGTTGACGGCGAGATCCAGGAGCGTAACTTCGGGGAGAAAGAGCACGCGGCAGTTCAGGCGGCTTTGATTTTTCTGTTCGCCCAGAACAGGAACACGTGGAATATCGACGTTTATCCCGAACTGCGCGTGCAGGTAAGCGCGAACAATTTCCGGGTGCCGGACGTTACGGTCACGCGGGCCGGACTGGAGTGGGAGCGGATTCTGAAGACACCCGCGCTGCTTTTTATCGAAATTCTTTCTCCCGAGGACACACTCTCCAAAATTCGGCGTAGGGTTGACGATTATTTGCGCTTCGGAACGGAACACGTCTGGGTGATCGATCCCGAGCTTCGCAAAGCGTATGTCTGCTCCGCCACTGGATTTCAGGAGCCGGAGGGTGGCATGCTCACAATCCCCGGCACGCCCATTCGCGTGGAATTGAGCGAGTTGTTTGCTGAACTGGATCGAGGCTGATTATCCCAGCGCCTTCGCCGCTTCCTTCGCAAAATAGGTCACGATAAAGCCGGCTCCGGCGCGGCGAATGGAGAGCAGCGATTCCATCATGGCGCGCTGCCGGTCGAGCCAGCCTTTGGCGAAGGCCGCCTGCAGCATCGCGTATTCGCCCGAGACTTGATACGCGCCGATGGGCACATCGAAGCGCTCGCGGGCGGCCCGGATCACATCGAGATACGGCATGGCCGGCTTCATCAGAATCATGTCCGCGCCCTCGGCCAGGTCAAGGTCGATTTCGCGCATGGCCTCGCGCAGGTTGGCTCCGTCCATCTGGTAGCTGCGGCGGTCGCCGAACTGCGGAGCGGAGTCGGCGGCCTCGCGAAAGGGCCCATAAAACGCCGAGGCGAATTTGGAAGCGTAGGAGAGAATGGGCGTCTGCTCCAGGCCCTCATCGTCGAGGTGGTCGCGGATGGCGGCGACGCGGCCATCCATCATGTCGCTGGGGGCCACAATGTCGGCCCCGGCGCGGGCGAGCGAGACGGCGGTCTTGGACAGCAGCGCGAGGCTGGAGTCGTTTTCAATCTCGTACTCCTCGCCCTGCTTCTTCACAATGCCGCAGTGGCCGTGCGAGGTGTATTCGCACAGGCAGACGTCGGCAATGAGCAGCAGCTTTTTCGCCGCGCCGGACGCCTTAAGCGCGCGCAGCCCGCGCTGCACAATTCCGTCCTCGGCCCAAGCCCCGGTGGCCTGCTCGTCCTTCTCGGCGGGAAGCCCGAACAGCAGTAGCCCTCCGACGCCGAGCGCGGCGGCGGACTCGGCCTCCTTCACGGCCTCATCAACGGAAAGATTGAAGACGCCGGGCATCGACGAGACTTCGCGGCGCACTCCCTCGCCTTCGCACAGAAACAGAGGAAGGATGAGCGCGCCCGGCTCAAGATGCGTCTCGCGGACGAGGCTGCGCATCGGCTCCGAGCGGCGCAGGCGGCGCAGGCGGGTGATGGGGTATTCCATGGCCTTATTCTAGCTGGCGGCTGAAAGCTGCCTCTGCTAAACTTTACGTATCTCAAGAGCAGAGGCCCTTTCCGTTACGCCTGCGTGAAGTTTCCGCCGTGGAAGGGCTTCTGAAGGAAATCCGTGGATACACAGACTCGTCACGCGCTGAAACAGGACAAATTTGCGACGGCCACCGTCTCCGGGCTGGACTGGCTCCAGGAGCACCGCAGGAACACGATCATTGCCGCCGTGATTCTGGTGATCGTGGCCGCCCTCATCATCACCAGCGTGGTGGTTTACAACTCGCGCTCAGCGCACGCAAAAGACCTCTTCGGCCAGGCGATGGACATTTACAACACGCCGCTGGCGGTCCCGGGCCAGCCGACCGAGCCCGGCCTGACAACCTATCCCACAGCGGCGGCGCGGGCCAAGGCCGCGAATCCTCTGTTTGTGCAGGTGGCGGACAAGTACGACTGGATGAAAACGGGCAAGAACGCCGAGTATTTCGCGGGCCTTACCTATCTGGACATGAGCCAGACTGCGGACGCCGAAAAGGAACTCAAGAAGGCCGCGGGTTCGCACGACAGCGGTCTGTCCGCCTTGGCCAAGATCGCGCTGGCGGGACTCTATCGCCAGACCGGGCGCAACAGCGAGGCGGTCGATCTCTACAACCAGGTGATTAAGAACCCGACCGTGACGGTTCCGGCGGCGGAGGCCATGCTGCAACTGGCCAGCCTGTACGAAACGAAGAACCCCGCCGAGGCCAAGAAGCTCTACGCCGAAATCAAGGACAGCAACAAGGACACGGTCGCTGGCCAGATCGCCACAAAGAAGCTGGGTGGCGGCAAGTAGGACTGGCCGTCCATGCGTACCGCGCTGCGCGCCATACTCAAATCGACTTCCGCAGCCGCTCCCGTTGGTCGCGGAAAGAATGTCTCTTCCGTATCCAACTTCCATTGCCATTGGTAGCTTTCCACCCTCCTGAGCGAAAATAGAAGCTGCCTCGTCCTTATGGCATGAGTTCTTATTCGGGACAGATTGCCGGCTGGATGACTCCTGCTTTTACGTCTGCGACCTCAGTGGATACAAGCGAGACCATTACCGCCCTTGTCGCCGAATACTCCTCAACGCTTTACCGCGTCGCCTACTCGGTGATGCGCAACAGCGCCGAGGCCGAAGACGCCGTGCAGGAAGCCTTTCTCCGCGTGCTGAAGCACCGCGACAAGCTCAGCGAAATTCGCGACCTGCGCGTGTGGCTGGTCCGCATTACCTGGAACGTGGTGCTGGACCGCAAGCGGCGCGGCAAGACCCGGCCCGAAAACGACGACATCGCCGACTACACGCGCGTGCTTCCTTCCGGGGACCGGCGCGCGGACGACGAGATCATCTCGTCGCAGGAATACGGGCGCATTCTGGCGTTGGTTGACCGGCTTCCGGCCAAGGAGCGGCAGGCGCTGCTGCTCTCCGCCGTGGAAGAGCTTTCGACCGCCCAGATCGCCTCGGTACTCAAGACTACGGAATCCTCCGTCCGCTCGCGCATCTTCCGCGCGCGACGGGAGCTTTCCGCATTGCTGGAGAAAGAAGGAGTCTCGCAATGAAGGAACCGCATGACGACCGCATTGACCGCGCGCTGCGGCGGCTGGGCACGGCCGCTCCGCGTGAGGGGGTCGAGGCCCGCATCGTGGCGAAGCTGGAGCAGGCCGCGCAGGAAAAAGCTCCGGGCTTCTTCAGTCTGCCGCGACTTGCCGCAATGTTTGCGGCGGCGGGCACGCTCTGCGCCGTGATTGTGGCTGGCAGCGTGACCCATTCGCATCGTATTCTTCCCGTTGCTCCGGGAGTGCAGCTTCCCGGAATATCTCAGCCGGGCGTGGGCGCGGCCTCAGCGGCGCGCGTGGCTCCGCAGCCGGTCAAGGTTCCGCCGAAGGAGCGGCCCCGCTCCGTGCGCAAGACGGAAAATGGCCGCGCGGTCATTTCTCCCGACGCGAAGAAGCGTGGCGGGGTCGCCGCGCCAAAGCCGCTCGCCGCCCAGCCTACTCCTGAAGCTCCGGACACTACGGAATAAACGCCTCCGGCGCGGTGCCGTGCCGGTAGGGCGCGTACCAGTTGTGCTTCTTCGGCCACTTGGTCTGGTATTTCCAGTTTTGCGGACCGGTGGGCAGGCTGTCCTGGCAGCGGATCGTCCACATCAATAATTCCGCCATAAGCCGCGCCTGCTCGCTCGCGACCTGCGGCTGGCCGAAAAGATTCTTCAGCTCGCACGGGTCGGAAGCCAGATTGTAGAGCTGCCCGTAGCCCATCATGTCGTAGATCAGCTTCCAGTCGCCCATGCGGACCATCTTTTGCAGGCCGCTCTGCGTCACTCTGTCCAGCTCATCCCAGCCGACGCCATAGGGCGAGTTTGGGGCTTCACCTTTTGCGATATGGCGCTCCGCCGTGCTGTAAGGGACATGGTCAGAGGCCTCATAGTAGAGGCCGCCGAGTCCCACCGTGGTGTAGATGCTGCGGAACTCTTCGCGCGGATAGTCTTCGCCGCGCAGCAGCGGCCACAGGCTGCGGCCCTGCACGCCCTCGGGAATTTCCGCGCCCATGATTTCACACATGGTCGGCATCACGTCCGCCATGGAAGTGAAGGCCGTCGAACCCACGCTCGTCGGCTTGATGCCATGTCCCGACCACACCATGGGGATGCGCGTGAGGCACTCAAACAGCCCCACGCCCTTGCGCGCGAGTCCATAGTCCATAAGGTAGTCGCCGTGATCGGCGAGATAGACGATGACCGTGTTCTTCAAAATGTCTTTCTGCTCCAAGTGACTTACCAGCCGCGCTAACTGATCGTCCAGCATCCGAAGCATTCCCAGATAATTCGACTTGTAGCGCCGCCAGTGCTTCTCGCTGGGATACGAATCATTCGACAGCCCGTAGAGCCATTGCGCGCGATATCCAAGGTTCTTGAGCGCCTCCGGCCCGGCGCACCGGTCGGGCACCGAATCCGGTGGAAACATGTCCCAGTAGGGCTTCGGGACCTGCTCCGGGTCATGCGGCTCGGGAAACCCAACCTGAAGGATGAACGGCGTGTTGCCGGACTCATCGATGAAATCAATCGCATCGGAGACGATCCTGTAGGGATAACTTACTTCCACCGGAAACGGCGTGGGAGTAAGCGCGGCGTCTGCCTCCAGATCGGCCATCCACTTGTCGTACTCGAAATACTCCTTGGGCGCGTTCGCCGGCTTCCATCCCGACCAATGCATGTAGGCCCGCCAGAAATCCAGCGATCCGTTCTTGAGAAAAGTGTGGTTCTTTCCGGCGAGTCCTGTCCTGTAACCCTGTTCCTTCGCCACCTGATACAGGTGCTTCGTATAGTAGGCGTCCTGCGGATCAAGGTTCATGCGGACGTGGGTGGCCTCCGGCCAGCGGCCGGTCAACATGCTGGTGCGGCTGGGGACGCAGAGCGGCGTGGTGCAGTAAGCGCGGTCGAAGCCAATGCCGGCGTCGGCCAGCTTGTCGAGCGTGGGGCTGGTGTCCAGCGGATAGCCGGAGCGCTTGGTCAGCCCGGCGCGGTGCTGGTCGGAAACACAAAAGATGATGTTCGGCTTGGTGACCGGCGCACCCTCGGTTGCTTCTCCCCACCCGGCGCTTGCCGGAAGCATGGCGCCCGCCGCAGTAAGCGACGCGGCTTTCAGAAATTCCCTGCGTTCCATCGGTAGCTGTCCTCTTTTCGATTTATGCGTGATGGTTCCGACGCGGCCCCGCCGCGTCTTATGGCACCGTTTACATAATTTAGGAGATTTATGGCAGCCCTGAACTTATAAAACCGGGGAAAGCAGTGTCAATAGATACGCAGGACTACCCTGTTGGGCACCGCGGTGAGGCTGGTCTGCCCGGCATGCCTGCCGCCCCGGAAAATAATTGGCGACCTTTTTGCCGCCATGTGGATCAGATTCATGTAGTTGAGCTTCCCGCTCATCTTCCTGAAGGAGAGCCGTCCCATGAGCGCACTGCCGCAGACGCAACCCGCCACCAGCACCTGGAGCATCGATCCGGTCCATTCCGTGGCCGAGTTCAAGGTGAAACACATGATGATCTCGAACGTGAAGGGCCAGTTCACCGGCGTCGAGGGCACACTTACCTTCGACGAGGCCGACATTGCTAAGTCGCGCGTGACGGCGACGATTGACGCCGCCACTATCACGACGCGCGACGTGCAGCGGGACGCTCACCTGCAAAGCGCGGAGTTTCTGGACGTGGCGCAGTTCCCCAAACTGGAGTTCCGCTCGACGGCGGTCAAAAGAAAAGGCGAGGGGCTGCTGGACATCGAAGGCGTGCTGACCATCCATGGCGTCAGCCGCGACGTGACCTTCAAGGCCGAAGGCCCGACCCCTCCGGCGAAAGACCCGTGGGGACACACGCGGATCGGCCTCTCCGCGCAGACGAAGATCAGCCGCAAAGACTACGGCCTCATCTGGAACACGACGCTCGAAACCGGCGGCGTGCTGGTTGGCGACGAAGTTGCCATTACGCTCGATGTGCAGTTTGTAAAGGCGTAAAGTTGTGTTCTCCGGGCGGGTCCGAAACAGGGGCCGCCGGATCGAAATGAGAAGATCGCCGGGGCTGGGCCCGCCAGATCAGAAGTCCTGAAGCTCTTTGGCCGGGAACGAGGCACGCAGCGCATTGAGCACAGCAAGAAGATCAATGACTTCCTGGCCGATCGCTCCAGCGATAGGCGGGAGAAAGCCAAACGCGGCGAAGAACATGCCGATGGCGCTTAGCAGCATGCCTCCAACGGCGCTTTGAAGAGCGATTCGCCGCATTCGCTTTCCGATATGAAGCAGCTCGTCGACCTTGCCAAGAGTTGGTTCCATGATGACCGCTCCGGCGGCTTCCGCCGTTATATCGCTGTTCTGCCCGAAGGCCACGCCTACAGTCGCGGCAAGCATGGCGGGAGCATCATTGATGCCGTCTCCGAGGAACAAAGTCGGAGTCTTCGCGGTATGGTCCCTTACAATTTGCAGCTTTTGTTCCGGAGCCAGGCCTGCGCGAACATCCGTGATGCCGACGATGTTGGCCAGATGCTGAACTTCAATATCGCGGTCTCCCGAGAGAATGATCATTTCCTCAACCTGATGTTTTGGTCTGAGGTGGCGAATGAAGGGCTTGCTTTCTGTGCGAGGACGATCATGGAAGCGGATCAGGCCGGCCAGCTTATCCTCGATCACGATCACGCACTCCATTCCGGCAGTGGTTGGAGGAAGTAAGCTGGCAAGCTCAGCTCGTATCTTGGATCTTCCCGTGACGACGACAGTTCTTCCATCAACTTGACCTCTCAATCCCTCGCCCGGTTTTTCGCTGATATTTTCGGCATTTTGTAGAGGCAGATGTTTCTCCTCCGCAGCTTGCAGAATTGCTCTCGCCAGCGGGTGCTTGGAATATTGCTCAAGGCTCGCAGTAAATCCCAGGACCTCTTCAGGAACCAGGCTGGAGAAGGTGAGGATGTCTGTAACCACCGGTTCGCCATGAGTCAGGGTTCCGGTTTTGTCAAAGAACATAGTGTGGATATTTCCAACTTGTTCGAGGAGGACGGGCTTCTTGATGACGATGCCGCGCTTCGCGGCCAGCGATATGGACCCAATGATGGCAATGGGAATCGCGAGCAGCAGAGGGCAAGGCGTGGCGATGACAACCACCGCAAGGAAGCGCTCAGGCTGCCCGCTCAGCAGCCATCCCGCAAGAGCGATGAAGATCGCGATAGGCGTGTAGAAGGCGCCGAGGCGGTCGGCGAGCCTGCGGATTTCGGGAGGATTTTCTTCGGCCTTCCGCATCACCTGCATGATGCGCGCGTAGCGGGAATCGACAGCGAGCTTATCGGCGATGATGGTAAGAGCGGAGTCCTCATTCAATGCTCCTGAAATCACCTGTGATCCTGAGACCTTGCGGATGCGAAAGGGCTCTCCGGTGAGGAAGGATTCGTCCATTGTCCCGCTGCCCGACTCGACGGTGCCGTCCACTGGAGAGATTTCATGGGGAAAGATGATCAGGCGGTCTCCTATGCGAATGTCTCCCACGGGAATATCGGAGGTGGCGTTCTCTTCAATGCGGTGGGCGATACTCGGCATACGGCGGGCCAGGGCATTGAGCGCGGAAGAAGCATGTTGCGTGGCATACCCCTCCAAAGCCTGGCCACCGGAGAGCATAAGGACGATGATTGCCGCGACCAATAATTCGCCCATTAGAACGGCAGTCACGATGGACAGGCCGGCGAGAAGATCTGATCCAAACCGGAGCTTCCAGATTTGAAGGACAAGCGCATAGAGCAACGGAACGCCACCCGCGATTATGGCAATCCACAAAGGAATGGAATAGATGGCGGCGTTGTGATGCAACACGTACCGAAATAGCAAGTGCAGGAGGATTGCAACGAACGAAAGCACAGCAGTGAGCGAGGTCCAGGAGTTTTTGATTCGCTCGACAGCGCCGATTTGCTTCTCCGATGCCATAGCCAAAGACCTGAGACGGCGGAACTAATGATTAGAAGCACGAACTTTGGCACATAATTCGCCCAGTGGAGTTTAGTGTAGCCGGTCGGTTTGGAGGCCCCCGCGCCTCAGGCTGGTTCGCTGCGGAAGAAACGCGACAGAAATTGGCTGGGCAACGCTGAGCCGGTAATCTTGAGCATTCCGGCGGAGAGACCGAGCCAGATTCCAGAGGCCACAATTAGCAGCACCAGTTCGTGGATGCGGCTGCGGCTGGCCGAGTAATGAGCCAGCACGTCGAGAGCGGCGTAGACAACGAATCCAGCCAAAACCGAGCGGCCCAGCTCGGCGTATTCGAGTCCGGCGAGCGAAACCATTTTGCGGCGATGCAGCAGCACAGCGAGCGTCATGGTCTGAATCAGAATGCCGATGTCGGAGGCGACGGCCAAACCGGCGGGTCCAAAGCCGTGATAGAGCGACCAGTAGATCGGCAGTGAGCAGGCCGTGACAATGGTCCCGGCGATCATGGGCGTCAGCGTATTTCCGGCGGCGTAGAAAGCCCGGGCATAGATGGCCTGCGCCGACCACAGGCACAGCGAAATTGCAAAGACGGCGAAGTAAAGGGCCATGGTTCCGGAGTCAGCGCGGTGGAACTTGCCTCCGCGAAAGACGACATCGACGGCGGGATAGGCCATGGCGATCAGGTACCCGGTGAGCAGGATGGAGAAGGCCAAAATCTTGGAGACGGCGGCGTTCACGGTCCGCGAGAACGGCACGCGGTCAGGCTTGACGAAGAGTGACGCGAGGAAGGGCAGCGAGGCAGCCCCGGCGGCCTGCCCCAGCGCGACTGGGACATTGAAAAGCTGCTTGGCGTAGGTGAGCAGCGAAACGGCGCCGCCGGTTTGGGATGCAAAAAAGTTGATGATCCAGTTATCGGCGGAGACTAGCGAAACGCCCAGCATGAGCGGAACGGACATTCCTACCCACTCGCGCAGGCCGGGGTTGGACCATTCAAGGATGGGCCGGAAGCGCATTCCCGCTCGATGAGCCCAGATCGCGTTGAGCAGAAACGGCCCGAGAAATGCGCCCGCTACCGCGCCCACCGCGAGAGCCGAGACACCGTAACGGCGATAAAGCAGCACGCCTCCAAAGATGATTCCGCAGTTATAAACGAGCGGCGTGATGGCCTGAATGGTGAACTGCTTGCGGGCCATCAGGACGGCGGCGAAGACTCCTCCGCCTAGGAAGAAAAGCTGCGCGGGCAGCAGGATGCGGGTAAGTTGGACGCAAAGCGCGGCCTTGGCTGGATCATGCTCAAACCCGTGCAGCAGCACGCGAACGTACAGGGGCGCGAGAAACTCAGCAACCACAATGGCCGCACCGAGCACCAGGCCCATGGTCGTCAGGATGACGGACATGGCCCGCTCGCCTTCGCGGTCGCGGTCCTGGTCGTGGTAGCGCGTCAGCATGGTGACAAACGTGATGGACGCGGCCCCGCCGATCAGGAAGTACGAAAGCATGTCCGGAAGCTGGAAGGCGGCATTGAAGGCGTCGGCGGCCGCCGTGCGGCCAAGCAGCCAGGCGATGTACTTGGTCTTGACCAGACCGATGAGGCGCGACGCCATGACGGAGGCCATGAGCAGGAGCGTCGCGGTAAAAGCCGTGTGGCTGTGGGATGGACTGAGGGCAGCGAGCGCCCGTCGCCAGCGCGGCGTTGAGGAAGTGGTGGACATCAATTGGATTGATTCTACGGGAGAGCGAGGGCTGAGCGAGCCGGCAACTTAGCGAGTCAGCAAGTCAGCGCAAGGTCGCAAAGTGAAAAGTTGGACTCACCAAGGTGATGGTCGCCGGGCATTTTCCTCGCATACAATTGAAAGTTCTTTCAGGAGCAAACTGATGCGATTGTCTGCGGGCCGCATGGCGGCGGTTGGGGTTTTTTGCGCTTCTCTTCTGGTCTGCCTGCCTTTGGCGACGGCGCAGCAGCGCGGGGTGGTTCACGGGCGGGACGGCATTACACTGCCTCCGCCTCCAGTGGCGGCGGTGAAGCCAGTCACAGACGACTACTTCGGAACGAAGGTTGTGGACAATTACCGCTGGCTGGAAAACGCGAACAGTCCGGAAACGAAGGCTTGGATTGCGAAGGAGAACGCCTACACGGAGAAATATCTTTCGCAGGTCAAGATCACGCCGCAAATCCAGCGCCAGCTTACCGCGCTGGAGCGGGTGGACCGCTACACGACACCCACGCTGCGGGGAGGAAAGTACTTCTTCCAGAAGCGGCTGGCGGATGAAAATCAGGCGTCGATCTATGTTCGGGACGGCTGGACCGGGAAGGACGTGAAGCTGGTCGATGCGGCGAAGCTGAGCAAGGACCAGGACACCTCGGTCCATATCTGGGATCTTTCCGATGACGGAAGCCTGATGGTCTATGCCGTCCGGCAGGGTGGGGCCGATGAGGCCGTGCTGCACTTTCTACGGGTCAGTGAACGCAGGGATCTGCCGGACGTGCTGCCCTCGGCGCGCTACTTTGGCGTGAGCCTGGGTCCGGACGGAAAGGGCGTCTACTACTCGAAGTTCACGCACCAGGGGACCATCATCTGGTTCCATCGCTTCGGAACTCCCGTGAGCGCCGACAAGAAGATCTTCGGCGGCGAGTACAAAGGCCAGAAGCTGGGCGAAATGGCGCTGGTCAACGCCTATATTACCGACAACCACCGCTATCTGGTCATCCATATCGGCCACGGCGTTCCGGCCACCGAGGACGACATTCTGGTCCGCGACCTTCGCAAGCCCGGCAGCGCGCTGGTTCCACTGGTCTATGGAGTCAAGGCGCACACCAGCGCCATCAACGTGGGCGACCGCTTTTTCCTGATGACGGACTACGAGGCCCCGAATACGCGCATTGTGGAGACCACTCCGGGCGAGCAGCCCTCCGCATGGAAGACCGTGGTTCCCGAGGGCAAGGACGTCATCGACTCAGACAGCGTTGTTGGCGGCAAGCTGTTCGTCTCGCGCCTGAAAGACGTGAAGACCCAGACCACGATCTATTCGCTGGACGGCAAGAAGATTGGGGAACCCACTTATCCCGGCATTGGAACGGCGTCAATCGTCGAGGGCCGCTCGATGGACCGCATGGGCTTCTACACCTATCAGTCGTTCATTACGCCGCCATCGATTTATCGCTACGACACGCAGACCGGCAAGACGGACACATTCTTCAAGCCGAAGGTGCCGTTTGATTCCTCGCAGTACGAGGTGCATCAGGTCTTTTACCACTCGAAAGACGGCACGCGGGTGCCGATGTTCATCGCGGGCAAAAAGGGGCTGAAGCAGGACGGCAAGGCGCGGCTGCTCATGACCGGCTACGGCGGGTTCGATCTGCCCATGCTGCCGGAGTGGGATCCCGAGTACGCCTGGTGGATGGAGCAGGGCGGCTTCTTCGCGCTGCCCAACCTGCGCGGCGGCGACGAGTATGGCGAGGCGTGGCACAAGGCGGCCATGTTCGGCAAAAAACAGAACGTCTTCGATGATTTCTTTGCCGCCGCCGAGTATCTCATCCGCAACCACTACACGACGCCGGAGCGGTTCGCCATTCGTGGGCGCTCGAATGGGGGCCTGCTGATGGGCGCGGCCATGACGCAGCGTCCGGACCTGTTCGGAGCCATCTGGTGCGGCTATCCGCTGTTGGACATGCTTCGCTACCAGTATTTCGAGTTCGGGCGGCTGTGGACGACCGAGTACGGCAGCTCGCAGAACGCGAAGGATTTCGCCTATCTGCTGAAGTATTCGCCTTACCAGAACGTCCACAAGGGGACGAAGTACCCGGCCATCATGTTCTTTACTGGAAGCAACGATACGCGGGTGGACCCGATGAACGCGCGCAAAATGACGGCGCTCATGCAGGCCTCGACGGGTAGCGACCGTCCCATTTTGCTCCACTATTCGCTGAAGGGCGGGCATAGCTCGGGCGTTTCGCTGAAGCAGTTGGTCGAGGACCAGGCGACCGAGCTAGGGTTCCTCTGGACGGAGACGACCGTCCCATAACGGGCCAATCCATTTGCGTAAAGCCGCCTCCGCCCTCGCCGATATAAGGTGCAGGCGGCGCGGGAGACGTATCCTTTCACCCAGCTCGCCTATCCCTAGCATTGGCGGAATTGGACGAGATGGCGATCTTGACGTCGATGGAGATGGATTGCGGGCAGCAGCGGTTCGCGCTGGCCGCGCAGGCCTCTCTCGACGGGTTCTGGGAGACGGACCCCCGCACCGGGGAGACCCGCTTTTCTCCGCAATGGCAGCGCATTGCCGGGCTTGAGGCCGAGGAACACACGGCCACCATGGACCATTGGCTCGACCGCGTGCATCCGGAGGACCGTCCGGAATTGGAACAACGGTTAACGGCCCTGCGCGGCGGCAAGATTGACCGCATGGAAAGCGAGCATCGGCTGCGCCATGAAAACGGGCGCTGGCGCTGGGTGACGGCGCGGGCCATCGCGCAGCGCGATGCGGGCGGCGCGGGCCAGCGGATTGCCGGGACCATGACCGACCAGACCGACCGCAAGCTCACCGATCCCGCCACCGGGCTGCCCAACCGGCTGTTCTTCATCGATTATCTGGAGCGGCGCTTTGACGAGGCGCAGCGCAGCGGCAATTGGAACTTCGCCGTGTTGTCGCTCGGGCTGGAGCGCTTTAAGCTGGTGAACGAGCAGCTTGGATACGAGGGCGGAGACGCGCTGCTGGCCGAAACGGCGGCGCGGATTCAGGCGGTCATTGAAGCCTGCGGCTGCGGCTCGGTTCCGGCGCGGCTTACTGCCGCGGATCTTCTTGTATGCCTGGAAAACAAGCCCGGCGAAGCGCAGGCCATGGAAGCCGCGCGGGTGATCGGCGATCGGTTGCGGCAGCCTTTCCAGTGGCGCGGCCACACGGTTTCGCCCTCGGCAGCGCTGGGGCTGGCGATGGCCGGGCCGGGCGTGCTGAATGCCGAGAACCTGATGCGTGACGCCGATACGGCTCACTCCGCTGCCAGAGAAAAGGGGCGCGGCCATCTGGTCTGCTACTCGCAGGGGATGCGCGAACGCGCGCTGGCCCGCATGAGGATGGAGGCGGACCTGGAGCAGGCGCTTCGCAACCACGCGAATCCCGGCTCCGAGGGCGGACAAACGGCAGGTGGACGTCTTGTCCTGCACTATCAGCCGGAGATTGACCTTGAGTCTGGCCGCATCATCGGTTTTGAGGCGCTCGTGCG
Organism: Acidobacteriaceae bacterium; assembly: GCA_025934135.1. Classification (GTDB taxonomy): domain Bacteria; phylum Acidobacteriota; class Terriglobia; order Terriglobales; family Acidobacteriaceae; genus Silvibacterium. Next base: position 4,812 of record JAICYR010000063.1, on the reverse strand, counting down.
CTGGCACCATCCCGAGCGCGGCCTGGTAATGCCCAACGAGTTCATCCCGCTGGCCGAAGAGACGGATTTGATCCTTCCGCTTGGCGATTGGGGGCTGGCCGAGGCCTGCCGCCAGATCGGCGAGTGGCGCGAGCTTGTCCGCAAGCGAAACCCCCAGCACGTGCTGGATTTGCGGGTGAGCGTAAACCTTTCCGCCAAGCAGTTTGGCAGGCCCGGCCTCGTGGCCTGCGTGGCCGAGGCGCTGGAGCGGGCGGGAATTTCCGCCTCCGACCTGCGGCTGGAAGTGACGGAGAGCAGCCTGATGTCCCACGAGGACACGGCGCAGGACACCATGCAGGGACTCCAGAAGCTCGGCGTCGGCCTGCACATGGACGACTTCGGCACCGGATACAGTTCGCTGAACCACCTGCACCGCTACCCGTTCGACACGCTCAAGATCGACCGCTCATTTGTTCAGGCGATGGAAGAGGGGAAGTCCAGCACGGAGATCATCCGCACCATTCTGGGGCTGGCCCGCTCGCTGGATATGGAGGCCGTGGCCGAAGGCATCGAGACCGCCGAGCAGGCCGCCCGGTTGCAGTCGCTCGGCTGCAAACTCGGGCAGGGCTATTACTTCGCCCGGCCCATGGACCCGGAAGCCGTGACCGCCATGCTGGCGGCCTGAGAGCAGGGTTCAGCGTCAGCATGCTCTTAGCTAAACGATCCGGAAATTTTCTTATTCCCAACCGGTATAACCGACCTTCGATTCCCTTTTCTCACGCCCTCAGCGCAAGCGCCGGGCCTCTTCGCGGAAAAAACCTCCGCGCTATCCGTGTGAAAAGTCCCGGTGTGGGGGCCGGAGCGTTCAAGGAGTCCGCTATCGCGCCCCCGCCTCGTTCCATCGCCGCCATGGCTTTCCGCACCTGCGCCCGCAGTTGCTCCACCTCCAGCACGCATTGCCGGATATAGGCCGAAACCGTGGTCCCCGCTTCCACCGCGCGCGCCTGAATCAGCTCTCGCTCTTCCGGAGCCAGCCGGATCGAAATCGCCTTCTGCCGAGCCAACTCCGTCGGCTGCGCCACGACTAATTCCGCCGGCTTCACCGCCTCAGCCAGGACCTCCCGAAACACCGGCTTCCTGCTGGAAGCTTCCGGCTTTGCTGCGGCGCAGCGTTTTACGCTTTCGGCTTTCTTCGCATCCAAGGCCGCGTCTTTGCCATGCCCTCGCGTCGTCATTCTCTTGGTGGCTTTCGCCGCCCGCCCTTTTCCATGTTCCGAAGCATCCACCGGCCGGGCCTTCGCCTCCGGCTTCGCGGTCTTCAATTCCGCATTCCTGGCCGCGCCCTTCCACCTGTACCGCTCCGACGCCAGCGCCTCCTCATACGGAATCTCACGAATCCCCGGCCTTGCCTCGACCGTATTCCGCCCGCCAGTCCACGCCTGAAACCTTCCCAGCACCGCCTCAATATTTTCCACCGGTTGTGTCGCCATACCATCAACCCTCCACCCGCCCAGCATAGCGATGGTGAAGGCAAACGACAGGGCCAAATGCAGTTTTCAAAAGCGGGGAATGTCAAAAGGGGAACGAACGACGCTACCATCCCAATTCGGGAACAAAATGGCGCACGTGCAACAGCAATTTGCACTTGGCGCTCAAAAGCATCCGAAAGCAATGCCGCTTTTGCTACACGCTTCTTAGCTGACCGCTCTTTAGCCAGCCGTTTCTTAGCTGCTTTATCCCGTATTTCGCAGGCCCGCCGAAATCCCGTTGATCGTCGCCGCGATCGCGCGGTTGACTTCGGGAGTATTCTCGCCCGCGCGCTTCCGCCGCAGCAGCTCGACTTGGATCAGGCTCATGGGATCGACGTAAGGGTTCCGCAGCCGGATCGACCGCGCCAGCACCTGGTTCTGTTCCAGCAGCGCCTTCTGGCCCGTCACTGCCAGCACCGCACTCAGTGAACGCTCCAGTTCGGCTTTGAGTTTTGAGAAGACGCGGTTGCGCAGCCCTTCATCCGGAACCAGCGAGGAATAAATTTCCGCGATCCCCAAATCGGCCTTCGCCAGCGCCATTTCCACGTTGCGAATCAGGTCGATGAACAGCGGAAACTCCTCCATCATGGCGCGCAGCAGCGCCGCGCCTCCCGGCTTTTTCGCGTACTCCTCCAGCGCGTGCCCCACGCCAAACCATCCCGGCGTCAGCAGTCGGCTCTGCGTCCATCCAAACACCCACGGAATCGCCCGCAGGCTGTCAAAGCTCATCTTTCCGCCGCGCCTCGAAGGCCGCGAGCCGATCTTCGCGTTCTCTAACTCAGCCATGGGAGTGGCCAGCTCGTAATACTGCAACACTTCGGGGTCGTCGATAATGTTTGCGCGATAGAACCGGAACGACGTGTCCGACAACTCGTCCAGCGCCGCTTCCCACTCTGGCAGCAGCACGCCCGACTGGTGTCCCTGCGGATCGCGCGCATTGGGCCGCGCCAGCGCGTCGAGGCAAGCAGCGATCATCAACTCAAGATTGCGCTCCGCCAGCACCACATCCGAATATTTCCAGTTCAGGACCTCGCCCTGTTCCGTAATCCTGATCTGCCCGTCAAACGCATTCATCGGCTGCGCGTAGATCGAGCGATGCGTTGGCCCGCCACCGCGCCCCACCGTGCCTCCGCGCCCATGGAAGAGCCGCAGTTGAATGCCGCATTCGTGCGCCACCTCATGCAGCCCGCGATGCGACTTGAAAATTTCCCAGGTGCTGGTAATCATCCCTCCGTCTTTATTCGAGTCGGAGTAGCCCAGCATAATCTCCTGCGTATCTCCCCACGTCTTCAGCAGGGCGCGATATTCCGGATTCGTCCACAGCCCGCGGCACACTTCGGGAGCAGTCCGCAGGTCCCCAATGTACTCAAACAGCGGAACCGGGACCACTCCGGGATCGTCGCCGTTGCCCGCCACATTCAAGCCGCCCAGCCGCGCCAGCCACAGCACGCCCAGAATGTCCTCCGCCGTCGCCGCCCCGCTGATCACGTATTGCCGAATCGTCTCCGGACTGCACCCCGCCTTCACTTCCGCAATCGTCCGGAAGCCGTCGATCACGCTCTGGCTCTGTGCGCTCAGCCCCTCCGGGACCTTTCCCGCATTCCCGGCGCACCAGGCCGAAGCCTCTTCCAGAGCCTTATTGTGCAAACGCACATGCTGCCGCACATCCAGCGTATGTAGATGCAGCCCGAAGGTCCGCACCAGCAGCAGCAGCGGGTCTACTAGCTCCCGCGCCAATCGCAGCCCCTTGTTTTCGGCAAGGCTGCGCCGCAAAATTTCCAAATCCCCCTGGAACTCCCGCGACGAGCAATACGCCGGCAGCGCCTTCAATGCCTTAAGCGCTGGCTCCGAGCTGGTGCGGATCGCCGACTCCACCCCGGCCGTCCGCAGCAGCCGCGCATGAATGCACATCAGGAAGCGTCGGTACAGCTCAAACTGAAAGTGCTGGCCAAAAATCTGCTCCGCCCCAGTCTGTAACTGCCCCAGATACGAATCAAGCCGTGCCTTCAGTTCCTCGCTTACCGGCAACTGTTGCGCCGATGTCGTCAGCAGGCTGATGAGCAGTTGCAGCCGCCCCTCGTAGTACCGCAACAGTCTCCGCCGCGCCTCCGCAATCGCCTCGCGTGTAACATCACTGGTTACATATGGATTCCCATCGCGGTCCCCGCCGATCCACGACCCGAAGCCCAGCACGATGGGCAACTCCGAAACGTCGAGGTCCAGCCCGTACTCCGCCTGCAGCGCGCTCGCAATCTCCTCGTAAAGGCCCGGCAGCGTTTCAAACAGAGAGACATCGTAGTAGTCCAGCCCCATCTTCACTTCATCGAGCACCTGAGGACGACTGCTCCGCACCTCGTCCGTCTGCCACAGCGCCGTGATCTCGGCCTCCAGCGCCTCCTGCAGCGCGCAGAGTTCTTCATCGGGAACAGGAATTCGGTCCAGCCGTTCCAGCAGTTCGCCAATGCGCCGCCGCTTGGTCAGCACCGACCGCCGCGCCACCTCCGTCGGGTGCGCTGTAAACACCGGAACGATATAAATTTTCCTCAGCCAGCCCAGCGCTTCCTCGGCGGAAATCCCCACCTTCCGCATCGCGGCCAACGTGCCGCGCAGCGTGCCGCGCAGCGCGCCCGAAGACCCCAGCGATGCGCCCGTCAGCGAAGCGCTTTCGAGCGAGTTGCCCTGCGCCGATTTTTCTTCCCTGATCTGCGCCGAGAGCCGCCGCCGCTTCCGGTGGTTCGTTTCCGCCAGATTAATCAGCTCAAAATAGAAGGCGAACGCCCGGCTCAATTGGTAAGTCTGCTCCACCGGAAGCGCGTTCACGCGCTTCCCCGCCGACCGCAGCAGCTCATCGGCAACCTTCGTCTCGCCCTTTGCCTGGGCCTCTCGCCGCCGAATCGCCCCTTGCCGCAGCGCCTCAACCGCCTCGAACACATCGTTGCCGGCCTGCTCCCGCAGCACATCGCCCAGCAGTGTACCCAGCGAACGAACGTCCCGCCGCAGCGGTGCCTCTTTCAGGTCTCCCGTCCGCGCTTCAAGCTCCGCTAACCGCTCCGCCCAACTCTCCGGTCTCCATAAAGATGCCATGCTTTCATTATGCCCATAGTTTCTGAACGGGTGGCCCACTCAAGCGCAGCTTGAGTGGGGAAAAGAGTTTCAAAAACAAGATTTGGGTGCACCAACATCTATCATCGATAATATCATCGACGTGACCGAGCCCGAGATACTGCAACATTTTAGAGAGACAAACGCGCTGCTCGATGGGCATTTTGTGCTCTCGAGCGGCCTGCATTCTCCGACCTATCTC
>JAICYR010000134.1 GCA_025934135.1 Acidobacteriaceae bacterium | reverse complement strand
GTCGCCTGCGGCTTCATAACGACAAGCATTTGTTGGCCTTCCTTCCAAGTTTAAGTCTAGCTCACCTGGAGGGAATGGCCAGGAAACGCTATCGCGTGATCTTGAAGCCCGCGCTCTGCGTTGCCAGCGAACTGTCGCCGATCCACACCGTGTAGTCCGTCGGCTCTACAGCATCTTTTCCCTGCTGGTTAACAAACGAAAGTTCATCGAAGCCCAGATGAAACGTCACCTTCCGCGATTCACCTGGCTTCAGAGTCACCCGCTCAAATCCCTTCAGCCTGCGGACCGGCTGCTCAACGCTTGCTCCCAGGTCGCGGATGTAGCACTGCACCACTTCGGTCGCGGTGCGGTCGCCCACGTTCTTTACCGTGGCCGACGCCATCACCAGATGCTGCGCGCCAGGCTGCGCCGCACTCAACGGCAGCGAAGTCCGCGTCAGCGTCACGCCGGAAAATTCAAACTTCGTGTAGGTAAGCCCATATCCAAACGGAAAAAGCGGGCTATTCGGAACATCGATATACCGGGAGAAGAAGCGCGTCTTCGCACCCGGCCGCTGGCTTAGGTCAATCCCAACAGGAGGCCGTCCCGTAGGGAAATGGTTGTAGTAAAGCGGCTCCTGCCCAACCGCACGCGGAAAGCTCATGGGCAGCTTGCCGCTTGGGGAAACGTCTCCATAAAGCGCGTCGGCAATCGCCGGACCCGCTTCGACGCCGGGGAACCAGACCTCCATGATCACGGCCACGTGTTTCGCCGCCCAGTCCAACACCAGCGGCCTTCCGGAGAAGACCAGCAGCACAACGGGTTTTCCGGTCGCCGCAACAGCCTGCAATAGCTGCTCTTGATTTCCGGGAAGGTCGAGGTGCGCGCGCGAGCCTGCTTCGCCGCTCATGTCGCCCGACTCGCCCAGCGCCAGCACCGCAACGTCGGCCTGCTGCGCCGCAGCCACTGCCGCCGCAAAGCCAGCGTCCGAATCGCCGTTGACGGTCGTGCCCTGCGCGTAAGTCACGCTTCCGCCGTCCCGTTTCGCGCGTTCTTCCAGCGCCTGCCGCACCGTCACAACTCCGTTAGAGGTCGCATCCGCGCGGCCTCCAACCATTGCGCCCGTGCTGTCTGCGAGCGGCCCGATCAGCGCCACCCGCTTCACCCTCTGGGAAAACGGAAGCTCCGGAGCGCCCGCCACATCATTGTTTTGTAGCAGCACAAGCGACTCTTCCGCCGCTTGCCGCACCAGCGGACGATGCGCCGCCACCGGCGCGGTCACCTCCACGCCGCGCGCGTAGGGATGCTCAAACAATCCCAGCGCGAACTTCACTCGCAGCACGCGCCGCACCGCCTCGTTCACAACAGACATTGGAACTTGCCCCGAACGGATCAACTCCGGAAGCTCCGCGTCATAGAGGTGCGACATCATGTCGACATCCACTCCGGCCAGGATCGCCTTGCGCGCGGCCGTCGCGCCATCCAGCGCGACTCCGTGGTTCTCCAGTTCACGAATCGCGTCGTAGTCGCTCACCACGAAGCCGTCAAAGTGCCATTCATCGCGCAGAATCGTTTTCATCAGAAACGGATTCGCTGTCGCCGGGACCCCATTCAGGGCGTTGAACGAACTCATCACGGTAGCCGCTCCGGCCTTGATCGCCGCTTTGTAAGGCGGCAGATACACCTGCCGCAGCCGAATCTCCGACATGTCCGTTGTGTTGTATTCCTTGCCCGCCTCAGCCGCGCCATACGCGGCAAAGTGCTTTACGCAGGCGGCCACGCTGTCCGGAGCCGAAAGATCATCGCCCTGGTATCCATGAACATAAGCGGCCGCCATTGCCGACCCAAGAAAGGGATCCTCACCCGCGCCTTCGACCGTGCGGCCCCAGCGCGGGTCTCTCGAAATGTCTACCATCGGCGAATAGAACCAATTCACGCCGGCCGTGGTCGCTTCCTCCGCGGACATGTGCGCCAGCTTGGTCACCAGCGCGGGATCAAACGTCGCGCCCAGCCCAAGCGGCACCGGATAGATCGTGCGAAAGCCGTGAATCACGTCCGCGCCAAAAAGCAGCGGAATATGAAGCCGGCTCTTCTCAACCGCCGCCTGCTGAAAAGCATGGGTGCGCGCCGCGCCCACAACGTTCAGCATCGACCCCAGCCGTCCGGTCGCGGCCAGTTGCATCGCGTCGATATGCGCCTGCGCCTCGGGATTCGCCCCAAACTCATCGGCCGCGCCCGCGCGTCCAGTGTCGTTGTACTGCACCAGTTGGCCGATTTTCTCTTCCAGCGTCATCCGCTTCAGCAGGCTGTCCACGCGCTTTTCAATCGCCGGAGTCACCAATTGCGGATTCGACGGCCCATTCTGCGTCGCCACGTGAGACTGGTGCGGAGACTGCGCAACCGCGCCCCCCGATGCAACAACCACCACACTCATTGTTAGGACTGCCAACCTCCGAAGCGCGTGGCTTGGCTTCGGGATCGATAGAATTTCCAAAGACACTTGTGCTTTCATCTCTTTCTGGATCCTAATCGATGAACGCTGGTTTATTGAAGCGTGTACAGATACGCCGCCACGTCCCGCGCCTGCTGCTCCGATAACCCAAGATCAGGCATCGCCGTCCCCGGCTTCATCTCCTGGGGAGTCATCACCCATTCGACAAGATGGTGCGGATCATTCGGAAAATTTCCTGCAAGCGTCGTTCGCCGCGCCATAAAGTTCAGCGGCGGTCCCACCACTCCATTCGCGCCATGAATGCCCGGAATCGTATGGCACTTCCCGCAATCATGCCGCTCAATCACCAACTCGCCTCTCTGCGCGTGCCCGCCGGTTGAAACCGAATACGGAGGCACTTGCTGGCCGCCCGTGCATCCGCTCGCTATTCCGGCGGCGGCCATCATCAGGAAAACAATATGCAATTTCCACCTGCGCATCACAGGCGCTTCCTTTCTTTGGGATGAGGGGACAATACGAAAGCAGCACCGCTCGAAGGCGTGCTTCCTGTTTGCACTTGCGCGGGTCTCACTGCGTTTGGAATGCCAATCGCGGAAAAAAGATGCGGGCCGTCAACCCGCTCGCCTCCAATTTTTCATCTGCTCAATAACCCTCGCGTTTTTCCCAACTCATCCAGCGCTCCCCGAAATTTTCACATCAAACGAACCAGCGATGTTCATCTCAAAGCGTCCAGCGGGATGGAAAACCTTCCGTCTGGCCCTTTGCGCACTCGTCCTGGTTCCGCTTGTATCTCCGCTCGCGTTCTGCCGGCAAACGGGAGGCAGTCCATCCCCCAACGGAGCGGCGATCTTCAATCGACGTTGCGCGAAGTGTCATGGCGAGCAGGGGCAGGGAATCAGCGCTATCGTTTCCATCGCGGGACCCAACATCCAGGCCGTGCATAATCCCGGCAGAGCCATGATGGCCGTCGAGACCGGCCCCGGCCACATGCCCAGCTTCGTGAACGTGCTTTCCGTCCCGGAAATCCGCGCCGTCTCCTACTACGTCACGCAGCACCTCGCGGTCATTCCGTTGCAGGGAGGCAATCTCGCCGAAGGCGGAACGCTTTTCCGCACCCACTGCGCCGCCTGCCACCGCACCGCGGCCCGCGGCGGCGCGCTCGCCTTCACCGGAATCAATGCCCCGTCGCTCGCCAACTACTCCGCACCACTCGTCGCCGGGGCCATTCGCTGGGGTCCTGGCCCCATGCCGGCCTTTCCTCCATCCGTTCTCAGCGACGAACAGCTCAATTCAATCGTGAAATACGTCACATTTGTTCAGCATCCGCCCGACCCCGGAGGAAATTCGCTCGGCTATTGCGGCCCCGTCGCTGAAGGATTCGCCGGATGGATCGGCGTGCTGGTGCTGGTTATCTTCACCATTTGGATCGAAAAAGGAGGCAGGGGATGAGTGAAGGCGAGGACCGGGAGGCCCGCAAGGGCGCATGGCTGCTCATGATGTTCGCGCTCGGCTGGCGCATGGTGACCGGCCGCTCCGGAAAATCCCGGCGCGTGACTTCCGCTGAAGCCGCCGGACCACGCGATTTTCCGCTCCCCAGCGGGCGCGATGCCGACACCGAGACCCAGGCCGTTACGTCGGGACGCGAGCGCTGGGGAACCTTGCTGGTTGCTTGCTCGCTCATCGCCGCCATTGCTGCCGGCATCGGATTTCTCTTCATCTACTGGACCGACGGCGGCAACAAGCTGCTGGGCGGCACGCTTGCATTATCGTTTGCCGGATTCGGTATCGCACTCATCCTCTGGTCGCACTTCCTCATGGCCCATAGGGAGGCTACCGAGCCGCTCGAACCTCTGCTCTCGCCTGAAGAAGACCGCCAGACCGCCGCTGACGACTTCTGCGCTGGCGCGCGCGACGTGAAGCGCCGCAGCCTGCTCAAGCTCATGATTGTTGCCGGAGCCGGCGTCTTCGCGGCCATGTTCGTTTCGCTGCTGCGTTCCTTCGGAGCGCCCATCGAGCCCGCGCTCTATCAAATTGTCTGGAGTCGCGGACAGCGCCTCATGACCGCCGACAATAAGCCCGTTTCCATCCACTCGCTCAAGCCCGGCGATTCCGTAACGGTTTTCCCCGAGGGCAGCATCGGAAACGACCACGCGCAGACGGTGCTGGTCCGCGTCAAGGAGCAGTTCCTGCGGCTCCCCGCCGATCGCGCCGACTGGGCGCCCATGGGCTATCTTGCCTACTCGCGCGTCTGCACCCATGCCGGATGCCCCGTCGGAATGTTCGAGTCGCAGACCAATCTACTCCTCTGCCCTTGCCATCAATCGACCTTCAACGTCCTCACGGGCGCAGAGCCTACCGGAGGCCCCGCCGCACGGCCACTTCCGCAGCTCCCGCTCTACGCCGACAGCGAAGGACTGCTGCGCGCCGGCGGTCGCTTCTCCTCAATACCAGGTCCCGGTTTCTGGGGAGGGCAGCAGTGATCCGGCGCATCGGCCGCTGGTTCGACTCGCGCCTGCATCTGGCGCAGCCCGCGCGCGAGGCCCTGAACCATGTCTTTCCCGACCACTGGTCGTTCATGCTGGGTGAAATCGCCCTCTACTCTTTCGTGGTGCTCATCATCACCGGCTCGTTCCTGGCCATGTTCTTCAACGGAAGCACCGCCCACCTCATTTATCACGGCCCGTATCGCGCTCTCGATGGCGTAGAGATGTCCGCGGCCTATCAGTCGGTGCTGCATCTCTGCTTCGGAGTCCCAGCCGGTCTGCTCATTCGCCAGATGCACCATTGGGCGGCGCTCATCTTCATCGGCGCAATCGTGGTCCATGTCGCGCGCATTTTCTTTACCGGGGCCTTCCGCCGCCCGCGCGAAATCAACTGGTGGATCGGCCTCACGTTGCTGGTGCTCGCGCTCTCCAATGGCTACTTCGGATACTCGATCCTCGGCGACCTGCTCTCCGGAGCGGGCATGCGCATCGGCTATTCCATGATGCTGTCCATTCCCATCATCGGCCCATGGCTGGCCTTCCTGTTTTTTGGCGGCAGGGTCCCGGTGGACGTCACGATTCCGCGCATGTACGGCCTCCACATCTTCGTCGTTCCAGCGGCAATCTCGGTGTTGCTCGCGCTCCATCTCGGCATTATCTGGAGACAGAAGCACACCAACTATCCCGGCCCGGGACGCACCGACCACACCATCACCGGCTCCCGTATCTGGCCCACCTACACCGCGAAATCCATCGGCCTCTTCTTTCTTGTCTTCGCCGTCATCGCCGCGCTCGGTGCTCTGGTGCAGATCGATCCTGTCTGGATCTACGGCCCCTATGACCCCATCGCCATCCTGCCCGGCGCGCAACCCGATTGGTACCTGGCCTGGGTCGAAGGAGCGATGAGGCTCTTTCCTGGCGTCAACATTTATCTCGGCCCATATCTCATCCCAGAAGTTTTCTTCCCCGGCATCCTCTTTCCAGTCCTGTTCTTCATCGTGCTGTACCTCTATCCGTTTTTCGACAAATTCATCACCCACGACAACCAGCCGCACCACGTCCTGCGCCATCCTTATGAGCAGCCGTTCCAGACGGCGCTCGGCTGCGCGGTCTTCATGTTCCTGTTCGTCCTTTTCGTTGCCGCCGGAGATGACGTGATCGCCGTCGCCACCGGAACATCCGTCGTCACCATCCGCCTCATCCTGCGCATCCTCGTCTTCGTCGCTCCCGCGGTCACCGGCATCATTGTCTACGGACTCTGCATCCTCTCCCGCCACCGACACGCCCGCGGACTGGAGCGCGCCCTCGAAAGCGCCTCCGCCGAAGGCCGCCTCATCTCCGGTGAAAATGAGGTGACACAGTAAATTCCCTCATCCGCCGCATCTAAGCTGCGTAAGTGACCCGCTCGCCCTCATCTGCATCTGACTACCATGCGGAGCAATCAGCCGCGCTCAAGTCTATGGTTCGTAAGTTCTTGTCGAGATCGCACTTTCCTGGATGGCCCCTTCCGGTCTTCCTCGCCCTTTGCGTCTGCGCCCCGTCATTTGGGCAAACCACCGCGCCTCAGATCCAGTCCAATCCGGCCGCCAGACAGTACGACCCCACCAAGCCGGAGACCCAGCCCAACCTCACGCTGGACCACGATCCCGTCTGGTCTCCCGACGCGCGGGACAACATGCCCTTTCACCCGCCGTCGGCAAAGTCCAGCACCGGCCAGGCCATTCAGCAGGGCCGCAACGGAATCTACACGCTTGAGGAAAATGTCAACGAAGTCCTGCTCGGCGTCACAGTGGTGGACGACAAGGGAAACCTGGTCAAGGGCCTCCCCAAAGAGGACTTCCACGTCTGGGAGGACGGCGTTCCGCAGACCGTCGCCTCGTTCCAGCAGCAGGATTTGCCCGTCTCCATGGGCATTCTGGTGGATAATTCAGGCTCCATGCGCGACAAGCGCTCTGCTGTGGATGCCGCTGCTCTCGATCTCATGCGCGCCTCAAACCACGACGACGCCGCCTTTGTCGTGAACTTCTCCGACCGCGCCTATCTCGATCAGGGATTCACCTCCAACGTCAGCCTGCTCGAACGAGGCCTCTCCCACTGGGACTCCAAAGGCACCACCGCAATTTATGACGCCGTGGGCGCATCCGCCGACGAGCTTTCCGAGTACGGCAAGCAGCCCAAACAGGTTCTGCTCATCATTACCGACGGCGCGGACAACGCCTCCCGCCTCACGCTCCAGCAGGTGGTGCGCCGCGTGCAGGACCTCGGCGGCCCGGTCGTCTATTCCATCGGCCTGCTTTACGACGATGAGCCGGAAGAAGCTGGCCGCGCCAGGGAAGCGCTTGATGAACTCTCCAGCGACACCGGCGGCCTCGCTTTCTTCCCGCCTTCGCTCAATGATGTAGGGGCCATCGCGCAGAAGGTCGCCGAGGACATCCGCAATCAGTACACCGTGGGCTACCACTCCACCAAGTCGCCCACCCTGGGCGGCTATCGCACCGTGCATGTCGAGGTCCACGCACCGGGATACGGCAAGCTCATCGTGCGCACCAAGAAGGGCTACTACCCTCGTCCCGCGCGCCCGACCCAAACCGCCCAGTCCAACCCTCGCACTCCAAGCGAGTAGGCTGTAGCGCCTAAAGCTGCCCGGGTGCCCCATCCTTTCGTGCGCTTTCGGCGCGAAAGGGTGGGAAACGAACCCATAGGCCATATACTTCCCACAAATGTCCAGCGCACGTTGTTGCTGCACCAAATTTCTTTGTCTCATTACAACAGCATTGGTTATGGGCAGTGCATTCGTGACCGTCGCTATCGGTCAGACTCTTCCCGCGAACTGCTCTGCATACGCATCCGTGCCGTTACCTCCGGAAGCAAATGAAGTCCCTGTTCCCAGCGCGTCCCCTGCCTGTGCTTCTTACCGCTCCTATCAAGGTATTGGCCGTCCTGTCGACTATTCGAAGGCCCGCAAATGTGCATGGCGGGAACGGCTCGCGCAGAAGGCCGGCCTCCAACAAAGCCAAGCGGATTCAACGGCGTGGATCGTAGGCGGCTCACTCATCCTTGCGGACATATACATCAATGGGAAGGGAGTTAAGCGCAACGTCCCCTTGGCCGTGCGGTTCGCCTGTGAGGCCGAGGACCGCATGGCGATGCTGGCGCTGACCGACATCAGGACAATCGAGCATTCACCTCGCCCCCATGGGGTCTTCGAATTCTGCGATTATGCCAGGTCAACCATCACTGCGAGCTTCTGCCTTGGCTACTCTTCTGAAGTTGAGGATGCGCAGAGAAACCGGTATTACAACTCGCTGAAAGCCTCAATGACTCCCGAGCAACGGCGCGCTTTTGAGGCACTCCTCAAAGCCGAGAACGCATACATCGAGGCGCACGCTTCTGAGGTCTATCAGGGTGGCACCATTCGCGCCATGCGAACCATCGGCTCACAAGACATACTCAAAAGTCTGTTTCACACCGAGATCGTACACTTTGAGCGAAAGAAATGGCCTAAGCTTTCCAACCACCAGATTTCCAACCACCAGATAAGGACGGCCGATGCCGCGCTGGAACGCGAATACCACCAGACCCTCCAGCAGTTACGAGAGCAGTCAAAGGAATCGATGGATGAGGATGCCGTCAAGCCAAATGATCTTTCAAGAGTGGAAGAGGCTTGGAAGCCCTACCGAGAGGCCTGGAGTGCATTTGCGCGTCTCCGCTATCCTGCCGCCGCTCCTGCGATCCGTGCCAAGATCACGCTCGACCGATATCGGTTAATCAAAACAATCGGTAGCTACTGAAGCTCGCTAAGCGCCGCAGGCGCGCTGACCGGGGGGGCCCCACGTCTCGATTTTGAGACGTGGGAATCGTGCCTCAGTAAAGATGGAAGTTCACCTGAATCACCATCTGCACGGCCACAGGATGGCCCTGATACATGGCCGGGCTGAAGCGATACTGCTGCACCGCTTCGACGGCTTTCTGGTCGAGGCCCATGCCCAGATGCTTCACCACGTGTACGTCCTGCGGATTGCCGCGGCTGTCCACGATCAGTTGAATGGAAACCGCGCCCTCATGATGCGCGCGCCGGGCCGCATCGGTGAAGTCCGGATCAACCGAGTGGATCAGCTTCGGAGCGGACACGCCGCCGCCCACGCTCATCACGCCGCCGCCATAGCCGCCGCCGCTGCCCATGCCCACGCCCGCGCCGCTGCCCGCGCCAATTCCGCCGCCCGTGCCCACTCCAAAGCCGGACCCGGCTCCGCTGCCCTGCGATGCCACCGCGACTTGCTGCGATTGCGGCATCCCCAGGTTAGGCATCTGCCGGTTGTCGGGAATCTTCACCTGCTGCGGCATCTTTATCGCCGGTTCCACGGCCAGCTTGGGATGGTCCACCACCAGGAGTTGCGGCGGTGTCACCGGCTGCTTCTCCACCTTCGGCAGCCGGCCCTTTACCGGTTCCACTACCGCGTGCGTGCCGCCGCCCCCGCCGCCGCCCATCGGTTTGGGCGTTGGTTTTGTAATTGGGATGAACGGCTCAATCAGCGTTGGCACCACCTTGACTTTCTGCTGGACCACGGAATGGTGCGGCAGCATCGCCGCCCACACAATCAGTCCAAGAATCGTCGCATGGGCCAGGAACGCGAAAAGGGTTGAGGTCTTGCTCCGCTTGAACCGCATCGGGTCGCCGACCCGCACCGGACGCGACGTCAGCACCAGCGGAGGCCGCTTCTCCGGGAAAAACGTTTCCCGCACGTTCTCCATCACGCGCTTCAGCAGCGACTCATCCGGCACAGGATCAGCCACCAGCAGTGGCTTTGAGATCAATCGCAGGCGCGATGGAATGACCGTTTGCAGGCCGTTCTCCGCGTAAAACTGCTCTTCATTCTGTTCCAGATCGGGTGTTGTGTACGCCAAGTTGCCCATAACCTTTCCTGTGGCCCTAACTACCAGATGCCTTTATCGCTCCCGGTGATTTTTTGTCCCACCGCGGCTGCTGTCGCCAACCATGGCAGAAGCGTTAGTCGTGCGCTGTTCTGCAGTTCTCCCCTGCGGATCATCCCGCTCAACTGCAATCCGTACAGGCCCGCCGACTGCGGCATGATCGGCACCCTGATAAAGCTGTCGCGGTAGAAAATTTCGCTTCCGCCGAACCGCGCCGCCGCCCGCACGCCATGTGGAAGCCCCAGCCCCGTGCCGCGATACCACTCCGCGTAGTCCGACACAATCGCCATGAAGGTCGCCACGCCTTCCCATATCCCGGCCTTGCGCGCCGAGCGTTCCAGATCGTCGTAATCCACTCC
>JAICYR010000217.1 GCA_025934135.1 Acidobacteriaceae bacterium | reverse complement strand
TCCGGCTTCCTCCCCTTACGCGCAGCGAGCTGCTCATGCGCATCACTCCGCGAACGCGCGCGCTCGCCACTGCGCGCCGCACGGACAATGGCGATTCACTTGAAAACACCACCTTCGACGGCGGCGCGAAGCTCCCGCACATTGCCCACAACGCCTACAACCATCTGTTGCAGCAACGGCGCGACACGTTCGCCGGATGGCAGAAGGAGTCCACCTATTTCCGCAGCAGCAACCAGGTCTTCGACAGACTTCTGATGAACAACATCAGCGATATTCACGCGCTGCTCATTCCCGAGGGCAAGCATTCCATTATCGCCGCCGGAGTTCCATGGTTTGATACCGTATTCGGCAGGGACTCGCTGATCGCCGGTTACCAGACCCTCATGCTCAATCCCCAACTTGCCGCCGATACGCTGCGCGTGCTCGCGCAGTATCAAGGCACAACAGTGGATGACCTCCGCGACGAGGAGCCCGGTAAAATTCTGCACGAACACCGCTCGGGAGAGATGTCGCGGCGGCAGGAAGTCCCCTTCGGCCATTATTACGGCTCGGTCGATGCGACCCCGTTGTATCTGCTCGTCTTCACGTCCATGCTGGAATGGCTTGGCGATCCCCAACTCTATATCGAACTTTTTCCAGCCGCTCAGGCTGCTCTGGATTGGATCGACAACTACGGCGACCTCGATGGAGACGGGCTGATCGAGTTCAAGCGCCGCTCGCCAACCGGGCTGCTCAACCAGGGCTGGAAGGACTCTGGCGACGCAAATGCTTTTCCTGACGGCACCCTGGCCGAAGCCCCCATCGCGCTGATTGAAGTGCAGGGATATGTCTACGCGGCCAAGCGCAAAATGGCCATGCTGATGGAGCGGCTTGGAGACTTTGAACATGCCGGGATACTTAAGAAACAGGCTGGCGAGTTGCGGGCACGAATCGACCAAGCCTTCTGGATGCCGGAGCGAAATTACTATGCCATGGCCCTCGATCGCGACAAGCGGCAGCTTGATGTCATCGCGTCCAATCCAGGACACCTTCTCTTCACGGGAGCGATTTCTCAGGAACGGGCTGAAAATGTCGCGCAGGCGTGCATGCGCGAAGGGCTGAACAGCGGTTGGGGCATCCGGACGCTCTCGCAGAAGGAGCGCACCTTCAACCCCATGAGCTATCATCGCGGATCAGTCTGGCCCCATGACAATTCAATGATCGTGCATGGGTTGGCGCGTTCCGGATTCAAAAAGCGCGCCGGTCAGATTTGCAATAATCTTTTCGACGCCGCCCTGCACTTCCGCGATTATCGTCTCCCAGAGCTATTCTGCGGAATCCAGCGGCGGCCCTATGATGTGCCGGTTGAGTATCCGGTCTCCTGCTCTCCGCAGGCGTGGGCTTCGGGCAGCATCTTTCTTATGCTCTCCTCAATGCTGGGTCTGCATCCCTCGGCGCATTCGCGCGAGTTGCAGGTGATCGATCCTTCGCTGCCGCCGTTCCTCGACTGGCTGCACATCCGCAACCTCCGCGTCGGCAACAGCAGGGTCAGCCTGGACTTTTCCCATCAGGAAGGACGGACCTTCTGCAATGTGGTAGACATCCAGGGCGAACCACTGCGCGTCTCCGTCACCTTCGATTCCAAGGTCGCCGCCGCGCTTCAGGCCTAGTGCAGCATGTCGAACAACGTACCTTGCTGATCGATCGCCGCGATCACTCGAATGAGCGCCGACTGCTGAGTTTCGGTCGTGCTAAGCTGGCTCGCCACCTTGGCTGTGTCGGTCTGAATCAGAGAATTCTGCGCCGCCTTTAACTGGAGAGACTCGCTGCTGCTGTACGCGCCCGCGGCCTTGAGTCGGGTGATTGAGTCGTCAAGCACCACCCGCTGCTGGCTCACATGGTTCAGCGCGGAGTTCAGGCTGCTGAGGTCCGTTGCCAAGGACGTTGACGGCGCTCCGCTTGCTACATCGGCGATGAGATTGTTCAGCGTGCCCAGGACGTTGGGTCCGGCAGTAAAGATCCGGTCTCCCGGAACATTCGTTGCTATCTGCTGTCCGGAGGAGGTCCGCACCTGGCTGACTTTGCCGTCTCCGTTGTAGGTCACGGTGGCCGGCGAGGTGGTGGTATCGATGCTGAACGGAGGCGCCGACCCCTGGCTCCCGGCAAAAATGTATTGCCCTATATAGGAAGAGTTGGCCAGCGAAAGGACCTCATCCCGAATGCCGCTTAGCTGCAAAGCGATGGCCTGCTCGTTGCTTGCGTTCAGCGTCCCGTTGTTCGCCTCAGTCGCCAGCGTAATGGCCGACGTAAGCTGGCTGACAACATTGCCCAGCGCCGAGTCGCCCACCTGAAGCAAGCTCTCGACCGAGCTTGCCGTTTGCGAAAACGTGTCGTCGGCGTTCAGCCGCGATGTGAGCAGAACATTCTGTCCCGCCGCCGCCGGATTGTCGCTGAGCGCGTAGACTGTGACGCCGGTCGAAAGTTGTTCCGTTAGATTCTGCTCGTTCGCGGCCACCTGGTTCAGCGAACCCACCAGACCGGTAACGTAGGTCGGATCTACACGCATGTCTTACTCCTCTATCGTCAGTTTCCGTCGGTCCCCTAGCCGGAGTACGCCGTTTGCACTCCCAGGTTGAGGGCCGCCGCGGTCACGGTATTGATGATCGTGAAAATCTTCGATGCCGATTGGTAGGCCTGCTCAAAAGTCTCCAGCGCCGCCGCTTCTTCGTTCAGATTGACCGAGGACAGCGAGTTGACCTGGCTCCGCATCTGCGAGACAGCCGCCTCCTGTGCCGCATTCTGCGTCGAAACGCCGGAGACCAGGCTCCCGAGCGTCGTCACAAAATCGGAATAGTAGCTGGAAGGCGTGTTTCCGGCGATGATTCCCTGGTCCTGAAGACCCGCCATCGCCAGCAAATTGGTGTCGTCAGAAGAACCAGCTCCGCTGGCCGCAGCGGCAACGAGGGCCGGATCGGTAATGGCCACGGAAATTCCCGCCGCCGCTCCCGAGGCGGTTGGGGGTAGATTGAAAATGGCCACTCCGGGATTGCCGTTCGCGTCAGAACCGGCCTGATTCTGCGCGTTGACCGCCGTTCCAAAGTCGAAGGCCAGCGTGTCGAGCGCGCTTTGCATCTGCGGAATGTCCTGACCGCGCACGGTCAGCAATCCGCCAATCTGGCCTCCGCCACCCGCCAGCGTGGAAGTAATGTCGTTCCCGCCGGAATCGTAAATGTGCAGCTCGCCGCTGACCATCGCCGTTGAAAGCAGATACGATTGACCGCCGCCCATCAGCAGCGCACCGCTCGATGTGGTGATCTCGATCCCGTTGTTTTCAGTCTGAATCTGATGGATTCCGATCAGGGTCGACAACTGCTCCAGGTCCTGCTGGCGCTGGTCTTCCAGAACTCCGGCGTCGAAATTAGGAGACGAGGTTTCAATCTCGGTATTCAACTGCGCCAGCGACTGCGTAAGCCGGTTCACCTGAACAACCAGGCTCCCCGTCTGTTGGTCTAGCGAAACCTGCTGGCCCGCAAGCTGCGACGATGCGGCCTGAAAATCCGCTGCGAGGTTCGTTGCCGTCGTAATCACCTGCTGGCGCAACGCGGTGCTGGCGGGGCTGGACTCGAGCGACGACATCGCGTCAAAGAACTCCGACATGTCCTGCCCGATGCCTATGCCCGAGCTACCGGAAGCGGCCGAGGTGGCCTGGCTGAAAATGGACTCCACGTGCTGGAGCGCCGTCAACCGCGCCCCCGAGGCGCTGGCCCACTGCTCCTGCTGCCGGAGCGCCTGCTGGAGCACAACATCGCGCTGCGATTGGCCCCCAACCATGCTCGCGCCGCTCCCGTACTGCTGGCCGTTAATGGTGACGGGATCGTTTTCTTCAAACGTCGCCACCTGCCGCGTGTATCCCGGCGTGTTGGCGTTGGCCACGTTGTTTGAAACCACCGAGAGCGCGGCCTGGTCCGCGTTGAGCGCTCCGGTCGCAATATGCAAAGCCGTGCCTAGGGTCGCCATTGAGGTCCTTTCGTGAGAAAACTCTAATTCGGGGCCACGACATACCGTCCCGACAAACGCTCGCCCGTGGCGCGCCGGATGGTCCGCAGATTACGCGCCGTCATCTCCAGCAAGCTCGCCAGAACGTCCCGCTTTCTGAGGTATTCCGCGGGGTTCAACGGGGCAGCCACAGAGGATGCGGCATCTTCCAGCCGACGTAAAGCAGCGGCGTCACCCCGCTCCAAGGCCGAGAAAACCTCGTCCAGAAAACGGTCCACGGGTATGGGCGCGACGGATCTCATGCCTACCTCCTCACTGCTTCGGTTTGTGTTGGTTTTGAACGCCGGCCGATTTGCGCCCTGCGCCGCGTTATTCCTTGCCGCCGAGCATGTGGTCCATCAGCGAATTGGCGACATCCTCGGCGCTGACTTTGTAATCGCCGCCGGCAATTGCCGCCTGCACGGCCTGGATTTTTTCCGCGCGCATGTCGGGCAGCGAGGCCGCTACCCTGGCAAGCCCGGCAGCACCGCTCAAATTTGCTTGGTCCGCGGACTCAGAACTCGTGCGCAACTCCGGCTTGACGGAACCCGCACCAACAGCAAAGATGCGGGCGCCAGCCGAAACCGACTGCGCGGTCTGGAGATCGTTCGAGACGTTCATGCGATCCGGTTTCTCCTCAGTTGAGTCCATCGGCAAAAATAGCGGACACTTTAGTACTGTGTCTCAGGCCAATCCTTAAGAATT
>JAICYR010000221.1 GCA_025934135.1 Acidobacteriaceae bacterium | reverse complement strand
GCAGCTCAAGGACAGGCCGGAGCTGCGGTTGAACGCCCGGAAGGCATATTGGGTGGAAACGGAAGCAGATGGAAATAAGTGAGATCTTTCCCACCCGGACCCCGCCCCTCTGCAACATTCCGGCCCGCGAAATCGTCCATAATTGGGTATGCAAGAATTGTCCCCGAGGAGGGACGCGCCATAACCATCGAATAGCCGATTTCACGGGAATTGTGCCGGTTTCCTCGCTTTGAAAGATAAAGACCGGCGTCCTGCGGGAACCGCTCATATCAGGAAAACAACAGAAACCATCAGGAAAACAACAGAAAAAGGTCCGCTCGGCCTGTGGTCACAGGTTCGCGGGAACGGTGCAACAGAAAGATCCATGGAACAAACGCCGCCTGTGCCTATCACGCCTCCGGAGCACCAATTGCCCTCCAGCACAGCCCCTGAGAGGCCTCCCAGAAGACGCCGCCGACGCCAATGGCTCTGGATCGTCATCCTGCTGCTCATCTTCGCGGCGATTTTCTATCTCCTGCTGTTCAGGAGCGGCCCTCCGCAGGCGGCGCATGGGCCGGGAGCGCGGCGCGCCTTCAGCGGGACCGTTACCCTGACGGCGGACACGGCAAAGAAGGGGGACATCGGTGTTTACCTCAAGTCCATTGGCACCGTTACGCCGATCTATACAGCGACCATCAATAGCCAGGTGACGGGCGTGATCACAGCCGTGCATTATCGCGAAGGTCAGATGCTCCGCAAGGGCGCGCCGCTCATCGACATTGATCCGCGCCAGTACCAGGCGAATGTTGATACCGCCGCTGGCAATCTCGAGCGCGACACGAACCTTCTCGCCCAGGCCAAAATGGACCTCGCCCGTTACCAGACGGCATGGTCGCACAACGCCATCGCCCGGCAGCAACTGGAAGACCAGGAGAAGCTGGTCCTCCAATACGAAGGGCTGGTTAAGGCCGACCAGGGAACTCTCGCATTCGACAAAGTGCAGCTTGGCTACTGCCACATTGTGGCCCCGTTCACCGGCAAAGCCAGTCTGCGGCTGGTGGACCCGGGAAATCTGGTGCAGGCCAACTCCGCCACTCCGCTGGCGGTCATCACGCAAATGGAGCCCATTACCGTTGTCTTCACCGTGGCCGAAGGAAATCTTGAGGAGGTGCTGGCGCAACCCCGTCAGGCCCACAAACTGCCGGTCGAAGTGTGGGACGCGAATGAGCAGCAAAAGCTCGACACCGGGATGCTGACCGCCACCGACAACCAGATCGACACCACCACGGGCACTTTGAAGCTGCGCGCCACCTTCAATAACAAGAGAGACATGCTCTTTCCCAACCAGTTTGTGAACACGCAGCTGCTGGTGAGGATCGAGCACGACCAGACGCTGATCCCCAGTCAGGCCATCCAGCACAATGGCCAGGAGGCCTTCGTTTACGTCATCGCGAACGGCAAGGCGCGGCTCCAGGATGTACAGACTGGGACCGAGAACGAAGGCGTCACCGCCGTCACGGGAATTAAGCCGGGAGACGTGGTGGCCACCAGCGGCTTCCAGAAGCTGACCAACGGCTCCGAGGTGCGTATCGCGCAAACCCCGCCCGCCAGAACCAGAACGAAGGTCAACGAGAGCAAAGCGCCGTGAGCCCCTCCCGCCCATTTATCCTGCGGCCGGTCGCCACGTCGCTGCTCATGTTTGCCATTCTTCTGGTGGGCATTGTCGCGGTTACGCAATTGCCTGTTTCGGCCCTGCCGGAAGTTGATTATCCCACTATCCAGGTGCTCACGTTTTATCCGGGTGCAAGCCCGGAGGTGATGTCCACGACCGTTACGGCTCCGCTGGAGCGTCAGTTTGGCGAAATGCAGGGCCTCAGCCAGATGACCTCCACCAGTTCCGCCGGGACCTCGGTCATTGTGCTGCAATTCGACCTTGCGCTAAGCATCGATATCGCCGAGCAGGAGGTGCAGTCGGCCATCAACGAGGGCCAGAGCCTCTTGCCGGCCGCGCTGCCCACCCCGCCGGTCTACAGCAAAAGCAATCCAGCGGACGCTCCCATCCTGACCCTGGCCATTACCTCGGACGCGATGCCCCTGTCGCAAGTAGAAGACCTAGTGGACACGCGGCTGGCCCCGAAGCTTTCGCAGGTGGCCGGCGTGGGCCTGGTCAGCATCACCGGCGGACAAAAGCCAGCCGTTCGCATTCAGGTAAACCCGGCTTCGCTCGCCTCCTACGGGCTGAACCTTGAGGACGTGCGCACGGCGCTGACGGCGACCAGCGTCAACGCGGCCAAAGGTACCTTCAACGGCAAATATCAGAGCTATCAGATCGACTCGAACGACCAGTTGCACACCGGCTCCGACTACAACAACGTTGTCATCGCCTATCGCAACGGCGCGCCCGTGTTCCTCAAAAACGTAGCGAGCATCGTCAACGGGGTCGAAAACAGCAATCAGGCCGCGTGGATGGACCTGAAGCCCGCCGTCATCGTTAATATCCAGCGTCAGCCCGGCAAAAACACCATCGACGTGGTCAAAAGCATTAAGAAGCTCATGCCGCAGCTTCAGGCCACGCTTCCGGCAAGCGTGAAGGTGACGACTCTCACCGACCTGACCACGCCCATTCGGGCCTCCATCAATGATGCTGTCTTCGAGTTGATTCTGACGGTCGTCCTCGTCGTATTGGTCATCTTTCTGTTTCTCAGGAATATTTGGGCCACCATCATTCCCAGCGTCGCAGTGCCGTTGTCGATCGTCGGCACCTTCGCGGTCATGTACGTTCTGGGCTACAGCCTGGACAATCTCTCCCTGATGGCTCTGATCATCTCCACCGGATTCGTGGTTGATGACGCCATTGTCATGATCGAGAACATCGCGCGCTACCTCGAAGCGGGAGACAGCCCGTTGCGCGCGGCCCTGAAGGGCGCGGAGCAGATCGGCTTCACCATTCTCTCGCTCACTGTCTCGCTCGTCGCCGTACTCATTCCGCTGCTGTTCATGGGTGATGTGGTGGGGCGGCTCTTCCGCGAGTTTGCCGTCACACTGGCCGTGACCATCGTCATCTCCGCCGTCGTCTCGCTGACCCTGACCCCCATGATGTGCTCGCGCATTCTGCGCCATACTCCGGAAGGGAATCGAGGCAAATTTTACGAATGGTCGGAGCGCGTCTTCGACCGCTCCATCGCGTTCTACGGACGCACCCTCAAGTGGGTGCTCCGCTATCAAGGAATTACGCTGCTCGTCGCGCTGGGCACGCTGGTTCTCACTGTCTTCCTCTACATCATCATTCCCAAAGGCTTCTTTCCAGTGCAGGACACGGGCGTCATTCAGGGCATTTCGCAGGCCCCGCAGTCCATCTCCTTCGATGCCATGAAAGTGAAGCAGGAGGAGCTTGCGAGGGTCATTCTGCAGGACCCGGCGGTGGAGAGCCTGTCCTCCTTCATCGGCGCGGACGGCACCAATACCACGCTGAACAGCGGGCGCTTTGCCATCAACCTCAAGCCGCTCGACCAGCGTGGAATCAGCGCATCGAAGGTAATCCGCAGGTTGACGAATAGCCTGCAACAAGTCAAAGGCATCACGCTCTACATGCAGCCCGTCCAGAACATCACGGTGGACGACCGCGTGAGCCGCACCCAGTATCAGTACACGCTGGAAGACCCGAACCAGGATGAACTGAACGAGTGGACCAACAAATTCGTCGCCAAGCTCAAGAACCTGCCCGAACTCGCCGACGTGGCCACCGACCAGCAGACCGGAGCGCGTGCCGTATCGCTCATGATCGATCGCGCGACGGCCTCGCGGCTGGGAATCGCTCCGGCCACTCTGGACAACACTCTTTATGACGCCTACGGCCAGCGGCAGATCAGCACGCTTTATACCCAACTCAACCAGTACCACGTCATCCTGGAGGTACAGCCGCAATTCCAGAGCGATCCCAATCAGTTGAGCAAGCTCTATATTCAGAGCGGCGCTTCCGCCGGAACTAGCGGTCCGGGGGCTTCCACGAGCTTTGCGGAATCGGGATCATCTTCAGCCGGGTCGAACGCCACTACGGGCAACATCAAATACACGCCGTCGGCGAACGCGCTCGCTCCTCCGCCTCGCACACTTGGCGCAGTGGGCGGCGCGCTCACAGCCCCCACGTCGGCAGCCTCAAGAGCCGTGCCGCTCAGCGCCTTCAGCCATTACGAACCAACGACCGAAGCCCTCTCCATCAACCACCAGGGGCAATTTCCCGCCGTCACCGTTTCCTTCAACCTTGCTCCGGGAGTAGCGCTCGGCAACGCCATCGGCGCCATCGACAAAACAGCCGACGGGATGCACTTTCCCGCCGCCATGCAGACGAATTTTCAGGGCACCGCCGCCGCCTTCAAGAACTCGCTCTCCGGCGAGGCCCTGTTGATTCTGGCCGCGCTGGTCGTGGTCTACATCGTTCTCGGAGTGCTGTACGAGAGCTTCATCCATCCCATCACCATTCTTTCCACGCTGCCCTCCGCCGGAGTGGGAGCGCTGCTCGCGCTCATGATCTTCCACGAATCCCTCAGCGTCGTGGCTATCATCGGAATCATTCTGCTCATCGGCATCGTGAAGAAGAACGGAATCATGATCGTTGACTTCGCGCTGGAGGGCGAGCGCGAGCGCGGCCTCAACTCGACCGACG
>JAICYR010000085.1 GCA_025934135.1 Acidobacteriaceae bacterium | reverse complement strand
GAGAGGAAGACGGCGACGCGCGTGACCAGCAGGGTGCGCGGCAGGCGATCCACAATGGAGTTGAGCAGCGCGCGCAGGTCGGTCTGGGAACTGAGGCCGCGCCCAAATTCGATGAGCGTCTGGCGATAGTCATAGCGCTTGCGGTCGAAGACGCGGTCCACGCGGTCCTGGAACATGCGTTTGATGGGATCGAAAAGCTGCGCCGTAATGATGATGGCTGCGATCAGACCCCACGCACCCGCGCTGGGCAGCCGCTTGTGGATAAGCTCGGCGGCTACGGCGACCACTCCGAAATAGAGACCGACCAGCGTGGCGGTGGCCAGAGTATAGGTGACACCGCGTTTGAAGATGAGGTCGGTGTCCATGAGCCGGTAGCGAACGATGGCCCAGCTGAAAGTGAGCGGGAGGAACACCAGCGCGACTCCGGCAATTTTGGTGGCGAAGTCGGGGACCGTCGAATTGGTGAGGAACGGAATGGCAGAGATAAGCGTGAACGGCGCAACGGCGACGATGGTTCCGCGCCAGAGCCACTTCAACTGCTGGCGGCGGAGCGGCACGCGAGTGCGGCGATAACTGAGCCAGAGGATGATGGCGGCCATCACATAGAAGGCGGCCTCGTAGCCGGTGAGGAGTTGGTCGAGCCGGTGGCGCAGCAGTTCAGTGGCCGACCAGTACTGCACGGCGAAAACGTACAGCCCTACAAGAAACGCCCCCGGCACATAAACCAGCGACATGAGCCAGCGGCGCCGGCGGTTTTCGCCGGCGAAGGAGAGCGCAAAATGCACGAATAGCGCAGGCTGGAGACCTTCGGCGACGACATTACACCAGAAGACGGTCTGGTCGAAGCCGTTGAACTTGCCCGTATACCGGAACGAGTAGAGAACGAAAGAAGCAAGGCAGAAGAGATAGAAATGGGTGGCGTGCGGGGCCGTCCAGCGGCGAAAAAGTACATAAAGGCCGATAAAGAGATAGACCAGCGCAATGAGGCGGAATCCCTGATTGAAGGAGCGGTCCTGGGCGTCGAGAATGACCGGGATTTCAAGCTTCACACCATCGCGCTGGATGCTGTAGCTGATGGTGTTGTAGACGTGGGTGGAGAAGATTTCGCGGACCAGCGTGGCCCAGCGCACCGTTGGCACGCCGTTAGCGCTCAGCAGCAGGTCACCGGTCTTAATGCCCGCGCGCTGTCCGGGGCCATCGGGCTTGACCCGCTGCGCCTGGAGGCCGCCGTGGGACTCAACCCACCACACGCCGTCGGTGGGGGTCTGAAAATTGTTTTCCTGATTGAAGTTGAAAATTGCAAACACGATCGCCGCCGCCGTGAACAAGGCGAGCAGAACAACGGAGACGCGGGTTTGCAAGGACCGTTCCATAAGGGCAGAGGATGACGGCGCGCCCGGAATGGGGTACCGGCTAAGCTAATGCAAGTCGGCTGCCAGCCTCCAACTCACGCGAAAGCGCGGCATACCAAGCAGTATACCCTTTATAAACAGCCGCCTATGAAGGTAGGGAAAGAGGTGCGAGAGGAGAACAGAGGGCGCAATCTGTGATATTTCATTCGAAGCTATGAAATATCATAGATTCGGCTGCGGATATTTCCGCCGAACCGCCGTCAATTCCGCAAAACGATCAGCGGCTTAGGAGAACGCTCTCGTTTTGCTCCTTGGTTCCATGCTCCTGGGCGTCGCGCTTGGTCTCGGGGCGCGTGGCCCAGAGGATCGCAACAAGGAAGATCACAAAAAAGCTGCCAATCGAGATAAAAGCCACCGCACGCCTCCTGATCCTGACGCCAACAGGATACCGCAATCAGGCGGCATCAGGCACCGGCAATTTGATGTGAAAGAATCGAAGTGCCCCCATGAGCATTCGAACGCTGAGCAGCCGCGAGGTCTACCGAAATCCCTGGCTCCGTCTGAGAGAAGACCAGATTGAGCGCAGCAACGGAAAAAAAGGAATTTACGGCGTGGTTGAGAAGGACGACTGCGCGGTGATTCTGCCCATCGAGGGCGACCGCATTTATCTGGTGGAGCAGTTCCGGTACACGATTGGCCGCCGCGCGTTGGAAGCGCCGCAGGGCGGCTGGGAGCGTCCGGATGTTGATCCCCAAGAACTGGCGCGGGGTGAGCTTCGCGAGGAGACCGGCCTGGTGGCGGCGTCCATGACGCATCTGGGGACCATGTGGGTGGCCTACGGCTTTGCGAACCAGAAGCAGCATGTGTTTCTGGCGACGGGTCTGACTCAGGCCGGGTCCGATCCCGACCCGGAGGAGCATGATCTTGTTCTGAAGACCGCTTCCATTGCGGAGTTTGAGCAAATGCTGCTGGACGGCACGATTCAGGACGTCTGCACCCTTGGGGCCTGGGGCCTGTATAAGCTTTGGCGGGAGCGCCGGGACACGCTCAAAATCTGAGCTTCCGTGCGGCCCCGGCTCTCGATCTTTGGAGCATCCCAGTAAATTAGCGATTTGGTGTTGATCTGATGACATCCCCATGACATCTGATCACGACTCGGCATTTTCTAATCCGTATTGTGCGCCGGTACTCTCGGAAGCGCGTACTCCACATCGACTTGGGATTCAATGACGGGCACCTATATCAACCGCATCGCGACGGCCGTTCCTGAGCACGATGTTCACCGCGCCTTTGTGGAGTTCGCGGCGCAAATGTTGAGCGATGAACGGGCGCGGGCGGTATTTCTGCGCATGGCCGAAAAATCGGAGATTGAGCACCGCTTCTCTCCCCTCCAGGTAAGCAAGCCCACTGCGGCCAATGCCGCCGATGCGCACGAGGTCTATCAGCGGGGCAACTTCCCTTCGACCGCGGAGCGAATGAAGATGTTTGAGCGCTTCGCCCCGGCGCTGGCCGCGAGGGCGCTCGACGGGCTGGCGCTGACCGCGAGTGAGCGCAACCGGATCCGGCACGTGATTGTGACCTGCTGCACGGGAATGTATGCTCCGGGGCTGGACTTCGCGATCATCGACCATTTGGGGCTTTCTCCTTCGGCGGAGCGGACGATGATCGGCTTCATGGGCTGCTATGCGGCCATCAATGGACTGAAGCAGGCGCGCCATATTGTGCGTTCGGAGCCGAGCGAAAGCGTGCTGCTGGTTGACCTGGAAGTTTGCACGCTGCACCTGCAGGAAACTCAGGATCTGAGCGAGGTGCTCTCGTTCCTCATCTTCGGAGATGGATGCGCGGCGAGCCTTATCAGCAGTGATCCGGTGGGGTTGGAGATTGACGACTTCCGCGCCATTCAGGTCAAAGGCACGCGCGACTTAATCACGTGGCGGATCGGCGACCTGGGATTCGACATGCTGCTTTCGGGGCGCGTCCCGCGTGAGATTGCGAAGGCGCTGCGGGCAGAGGCGAAGAGCTTTTCCAATGGGAGTTCCGTTGATTTGTGGGCCGTGCATCCCGGTGGGCGCACGGTGCTGGACGCGGTGGAGGAAGGGCTGGAGCTTTGTCCGGAGATGCTTTGCGCGTCGCGCCGGGTGCTGGCGCGGTACGGAAACATGTCGTCGGCGACGGTGATGTTCGTGATGCGCGAATTGATGAAAACGGCCCGGAGCGGGCAGGCAGGGTGTGCCATGTCCTTTGGCCCGGGGCTGACGGCGGAGACGATGCGCTTCCATGCGGTCTGATGGCCTGAATTTTTCGCGCCGTGCCCACCTGACGGAACTCATGGACGGGCCGTGCAGCTACGAGGAATTTCGCGACTGCCTTCGCGATCTGGAAGAAGTGAACCGGATGACCCGCGCATACCATCCCACGCTGCGATGGCTGGAACGGTTCGCGGGCAGCGGGACGAAGCCACTGCACATTGTGGATGTGGGCTGCGGAGGCGGCGACATGCTGCGGAGGATCGAAAGGTGGGCGCGGCGGCGTGGGATTGAAGCGCGGCTGACGGGCATTGACCTGAATCCGTATGCGGCGCGGGCAGCGCGGGAATTTTCGAGCGAGGGAAGTTCCATTGAGTGGGTGACCGGGGACGCATTTTCGTACCGGCCTTCGTCGCCGGTAAGCATCGTGGTCAGTTCCCTGTTCACGCATCACCTGACAGATCACGCGATCGTGGACTTTCTGATGTGGATGGAGAAGACCGCGCTGCGCGGCTGGTTCATCAACGATCTGCACCGGATGCGGATGCCCTATTATGGCTTTCGGGCGCTGGCATGGGTGATGAACTGGCACCGATTTGTGCAGCATGACGGGCCGGTGTCGATCCGCAGAAGTTTTTTGCGCGCGGACTGGGAGGACTATTGCGCCGCGGCGGGTCTGCGCGCCGGTGACGTGGCGATTGAGGAAGTTCGTCCGGCGCGGCTGTGCGTCGCGAGGACGAAGCCGCAAACGGAGGAGCCGTGAGCCGCGAACTGGACGCGCTGATTCTCGGCGGAGGCCCGGCAGGCGCGGCGCTGGGAATGCTGCTGGCGCGGGCTGGCCGCAAGGCCACGATACTTGAGAAGACCTGTGCGGCGCACGACAAAGTATGCGGCGAGTTTCTGAGCCATGAGGCGATTCGGTATCTTCGCGCGCTTGGAGTCGAACCCGAAACGCTGGGCGCGAAGCCAGTTGACCGTGTGCGCCTTGCCGGACGCGCGTTGCTCGGCCAGTGCGCGCTACCCTTCACAGGGATATCGCTGACGCGGCGGGTACTGGACGAGGTCCTGTTGACGCGGGCGCAGGAGGCAGGCGCGCATGTGGAACGCGGGTTGTGTGTGGAGGCGGTCGAGCGCACGAACAGCGGCTGGGTGGCGCGGCTGGCAAACGGCGAGACGCGATGCGCGGCGACGGCGTTTCTGGCGACGGGAAAGCATGACCTGCGTGGATGGGCCAGACCGCCGGGAAGACAAACCGGTCTGGTGGCGTTCAAGATGTACTTCCAACTCGCGCGCGAGGATGATGCGCTGGTGAATCGCGTTGAGCTTGTCCTGTTCCCCGGCGGCTATGCCGGACTGCTCTTTCTGCCGGGCGGCGTAATGAACCTGTGCCTGCTGGTGAAGCGGGCGATGCTCCAGAGTCTCGGCGGACGGTGGGCGAACGTTCTGGACCACATTCGATCCTGCTCACCCTATTTCTCGCGGTATCTGGATGGGGCAACGGCGTTGCTGGAGAAGCCTCTCGCACTTTCGTCGATTCCCTACGGCTATCTGCGGCGTGATGCGCCGGACGGATTGTGGAGACTGGGCGATCAGGCGGCGGTGATCCCATCGTTTTCCGGAGACGGCATTTCGATCGCGCTGCACAGCGCATATCTGGCAGCGGAACATTGTCTTGCGGGCGGCACCGCGGATGAGTTTCAGCGGAATCTGCACGCACAGTTGAGGGGACCGGTGAAAGCGGCCACGGTCGTCTCACAACTGATGGTCGCCGCGCCAAGTCTGGCCAGTGGAGTGCGTCTGTGGCCGCGCGCGCTCGCGCTCATCACGCGGCGGACGCGGATTCCTCAGGCGGCGCTTCTTACGGCGTTCCAGTAAGGCAGCTTCGGGCTACAGGCCGCGGTACGTGCCGCCATCCACCAGAATGGTCTGTCCGGTGATGTAGGAGGCGCGCTCGGAAGCGAGCCAGACGATTGCGTCGGCCACCTCTTCAGGACTTGCCAGCCGGCGCAGCGGGATGTCCTTTGCGAGATTCGCCTCGTATTCTGCGGCCGTGATGCCGCGCGCTTTGGCGCTCGCCTCGGCAAGATTGCGGATGCGTTCGGTGGCCGTGTAGCCGGGGCCGACATTGTTCACCGTGATGTTGTCCGGCCCATATTGCGTGGCCAGCGAGCGCACCAGCCCGAGCACGCCTGCGCGCACCGAGTTGGAAAGAACCAGCTCGGGCACGGGCTGCTTGACCGCAACGGATGTAATGGTGATGAGCCGTCCCCAGCGCCGCTCGCGCATCCGGGGCAGCACCGCGTGCGCGAACGAGACGATGCTGCGCAGATTCAATTGCCAGGCGCGGTCCCACTCTTCCATGGTGGTTTCCGCGAACGGCTTCGCCGGAGGGCCGCCCGCATTGGTTACGCAAATGTCGATGCGTCCGAAGCGGTGATGAGCGGCGTCGGCAAAGGCTCGCACGCGAGCGTCGTCGCTTACGTCGAGCGGTTCCGCGAAGACTTCCACCTGAAACTGGCGGCGAATCTGGGCGGCGGTTTCGTCCAGAGCACCCGGGTCACGCGCGCAGATCGCAAGATTGGCGCCTTCGGCGGCGAGCGCGAAAGCGGCGGCACGGCCGATTCCCTTGCTCGAAGCGGCGACGATTGCGACGCGATCTTTCAGTCCTGTATCCATCGCTATTTTTGCCCGCGCAGGTATTGGTCGGTTCCCTGGAGCCAGTCGGTGCGCGGCGGAGTGAAGATGTCCAGATCAATCGTATCTTCGAGCGCCTCGGCGCTGTGCGGCACCTGCGACGGGATGACGAGGACCTCGCCCGCGCGCACGATGATTTCGCGGCCCTGAATCTGGAACTTCAATGCGCCATCGAGGACGTAGGCTATCTGCTCATTCTCATGGCTGTGCAGGGGCACAATGCAGCCCTTCCGAAGGACGATCCGCGCAAGCATGGTCCGCTCGCCGGTGACGAGCTGGCGATCAAAGAGCGGATTTACGGATTCAACCGGATGGTCTTTCAGGCAAATGTACTGGAGGGCCGGAGCTTCAGGTGTGCTCATGTATCCTCTTTGGCTTGCGCATCGAAGGGGGATATTTCCCCCTTCGATACTACGCTCCGGGCAATCGAGGATAGTGGAGCTTTACCAGCGGTATATGGTCATGTTGTCTGTGTATACGGTGGCCGTGCCTGATGTTCCCAGTCCATCCACCTGGAAATTCGTCAACAGGGTCCCCAGCCGCCATCCAAGCGCAAATGAGGAGGGCACTGTGGCGTTCAAGCCCTGCTCCACGCCATCCAGCCAGACAGATTTATAGGTCACGTTCCCGGCGTCATCGCGCGAGTACTCAATCTGGACATGATGCCAGACGTTTGTCGTCCATTTGCGCGGATTGCATGGCGCGGTCGTGACGTGTACCCATGCGCCCTTCGGCTGGGTTGGCGTTCCGTTGTTCACTGTGTAGTCCCATGTGCCGGACCATCCGTCACACTGGACCCCATAGATAACGGTCTGGCCGTTGCTCATGACCTGGTTCATATCCATTTCAAGATTGGCTATGTTCGTGGATGAGCCGTCGAGATAAACCCAGGTGTCATAAAGGAAGTTGGTCGAAACGGTGTCCGATGCGAAGGAGACCCAATAACGCTCTCCTCCATTGTTTGTAAAGGTGGTCACAAACTTGCGGGCTGAACCGCTGAGGGAGGGCGTATTGACCATGCTCATCACGCCGGTAGAGGTGGAAGTGCTGCCTCCGGTTCCGGTGTCGTAAACGCCATTCCAGTTGCTCAGGAGCTGCATGTTGATGACCGCCAGGGCCTGAGCAGGAGCAACGGCCCCGCTGGTGGTAGTCGTGGTTCCACTGCCGGAAGTACTGGTGCCTGAACCGGACGTGCTGGTGCCGGAGCCGGAAGTGCCGGTTCCGCCGCCTTTATTAGTGTTTTTCGTGCCTGAGTTACCGGAGTTATCGGTTTTGGTACTTGAGGAGGTAACAGCCGTGGTAATGGGAGACGCGGCGCTTCCGCATCCAGAAAGGTAAATGGGAAGGGTGATTGCGGTTACGTTGATTAATACAAAGACAAGGGTGTTTTTTCTAAGGGGGTTCACTTTCGTGGATACCTAGCTGGACTTTCGCGCTTCAACAGCGGCCAACTCATGGCTAAAACATCGTGGGACAGCTTACTGCTTACTTCGTCCATCGGGCACACTTCGAGCGTCGCGACAAAAGTCACGGAGCCGCAGCCACGCGGGAGTCGGCGTGAATGTGTAAGAACCGGCTTACACGGGCGGGCAATATGGCAGAAACTGAAACGCGCAAGGCGCGAAACTGCCCTAGGGAAGGCATAGTGCTTCCATGCGGAAGCTTATGGGGTACTTCTTTGTAGTTATTGTTGGGCTAGTGTGGGGCATCACCCTTTTTAGGGCAAGTACTTTCTTCATTGTTGAAGCTAATTTCTACAAATGGTTCACCCTTTAGTAATTAACTGGAGTGAAAATGGACTGGGTTATCTCGGTCATCATGGGCCGGAAAGTGGGCATCTTAAAAAGGAACGATTCGTAGCGAGGGGGGCCATGGCGGCGGCTGGATACTTTCCCGAGAATTGGGCTGACGAGCCTCCCGCGAGGCTTGCCGAAGTTATCTCACTGGAAGTCGATGAGCGTGCCAGGAGGGAAAAGGGACTCGACAAGACCGTGGCCGACTCGTTTCCCGCGAGCGATCCGCCCTCATCGATTCCAAACCCTCGCGGGGAAGCACAGTAACGCGTTCAAGTGTGGAATCAGCTTTTCCCCGCTTTCAGACGCATCCTTCGCATGGGTTCGCCAACTGCGGTGATGAGCACCACGCCAGCCATAATCATTGCCGCCTCCCAGGAAGTCTGCATGATGCCAAGCGAGACCAGCAGCGTTGTGGACAGGGCTGCGGGCTGAGTTGCCTTGACAAGCAGGGTGAAGAACACCGTGATCAAAGCGGCGATAACCGCGGCCCAGACGCGAAGAAACGGGACTCCGCTGGCGGAAACGCTGGGCACGCTCCAGGCGTGAACAATAAACAGCGCGGCGAAGCCGGCCAGTACCGCGATGAAGTGTCCAACGATGACGTTGTAGGGGCGGGCGCTGGGCTGACCCGGCTTCTCAATGATTTCGTAGGCGGTGGGTCCGAGGCTGGCGAAGACCAAAGGCTGGTGAGTGGCCCAGCCGACAATCGATACCACTAAAATCAGCGCCGCTTCTCCCACAGGAGCAATCAGCAATTCCCTTTTTGACATAGGCACCTCGTGAGCGCAGTCGGCGCGATGGCAGTGAGTTGGAACGCGGCAGGACCGGCCTGAGTAACTCGGATGCGCGGCGGCCCTAACGGAATCGCGAAACTTGCCGAAGACGTGAGTGGGAGCCTTCAATGAACCATCAATTCTTTAATGGGAACTTCGCGATTGCCGAAGCGCAAAAATGCAGAGAGATGCTACTGGAGCAGACGGGGTCGAAATCCACCTGGTGCATAGTGACGAAAAAGGGATTCTGGCCCGCGTCCTACTACTTCCCCGGAGACGAGGACCTGGTACGGGAAAAGCTGACTCACGGACACGAAGTGCTGCTGGTTTTTGCTTTCGGCCCAAGACACGTGTTGGCAGGCGGTGACTATCAGGCCATCGATCCGGAATCCGCCCAGAAGCTTCTGCGCCGTTATGCCAGGACCGCCATGAAGGAGAAGGGGCTGGGTTATCGGCGTCTCTCGCGGATAACTACCTAGGTCAGTTTTGCGCGGCTGTTCGCCGTGTAGCCATAGCTGGAGTCGAAGCCAAAAGCTGCCGCATCTTCAGATAGACGCCGTTGGTCCATCCAAAGCCTATCTGGTTGCCTTTATACCCGGCGGTGACCTGCACCTGGGATGATCCCGTAACTACGTTGTACTTCTCCACAATGGTTCCGTCGCGGGAGTAGTTGGCCTCAATGGTGTGGCTGAATTCGCGGGCGAGGCGGGTGGCATCGGCATCGTCGCCCTGCTTGTGCAGCCCATCAATGGTGAGCCAAGTAACGGGAGCCCAGCCGAAAGGCAGGTCCCACTGCATTCCGGAGTTATCGGTGCTCATGGCGAGACCTCCCGGATGCTCGAACAGCTTGAGGTTCTTCTCAACCGCGGTGGCCTGAGCGGGGCTTGCGGCGCCGGCCCACAGCGGGTAAAAGGTGGTCGCGTAGACGTAGGTTGATGATTGGTGCTTCACGAAGTCGTAGTCCATGTAGAGGCCGAGCTTCGGGTTCCACAGGTAGCGATTGATGGAGGCGCGGCGGGCCGCGGCTTGGCGCTTCCACTGCGCGGCTTTGGACGGCTTGCCGAGCAGTGAGGCTTCGCGGGCCATGTCCAACTCGTATTTGTAGAGCAGGCTGTTGAGATCGACTCCGGCAAAGTGGTGCGTGGAGCCGCTGAATGGGCCGAAGCGGAAGCTGGTGTCGAATCCCGATTCGCGCATGGCGCGGTCGCCCTTGTAGAAGTCGCGGGTGAGCCAGTGGCCGTTGACGTGAGCATGAGCGCAGACGACGGAGATGGTCGTGTTGCAGCTTAGGGCGGCGACTTTGGGCAGTTGCTCGGGAGTGGGGCGGTCAGGCAGGGAGACCAGATAGCCGGGATCCTGTTTGGGGTGGGCGAGCAGCCAGCGAATGACGTCGGGATAGTAGGTGCTGTCGTCGGACATTTCCGGGACCGGCCCTTCGCCCACATCGAAGTAGCGGGCAAGGCCGGTGTTTCCGGCGCGATGGATGGAGCTGGTCCAAAGGCTGTGGTCGCGGGTCTCAAAGCGATAGGCGCGGCGGAGCCATGCCTTCAGACGGAGTCGGTCCCTCGGCGTGCTGGCCTTTGCGTCCTCGGCCTTGTAGACGGCCAGCACCATGGAACTGAGGAACGGCGGCTGCGAGCGGGTGAAGTAGTACGTCCGATTGGCGTTGAGAACGCCGCCGTAGTGCTCAATCTCAAAGAAGAAGTTGTTGACCATGCCGCGGGCGAGGTCGACGCGGCCGTCGCGGAGCAGGCCGAGGATGATGAAGTAGCTGTCCCATCCATACATCTCGTTGAAGCGGCCTCCGGGGACAACGTAGGGATGGGGCAGGTAGAGCAGGCCGGGAGTGGCGATTTCGCCTCGGCGGATCTGGCCGAAGCGGCGGATGCGCACCGGCAGGCGCTCAACATGGACTCCGCATTTTGCGGGCAGGGCGGCCACGTCCTTCGGCATGGGCAGGTCTTTGGGCAGGTAGAGGACAGGCGCGGATTTGACCTTGGGATCCACGAGCGAATGGCAGTCGGTCATGGAGCGGGTGAGGGAGTCCCAGGCGTTCCTTATATAGGTGTCGATGGGCTGGCGCGCCAAGACGGATGTGCCGGGAGCGAGCAGCTTGGGCGCAGCCGGGGTGGTGGTCTGCGCGTGTCCGGCGCAGGCGATCAGCAAGGCGCTGCAAAGCAGGACGGCTCGGATTTGGATCATCGTTCCACTCTAATCAAACAGCTCCGGTTGGGCGGCCACTTCCGGTATCTGATGCGGGTCGCGGAAGTTGCTGAGGCCCACGCCGACCAGCCGGAAGCGCTGTTGCGGCTGGCGCTGGACGCGATCGCGGAGGGCGAGCGCGATGGCGGTGAAGGCTTCGCAGGAGGACGGCGGCACGGCTGGCGTCAGGCTGCGGGTGAGGATGCTGAACTCCTTCGTCTTGAGCTTGAGGACGACGGTGCGGGGGATGCGAGCCTCGCGGCGCGAGGCCTCCCAGACCCTTTCGGCCAGCGCGCGGATCATGGGCTCGATGTCCTCCAGGGGTACGTCCTGCTCCAAGGTGTCCTCGGCGGAGATGGATTTGGTGGGCCGGTCGGAGACCACCGGGCTTTCGTCGATGCCGCGCGCCAGTTCGCTTAGGCGATGGCCGTAGCGTCCGAAGCGACTCTCAAGAATGTCAGGCGCGACGGCGCTGAGGTCGCCCGCCGTCCGGATGCCGAGCTCGGCCAGCCTCCTTTCCGTGACCTTGCCGACTCCGGGGATGCGCCCGACGGGCAAGGGCTTGAGGAAGGCCTCGACCTCCTCCGGCTGGATGACGAACAGGCCGTTGGGCTTCTTCCAATCGGATGCGATCTTGGCCAGGAACTTGTTGGGGGCGACTCCGGCGGAGGCGGTGAGGTTCAGTTCCTCGCGAATGGCGGCGCGGATGGCCCGGGCGACGCGGGTGGCGGTGGGCAGGCCGGACTTGTTTTCGGTCACGTCGAGGTAGGCTTCGTCGAGCGAGAGCGGTTCGATGAGATCGGTGTGACGCTTGAGGATCTCGCGGACCTGGCGGGAGACGGCGCGGTAGCGGGTGAAGTCGGGCGCGACAAAGACGGCCTGCGGGCAGAGCCGCTCGGCGGTGAGGGCGGGCATGGCCGAGCGGACGCCAAAGGTCCGGGCCTCATAGGAGGCGGCGCAGACGACGGAGCGGTTCCCTTTCCAGGCGACGACGACCGGGCGGCCGCGAAGGCGAGGGTCGTCCCGCTGCTCGACCGAGGCATAGAAGGCGTCCATATCGACGTGGACTATTTTGCGCGTCATTTTTGTACTTCATACAAAGGATTGGAGTTATGGGATGAGACTCCCACCCTTGGCGCTCCACCTGACGGTGACGCGCCAAGGATGGGGCACCCGCAATCGCCTGTAAGGGGAATATACGGCGAAAATCAACTTGTCAAGAGGGCAAAAATTACAAGCTGCTGATTCGAAAGCGAATAAAACTTTTTTCGGCATGCATTTAATTATGGGTCAAATTGCTATTCTGGATATATAGGGTGAATTCGGACATGGTTTGAAGGGCGTGGCTTGGCGGGCCGCGCCCTTCGTTTTTTGGGGCGAAAGCAGGCAACAGGCAACAGGCAATAGGCAACAGGCAATAGGCAACAGGGGGCGGGGAATGATTCAGTTGTGCCGGTACATTTTGCAGGGCGGTAACCAGTGTCAGCAGGCGGCGATCAATGGCGAACACTACTGCCGGCATCATCTGGTGGTGCGGCGTACGGTGGCGGCCAATACGCCGAAGCAGAATCCGTACCGGATTGAAAAGCCGCTGGCGCTGGTGTTTCCTGAGGACCGCGCGGCCCTGATGATCGACGTTTTCGTGGTGATGCAGGCGTTCAACGAGGGGGATATCGGACCGAAATCGGCCAACATTTTTACTCGTCTGCTGCACGAGTGCGGGGTGATTCTGAAGCAGGGCCCGCTGTATGAGGTCGATCTGGAGAACGCGGTGCGGAGGGTGGTTGTGACTCCTGAGGGCGAGGAGATTGCGCCTGCGAGGGAGGTCCCGGAAAGCAGCGAAGAAGCGGTCAGCAGTGAGGCGGTCAGCGAAGAAGCGGCCAGCGAGGAAACGGCCAGCGGCGAGACGGTCAGCGGAGAGGCGGTCAGCGGAGAGGCGGTCAGCGGAGAAGCGGTCAGCGAAGAAACGGTCAGCGAAGAAACGGTCAGCGAAGAACAGCAAGTCAGCGAGACTGTTCCCCACACAAGCAAAAGCAGCTTGTGTGGGCCACCAGATGATTTTGGAGGGTGCAAGGACCCGTGTTATATCGAAAACGTGACGCGGCGCAGGGAGCAGTATCGGCAGTTTGCAACCTACGAGCTTGCGGCAGGGCTGGACCCGCGTCCGTGGGAAGAGTTCAATCCGGGCAAGTCGAGGGTGAGGAAGCCGAAGACGATGGTGGGGTGAAGGGGACGTGGCATTGATCGTGCCTCTCACCCATTCGGAAGTACAATTTCGAAATTATGCTGAAAACACTGGCCCTCTTCGTACTCGCGCTGGCGGTCCTCCCGATGCAGGCTTACACTCTGACGCACAAAACACAGGAGAAAGCCCAGAGCGACCAGCCAACCGCGCCAGTCCCGGCGATTGCTGCACAGCAGCCACGCAGCCAGAGCGTCGAATCGGAAACCCAGGCACACGTCAATGCCGATGTGAGAGTCGTCTCCACCCCACCCAGGGACCATTACGATGTAGCCGCGTTTTGGATAAACTTTGCGCTGGCTATTGCGGGGTTTCTGGGTATCGGAGTCGGTGTTGGAACTCTCATCTTCTTGCGCGGTCAAGTCGCGGAAATGCGCCAGCAGCGGGTACTCATGAAACGCACAATGAACACCATGCGCCGTCAGACCGGCATATTGGCCGAGTCGGTGGAAGCGGCAAAAGAAACCGCGAACGCTGCTTGCGGGAGTGTTGCCTTCGCCGAGGCTCAATTTGAATTGATGAAAGAGAAAGAAAGAGCGCGTTTTGATATTGACGTCGGTCCGATCAAAGTCATGGAAGATGATGCGGGGCCATTTGGCTGGAAACTCACGGCGACTATAAAGTTGCGAAATATCGGGGCTTCTAGGGCTTATATAGTTCAGACCGCTGGAAACCTTGCTGTCATGGAGTGTGACGAAACTTCTCTCCCCGAATTAGATGGACTCGATTTTCTCAGCCTGCCCGACGGGTTTCTTGATCCTAATGCTGTTCCAATCGAGATTGACAGGTGGTTTTTCTCCCTGGGAAGTGCCGGAATTGAGGAATTTGCTGACGATCTCCTCGACGCTAAGAAATCGATTCATCTGTACGGGTACATTGAGTACGAAACCCTCGGGTTTCGGTGGCAGAAAGATTTTCGTTTCCACTGGATGACGTTTGGAAACCTCTCCGCCCTCGCAATATTTGGTCCCTCCAGAGTTGATCCCGAATCCGCTGCGCGGAGAATCGCCGGAGGATACTGGCAACCCGACCCCGAAGCACGAGAGCACCCCATAGATAGCAGTCCAAATAACGAAGATCTGAATTAGGACACTACCAATACCGACGGACGATCTTCCTGTTCTAGCGTGGATGTGCGAGGATACTCTGTTGGCATGAATCCTGCGATCCCCCT
>JAICYR010000086.1 GCA_025934135.1 Acidobacteriaceae bacterium | reverse complement strand
TCGATCTTGGGGCGGCCCACGTCGGCGGTGGAGTGGATGATCTGCCGCTGAAGATTGCTCTCCTCAACGTTGTCGAAGTCCACCAGGCCGAGGGTGCCGACTCCGGCGGCGGCCAGATAAAAGGCGAGTGGAGCGCCCAGCCCGCCAGCGCCCACGCACAGCACCTTCGCGGCCTTCAGCTTGCGCTGGCCCTCGACTCCCACTTCGGGCAGGAGGAGGTGGCGCGAGTAGCGGGAAAGATCGTTCTTGCTCAGTTCCGGCAAAGCCACCGGATTTTCAATTGTCGTTGCCATAATGTTCTCGTGTTCTCAGTTCTGAAATTGTCTACGTCGAAAATCCCGACCATCGGGAGGGCCACAAACGCCAGCGCCAGACGGGCGCCGAAGGCCGCGTCCGCCAGTCCTGGCTAGCACCCGCCGGCGATGGAGGGAATGATTGACAGCGCGTCTTTGTCGCTGACCTCGGTTGCACCCTTTTTCGGAAGGTAGCGGATGTCCTCGTCGTTCAGATAGACGTTGACGAACGACCGCAGCTTCCCTTCTTCGGAGTAGAGGTGCTTTTTGAGGTCGGGGTGCGTGGCGGTAAGAGCGTCGAGCGCCTCGCCCACCGTGGTCGCGGAAACGCTCACGGTGTCCTGCTTATTGGAGTAAACCCGAAGGGGAGTGGGAATGTGAATC
Organism: Acidobacteriaceae bacterium; assembly: GCA_025934135.1. Taxonomy (GTDB): domain Bacteria; phylum Acidobacteriota; class Terriglobia; order Terriglobales; family Acidobacteriaceae; genus Silvibacterium. Next base: position 13,562 of record JAICYR010000086.1, on the reverse strand, counting down.
TTCATCGAAACCGTCCTTGTTAGGCTAAGGGAAAACGTGTTGAGGAGCGGGCGGCTATGCGCGAACCCGTGCCAGGATGGGCAGGCCCAGCCTCAACATCGTTCGGTTTCGAGCGCGGCCACTTCGACCGCTTCATCTTCAAACGCCTTGTCTTCCTCGGTGGTTCCGGTGAGCAGGAAAGAGTTGGTCGCCTGCGCGACTCCCTTTTCAACCGCCGTGATCACGTAAGAGCAGCCGAGCCAGTGGGCCTCGGCAAAATCGGTCTTCGACCACTGCGCCGGATGGTCCGGATGCGAATGGTAGAACCCGACAATGTCGAGTCCGCGCTCGCGCCCTTGGCGTTGAATCCTGACCAGTTCCTGCGGAGCAATGTTGTAGCGATTGTGGGCCGAGTCGGTGCGGGTGTTGCCGGCCCGGATCGCGTCCTCGACATCATTCACGCCGTCCACCGAGCGTCCGAGCAGCACGCCGCAACACTCATGGGGATAGGTCTCTTCCCCATGGCGTCGAATTGCGTGATAAACCTGCTCGTTCAGCCTCAACATGGCTTCCCTTACTCCTCCCAGAAACGTTCGGACAAATACTTGTCCGCCGAGTCAGCCAAAATTGTCACAATCACTGCCTCGCGTCCCTGCATCGCCTCTTCCTCGGCGATTTGCAGACACGCGGCTACGGCGGCAGCCGACGAAACGCCGACCAGCACGCCCTCGGTCCGGCCCAGCCGCTTGGCCATGGCGTAGGCGGCTTCAGTCTCCATATCTATATTACGGTTTGCGAGCGCGGAATCATAGATGGGAGGCACGATAGCGGTGGCCATGTGCTTCAAACCCTCAAGGCCGTTGAAGGGCGAGTCGGGCTGCATCGATACGCACTGGATGGCCGGATTCAGCTCCTTGAGCCGCCGTGAGGTGCCCACAAATGTGCCTGAAGTGCCGAGTCCCGCGACAAAATGCGTGAGTTGGCCCCCGGTCTGCTCCCATATTTCGTTGGCCGTGCCGAGGTAGTGTGCACGCCAGTTGGCATTGTTGCCGTACTGGTCGGCGTAGAAATATTTTTCCGGCTGCTCGGCGGCCAGCGCGCGGGCCATGCGAATGGCCCCGTCGGAGCCGTCCGCGGGATCGGTCCAGATTACGTTGGCGCCATAGGCGGCCAGAATCCGTTTGCGCTCCAGCGAAACATTGGACGGGATGCAGAGCGAGACAGGGAAACCCATGGCCGCACCCAGCATGGCGTAAGCAATTCCGGTGTTGCCGCTGGTTGCGTCCAGCAGATGCTTGCCCGGCTTGAGCAGCCCGCGCTTCTGCGCGTCGACCACAATGCCGGAGGCGGCGCGGTCCTTCACGGAGCCGCCGGGATTGTTCCACTCTGCCTTGCCCAGAATCTGGACTCCGGGCAGATGCACGGTGAGGCGCTCCAGCCGGATGAGCGGCGTGTTGCCGATGCGATCCAGAAGGGTGGTTCCGAGCGAGTTGGTAATGGTTGCCATTTCTGCTTGCAGCATTGCGATAGCACTCCCGTTGTGCGACAGTGAAAAAGAGGGATGAGAGCGCTAATCTCAGTGTAACGATTTACGCCTCAACCTCACAATCCTTTCCGAAACGAATTGTCATGCCTAAGAAGATCAAGCCGCTTAGTTTTGAGGAAGCTGTCAGCCAGCTTCGCAGTCTCCAATTTGATGTTCAAGAGATGGCCCAGGTCGCAAATTCGGCCCTCGCAAATCGTGTGCGCGTGTCGAAATATGACTGCGCGGCGGAGCTGGCCCGCGACGAGAAAGGCGGCGTCGTGCTGGCCCACAGGCCGGGAATCGTGATGGGAGGAGAGATCGCCGTTCTGCTCGACCGCGGCTTCCAGAAATTTTTCAAAACCAGCAAGCTGGAAATGGCCGCGACGGCGGAGCGCCTGAAGGCCGAGTATCGCTTTACGCAGGAACTGGACGAGGCGACCGGCGGCGTGAGCCTGTACAACGAGTCGCTGGGCACCACCAGCGACACCTATATGTACGACCGCCTGAAGGGCCGCGACAAGGACGGCCCGGCTTGGGGACGCGCTCCCTGGGCGCAGACCGGCGCGTCCGGCGGGCACTGAGCGGCGATGCCGCGTCCGGCGTCTGATTCGTGAAGGGAAAATTCCGATGCGACGAAAACTGCCGATCATCGCCGTGGTTGTTTTCGCATTGGCAGCGTTTGCGCAAAAGAACCTCTCCCCCATTCCCGCCAAGCGCGCCGCCGATACCTATGCCATTTACTCGCTGCTGATGCCGGGGCAGCCGTTCAGCAGTATGGCTCCGTCACAGACCGCGCGCTGGGCCATTGCCGAGAGCACTGTCAATATTTCCGACATGAATCCCTCCATACCGCCGGATGGGCAGCTTACCCCGCCGCCGGACAATCCTGACGGATTCAAGGAAGCGCTCGAAGACTACGAGTCGCGCAAGTACGAGCGTTTCCGGCTGGAGGCGAAACGCTTCCAACTGAGCCACTCCTTCTCGATGCTTGATGATGAGCAGGTGAGCGAACTTCGCCAGGCCCGCTCCTCCACCACCGCCAGCTCCGAGCTAAAGTCGCAATACGCCGGCTATCCCGGCGTCACTTTCTTCAGCGCCGTGTACTACAACCACTCACGGACGGCCGCGCTGGTCTTCATGAACAACTGGTGCGCGAATCTGTGCGCCGCTGGGCAGTGGGTCTATCTGGAGAAAAAAGACGGCCAGTGGGTGCGCCGCTCGGGCATTTCGCACGGAGGGACATAAGGGGAGCCTTTAGCTCTTAGCCTCTAGCTTCCAGCTTTGAAGATCGTTGCGGTCAGAAGCGGAGGATCGGAGAACGGTTTTACACTAAAGGCATGAGCGCTGCTACCCTCGAAACCGCCTCCCTTACGCACGAACAGAAACTTGACCGCCTTGCCGAAGTCGCCATCCAAGTGGGTCTGGGCCTGAAGCGCGGGCAGGAACTGGTGATGACCGCCACGCTGGACACGCTGCCACTGGTGCGCCGCATCACCGAGCACGCCTACCGCAACGGCGCCACGCTGGTCACGACTCTGCTGACCGATGAGGAATCCACGCTGCTGCGCTATCAGTACGGCGACAACGAGAGTTTTGACTACGCTGCCGCGTGGCTCTATAACGGCATGGCCGCCGCCTACAAGAGCGGAGCCGCGCGCCTCGCCATTGCTGGAGGCAATCCCGGCCTGCTCTCGCAGCAGGCGCCGGAGAAAGTGGGCCGCGCCAACAGCGCCGTCTCCAAGGCCTATCGCCCCGCACTGGAGCTCATCACCCGGCACGACATTAACTGGACTATCGTCGCCGCAGCCACGCCCGCCTGGGCCGCGACCGTGTTTCCCAATCTGCCTGCCGATCAGGCGCTGGCCAAACTTTGGGACGCTATTTTTGCCGCCTCGCGCTGTGACCTGGCTGATCCAGTTAAGGCATGGCGCGAACATGACGCCGGCCTGCATCGCCGCGCCGATCTGATGAACCAGAAGCGCTATTCCGCGCTGCATTTCCAGGCTGTCGGCACGGATCTGCGCGTGGGCCTCGCTGACGACCATCTCTGGTTGGGCGGCGGCATGCACGCGCAAAATGGCCAGTACTGCATTCCCAACATGCCGACCGAAGAGGTCTTCACCACACCGCACAAGGAACGCACCGAAGGCCACGTGACCAGCACCAAACCGCTGTCGTATCAGGGAACCATGATTGAGGGCATCCGCGTGCGCTTTGAAGGCGGCCGCGTGGTCGAGGCCAAGGCCACCAATGGCGAAGAAGTCCTAAACCGCATGATCTCGACCGACGACGGCGCGCGCAAGCTCGGCGAAGTCGCGCTGGTTCCACACTCGTCTCCCATAGCAAGCAGTGGGCTGCTATTCAACAACACGCTCTTCGACGAAAACGCAGCCTCCCATATTGCGCTGGGACAGGCCTATAGCAGTTGCCTGAAAAACGGCGACAAGCTCACGCCGGAGCAGCTTGCGAAGCTCGGCGCGAATGACAGCCTCATCCACGTGGACTGGATGATCGGCTCCGGCCAGATGAACGTGGATGGCATCACCGCCGAAGGCAAAATCGACCCACTGATGAGGCAGGGGGAATGGGTTTAACGGCGATTGACAGCCGTTGCCGCGGCTTCTAGCCTCAGGTTATGGAAATCCATTTGAATCCGGACCAGGAAGCGCGGCTTTCGCAGATTGCCATGTTTACGGGCAAGAATGCGGAGGAGCTTGTGGTGGACGCAGCGCTGCGCCTGCTGGACGAGGATTCCGCATTTCGGGCGGCGGTGCGCAAGGGCGTAAAGCAGGCAGATCGCGGCGAGTTCGTTTCAGAGCAGGACATGGATTCACGTCTGCACCGGATGACCGACGACTGATGCGGATCCGCTGGACCGTTGCAGCGGCAAATGATCTGGAACACATCTGGGAATATCTCCGCCTCCACCATCCTCAATTCGCGTCGAGTACGATTCGCCAAATCTATGGCGAAATCCGGTTGCTCGCGTCCGCGCCGAGGCTTGGCCGCATTGGCCGTGAAGATGGCACCCGTGAGCTCGTAATCTCAGGACTGCCTTATATCGTGGTCTATCGCGCCAAAGATGGGGCGATAGAGCTGCTTCCTATTTTTCATGGAGCGCAGAACCGACTTTGAGCGGCTTCGTCCCGCGATTGGATAAGAATGGCCAATTTCGGCACACAGGGCCTGCCCCGGATTCGCACCGAAATTCGGGCGTTCGTCCGGCCGGCCCTTGCTTCATTCGGTGAAGGCAAATTAAATTTGGGGGTAATCTAAACTCAACTCCCATTTCTTCAGTAATTTGGCAGCACCTTCAAATCGCTTCCGAATGAACCCGTAACCAACCTGATTCACACTCCCGCTACGAATTTTGTTGACAGTAACTAGACCGAGTGATACTTATGGGACTCGTTTTCCTAAACCATAGTAATCATTCGGGTCCGAGTCGTACGCGTTAAGGTCAGACGCAAGCTGTCCAGCCCTCCCTGCCCTCCCCCGGGCCACCGCTTACGCATGGCCGCCGCTTACCAACGGGCAGCGGAGGCAAAACAATATGAGCGGATATCCGCGTTTTAAGGTGGCTTCCGGCAAATCCCTGAAGGTCGGGGCAATGCTGGGAGCGGCCATGCTTTTGGTTCTCATCGTAGGGGCAGGGCAGTCCGTTCATGGACAGACCTTTTCCGTGCTCCACAACTTCAACTTAAATAACGGCGACGGAGGGTTCTCCGTTGCGGGCGTTGTCCGAGACCAGGCTGGCAATCTCTATGGCACCACCAAGAACGGCGGCCTTTTCTCTCAGGGCGCCGTATTCAAAATCGACACGGCCGGAAATGAAACGCTCCTCCACAGCTTTTCCGGGCCCGATGGGGCCAATCCCTACGGCGGACTCGTTCTGGACTCGGCGGGCGATCTCTTCGGCACCACCGCTTTTGGCGGTGCTTCCAGCGTCGGAACTGTATTTGAGATCGACTCCTCCAAGAACGAGACGGTGCTCTACAGCTTTGATAATACGCATGGCGCATTTCCATTCTCGGGGCTGGTTCGGGATGCGGCGGGCAATCTGTATGGCACCACGCTAGGCGGCGGAGTATTGGGCCTCGGCACCGTCTTTAAAATTGACAACTCCGGGAATGAGACGGTGCTCTACAGCTTCACCGGACCGGATGGGGAGACGCCGTTTGCAGGCGTAATCCGTGACTCGGCCGGTGATCTCTACGGCGCCACCTACTCCGGCGGCGCGTTCAATCTCGGAGCGGTCTTCAAGATCGATCCATCCGGCAACGAGACGGTGCTCCATAGCTTCAATTCCGCCGATGGGGCCGACCCTTATGGCGGGTTGGCTCTGGACTCGGCGGGCAACCTGTACGGCACAACCTCCAGCGGCGGCGATTCCGGCTTTGGGACCGTGTTTAAGATTGATCCCTCCGGGAATGAGACGGTACTCAACAGCCTGAACTACACCGATGGGGCGAATCCTTATGGAGACGTCGTTCTGGACCCGGCGGGCAATCTCTACGACACTGCTTTTGGCGGTGGCGCGTCGGGGCTTGGCACGCTGTTCAAAATTGATCCGACCGGGCAGTTGAAAGTGGTCCATGATTTCGCCTCCGCGGACGGGAGCAATCCCCAAGCGGGTGTGACCCTGGATTCCTCCGGGAACCTGTACGGCACGACTTCAGGGTCCGGCCAATATCAATATGGAACGGTATTCCAGATCCTCGAGACAGTTCCTTTTTCAGCCTTTGCCGCGAAGTTGGAACTCACTTCGGGATTCGAGTTGAAGACTGACTTTGCCCTGGGCGCTGGAGGAACACCCATTAACCTGACCACCCAGGGGTTGACCCTCACAATAGGGGCCTACTCTGTGGCGATACCGGCTGGCGCTTTCCAGCAATCGTCGCAGGGCTGGTTTGAATACGATGGAACTATCAACGGAGGGAGCCTGCGAGTTCGTGTCACGCAGACAGGCGCAAACTCCTACGAAATGATGGTGCATGCGCAAAACGTGGATTTGGGCTCGCCAACCGATCCGGTGACGTTGAAGCTGGCGATCGGCAACAATAGCGGCGCCACCCAGATTGACGCCCATTAATCAGGCCGGATCCCGTCCGCGAACAGGTCTTCGTTCGCGGACGGGCGAACGGCGAATTACAACAGCAACGCAGGCATTGCCTTAACCCGCGGAGCCTGTTGTTGCGCCACATCAGCCCTCCCCACCCATTCACTGCTTGTCAAAGCGGAACAAATGCAATTCCGGGCACTTCACGCTTCCACCGTCCGCTCCGCAACCTCGAACCTCAACTGGTTGTTGAGCGGATCAGCTTCCACCTTGACATGGTCTCCATGCAGGACCTCGCCATCGAGAATCTTGATCGCGAGCGGGTCCTGAATGAGCCGCTGAATCGCGCGCTTCAGCGGACGCGCTCCGTAGGCGCGGTCGTATCCGGTCATCAGCAGTTGATGGCGCGCCTCGTCCGTCAGTTCAATGGTGATGTCGCGGTCGGCCAGCAGGCGTTCCAAATCCTTGAGGCGCAGATCGACAATACGCGACAACTGATCTTCGCCCAGCGGGCGGAAGATTACGATATCGTCCACGCGGTTCAGAAACTCGGGCCGAAAGCTCTGGCGCAGCACGTCCATCACCTGCTCGCGGGCGCGGTCAAAGGCGGCTTCGCTGGTGAGCGACTCGCCCTGAAGCGCCTGCGAGCCGAGGTTCGAGGTCATGATGAGCACCGTGTTCTTAAAGTCCACAGTGCGGCCCTTGGAGTCCGTCAGCCGCCCGTCATCCAGTACCTGCAGCAGCACGTTGAAGACATCCGGGTGCGCTTTTTCGATCTCGTCGAACAGCACAACTGCGTAAGGCCGCCGCCGCACAGCCTCGGTCAACTGGCCGCCCTCGTCATAGCCCACGTATCCCGGAGGCGCGCCGATCAGCCGCGCCACCGCGTGCTTCTCCATGTACTCGGACATGTCGATGCGCACCATCGCCTGCTCGTCATCAAAGAGAAATTCAGCCAGCGCCCGCGCGGTTTCGGTCTTACCCACGCCCGTTGGGCCCAGAAAAATGAAGGATCCAATGGGCCGCTTAGGGTCGCTCAGTCCCGCGCGCGAACGGCGAATGGCGTTGGCCACGGTTTTCAGCGCGTCATCCTGGCCGATGACCCGCTCCCTCAGGCGGTTCTCCATTTCGACCAGCTTCTTCACTTCGCCCTCAAGCATTTTGGAGACAGGAATACCTGTCCACTTGCTGACGATCCGCGCAATGTCCTCTTCGTCCACTTCCTCCTTCAACATGCGCGGGCCGGATGCGTCGTCCTGGGTCGCGGTCAATTTCTTCAGTTCATCTTCCAGGCGGGGCAGCTCGCCATACTGGATCTGCGCCGCACGCTCCAGATTGCCTCGACGGGTCTGCTCGTCGGCCTCAAAGCGCAGAGCCTCGATCTGCTTTTTCACTTCGCTCAGGCGTGTGATGGCTTCGCGCTCTTTCTGCCAGCGCGCACGCAGTCCCGTGGCCTGCTCGCGCAAAGCCGCAAGCTCGCGCTCCACTTCCTCCAAACGGTCTTTGGAATTCTTGTCTGTCTCGCGCTTCAGCGCGGCCTTCTCAATTTCGAGCGAAGTCGCCTCGCGGTCAATCTGGTCAATTTCTGTGGGAACCGACCCAATCTGGATGGCCAGGGAAGCCGCCGCCTCATCGACAAGGTCGATGGCCTTGTCCGGCAAAAACCGGTCGGAGATATAGCGGTGCGAAAGCGTCGCCGCCGCGACAATCGCCGAGTCCTTGATGCGGACCTTGTGGTGCGACTCGTAGCGCTCCTTGAGCCCGCGCAGAATCGCGATGGTGTCCTCCACGTTCGGCTCGCCCACAAAGACAATCTGGAAGCGCCGCTCCAGCGCCGCGTCTTTTTCAATGTACTTGCGGTACTCATTCAGCGTGGTCGCGCCAATGGCCCGCAACTCGCCGCGGGCCAACGCCGGCTTCAGCATATTGGAGGCGTCAATCGCGCCCTCCGCCGCGCCCGCGCCCACCAGCGTGTGCAGCTCGTCGATGAACAGAACGATCTGGCCGTTTGAATCTTCAATTTCCTTGAGGATGGCCTTCAGGCGGTCCTCGAATTCGCCGCGATATTTCGCCCCGGCCAGCATCGACCCGAGGTCGAGCGCAATGACGCGCTTGTCGCGCAGAATTTCCGGCACGTCTCCGTGAACGATGCGGCGCGCGAGGCCCTCGACGATGGCAGTCTTGCCAACGCCGGGCTCGCCAATCAGCACCGGATTATTTTTCGTCCGGCGCGAGAGCACCTGAATCACGCGGCGAATCTCCTCGTCGCGCCCGATCACCGGATCGAGCTTGCCACGTCGCGCGAGTTCGGTCAGGTCTTTGGCGTATTTCTCCAGCGCCTGATACTTCGCTTCGGGATTCTGGTCGGTCACGCGCTGGGTGCCGCGCACGGTGGTCAGGCTCTTAAGAATCGCGTCGTGGGTCGCGCCAAAGCTGGCCAGCAGAAGCTGCGCCCCGTCATTTTTGGCCTCGGCCAGCGCCAGCAGCAGATGCTCGGTCGAGACGTACTCGTCCTTGAAATTCTCGGCCTCTTTGAAGGCCTGCTCAAAAACACGGTTCAGCGCTGCGGAAGCGCCCGGCTGGGCGCCGCCACCGCTCACTTTGGGCAGCTTGGCGAGTGCGTCCTGCACTTTGGACCGCAACTGCGAGGCTGGCACTCCCACTTTTTCCAGCACCGGCACAATAATGCCCTCACTGTCCTCGATGAGGGCGGCGAGCAGGTGCAGCGGCAGAATCTCCGGATTGCCGTGTTCAGACGCAACCTGGCTGGCGGCCTGGACGGCCTCCTGCGATTTGACGGTGAATTTCTCCCAACGGATTGGCATGAAAGTTCCTTTCAACTAAGAAGCGGATAGCCAAAACCGGGTAGCTGGTAAAGCGGAAGCGGTCAGCACCAATATGCTAACCGCTCCTTAGTTGACCGCCGCGCTCTTGTTAGCTGCTTCTTAGCGCTCTTATGCAGCCTTGCTTTTGCCCGCTTCCACCTGTTTTGGCGCGTGGCCCTTGCCGACTTCCACTTTAATCTGTTTCGGCTTGGCCTCGGGGCGCTTCTCAAGCTGGATGCGCAGCACCCCGGCATCGTAATCGGCCTTCACGCTCTCCGGGTTTACCGTGCTCGGAATCGTGAAGGAGCGGAAGAAGCTGCCATAGCGGCGCTCGATGCGATGGAAGTTCTCTTCTTTCTCCTCGTTCTCGAACTTCCGCTCGCCGCGCACCGTCAGGTTGTTGTTTTCGAGCTGGATGTCGAGATCCTCCTGCTTCATGCCCGGCACTTCAAGCTTGAGAACGATCTGGTGGTCGTCCTCGTAAATATCGACCGGAGGAACGAAGGATGCCGTGGAAACGGGTTCTCCTTCTCGGTTGTAGTCCTGAAAGAGAGAGTTGAGGCGATTTTGCAACGTGAGCACGTCGCGGAACGGGTCCCTACGGGTGATAGCCATAATAATTTCTCCTGAGATTCGAAGTGTGGGCCGGTCGGGGGATCCCGGCCTTCAAACTATCTGATAAGAACCATACCACAATAGATTAATAAAATGTGAGTAAATTACTATCACATTTGTAAATCTACAGGGTAAAAGCTACAAGCCATTCAGAATCAGATAGCTGAATCATGGAATCCTTGGGAGGCCCTTTAGAATTCGATGCTCAATTAACGGGAAAGGTGGATCTTGCATCAGGCTCATGAGCTAATTGAAGCAGGCGAGATGAACCATAATTTTGATGGGGCAAAAAATAATTTCTCAGGAATCAATCTTCTGCTCTTGACCCCGCTCGGAAGCATCCCGACAATAGAGAAGACTTACTCCACTGCAATCGAGGATTCATGGCTGCCTTTCTGCTCATCGTCGCGGCTGTTCTGAGCCGAGTTCTTCCCCATCCCGCATGGCTCAACTTTACGGCTGTGGGCGGCGCGCTGCTCTACTTCGGGGCACGGCGTCCGCTGCGCCAAATCTGGATTCCGGTGGCGGCCCTGGCGGCGACCGACTTTTACCTGACGGCGTTCTTTTACAGCTATCCGTTTCACTTCTCGGACTATTTGCTGACCTGGGCGTGGTATGCGGCGGTGGTGGCGCTGGGCTTTGTGCTGCTGTCGAAAAAGACCACGGTGTCGCGCGTTGCCGCCGGAGTGGTGGTCGCCCCTACGTCATTTTTCCTGATCACGAACTTCGCCGCATGGGTGGGTCAGCCGCAGATTTATCCACCCAACCTCGCGGGGCTTATGCTGTCCTACACCGCCGGACTTCCCTTCTATCGCAACGACGTGCTGTCCACAGCCGTTGTGGCAGCTATGGCTTTTGGACTGCCGGCACTCGCCCGGCAGATGGCGCAGCGGCACCAGGTCGCCAGCGCATAGAGATTAAGTTCCTCCCCTACCCATAAGCAAAAAGGCGGCCTTCGGGCCGCCTTTTTGATGGTCTATCGGTTTTCGGCAATCGCGCGAAATGCGCTTCCGGCGGCCTCAATGGTCTGCTGAATGTCGGCAGGCGTGTGCGCGGCGCTCAGGAACGCGGCCTCGAATTGCGAGCAGGGCAGCCAGACACCGGACTCCAGCATGGCGCGATGAAAGCGGGCGAAGGCCGCTGTATCGGATTTAGCGGCGGAGTCGTAATCCGTAACCGCACCCGCCGTGAAGAACCAGGTGAACATGGCGCCGACTCGGTTTGATGTAATCGAAACTCCGGCGCGGGCCGCCTCCGCCCCCACTCCGCTGACCAGCGACTCGCTGAGTGATTCCAGCAGCGGATAGACTTCCCCGCGGTGTTCCGTCAGGTATTGCAGCGTTGCCAGTCCGGCCGCCATGGCCAGGGGATTCCCGCTCAACGTCCCAGCCTGGTAGACAGGCCCGAGCGGAGCAAGCAGGTCCATAATGTCGGCGCGTCCGCCAAAGGCCGCGCAGGGCAGGCCACCGCCCAGAATCTTGCCCAGGGTGGTCAGGTCGGGAGTGATGCCGTAAAGTTCCTGCGCGCCTCCCAGCGCCACGCGGAAACCGGTCATCACCTCGTCGAAGATCAGCAGCGCGCCTTCGCGGTTGGTGATCTCGCGCAGGGCCTCCAGGTATCCGGCGGCGGCCGGAATGCACCCGGCATTGCCAACCACCGGCTCCACGATGACGCAGGCAATTTCGTGGCGATGCGCATCGAAAGCCGCTTCGACGGCCATCGCGTCGTTGTAAGGAAGCGCGAGGGTGAGGTGGGCAATGTCCTCAGGAACGCCAGCCGATCCGGGGATGCCGAGCGTGGCGACCCCCGACCCGGCCTTCACCAGCAGCCCATCGGAGTGGCCGTGGTAGCAGCCCTCAAATTTAGCCACGAGTTTTCGGTCGGTGTAGGCGCGCGCCAGCCGAATTGCCGACATGGTGGCCTCGGTCCCCGAACTCACAAACCGCAGCTTGTCGATTGAAGGAAACGCCCGCACCACAAGCTCGGCCAAATCCGCCTCTGACGCGGTGGACGCGCCAAAGCTGGGGCTCAGCTGCGCTGGTTCGCGAATGGCTTCGACCGCGGGCGGAAAGGCATGGCCCAGAATCATCGGCCCCCACGACCCGAAGTAGTCGATGTATCGATTGCCATCCGCGTCCCACAGGTACGCGCCCTCGGCGCGCTCCACAAACGGAGGGTCTCCACCTACCGCCCGAAAAGCCCGCGCGGGCGAATTCACGCCGCCGGGAAAGTATCGTTCGGCGCGCTGCTGGAGGACGCGGGAGCGGGTAAGGTCAACGGGCATGGTTCAAGTATAGAAGCGGTGCTGTGCTACCAGTTTTTCCGCTCTTCCAGATAAAACTTCGTGTAGTCCAGGTAATTCCGCGCATATTTCAGAATCATTTCGCGGTCGCCGTCCGTAAGCGTGCGCCGCACCTTGCCCGGAACCCCGGCCACCAGCGAGCGAGGTGGCACAACCATGTTCTCCGGAATCAGCGCGCCCGCGGCAATAATCGATCCCTCGCCAATGCGAGCGTTGTTCATAATGGTCGCGCCCATCCCGATCAGGCAGGCGTCCTCCACCACGCAGCCGTGGACCGTCGCGTTGTGGCCAATCGTGACATACTCGCCCACAATCACCGGATACAGGTTCCTCATGCCGTGCAGCACCGAACAGTCCTGCACGTTGGAGTGCGCGCCGAGTCGGATGGAATGAACATCGCCCCGCACCACCGCGTTCATCCACACGCTTGCGTGCTCGCCCAAAATCACATCGCCAATGATCTGGGCCGACACATCCACATAGCAGCTTTCCGGAATCACGGGCGAGTGGCCCTGATAAGAGCGAATCATGGGTCTAGTCTAGCCTCCAAATTCGGGCCCCGACCGGGAACCTCTAACCGCGACCAGCGGGAGCGGTCACGCGAAGCAGTACGCCCGTGCGGCAGCACCATCATTTATTCTCAAAGGGAACATGCCTGAAGACGCAATCCCACATCTGTCTGGCTACAGCGAAGCCGAGCTCGACCAGGCCTTTGCCGCCGTGTCGCGCGAAGTCGCCGCCTCTGCCGCCGCGCTTGCCACTCCGGAAGCAGTCGAGAACTTCCGCCTCCACTGGCTGGGACGCAAGCAGGGCCGCCTCAAAGCCATCAGCGACGCATGGCTCAAATCTGCCCCCGTCGAAGCAAAAAAGCCCCTCGGCCAGCGATTCAACACGTTGAAAGCCGAAATCGAGCAGCGCCTCGAATCCGCCTCCGGCGCAAGCCACACCACTGCGCTCGATGCCGAAGCCATCGACATCACTCTCCTTGGAACCCACCGCCAGCCCGGAGCCGAACATCCGCTCATCAAGACCCTCAACGAAATTGTGGCCATCTTCCAGCGCATGGGCTACTCCGTCGGAGTCGGCCCTGAGGTTGAAACCGACTACTACAATTTTGAGTCGCTCAACTTTCCGCCCGGCCACCCCGCGCGTGACACGCAGGACACGCTCGTCATCGCCCAGCAGGACCGCAAGCCCTTGCGCGACCGCCTGCTCATGCGCACCCACACCTCGCCCGTGCAAATCCGCACCATGGAG
>JAICYR010000139.1 GCA_025934135.1 Acidobacteriaceae bacterium | reverse complement strand
GGCGGCGGAGGCGCGGGCGTCGGCTTGTACTCCGGTGGCGGAAGGACATTGGCTGCGGCCAGCGTCTTCACCTGGTCGAATCCATCCATGCTGCCGTGGTACTTCTTGTACCAGTACTCGGCCGCCTTCTCGGCCTGGTCTTTATAAGGCTCGGGCAGGTACTGCGCGGCGCGGGCCAGGAACCAGATGCCGTTCACCAGGTCCTTGGGGTCCTGCTGCAGGTAGGCGTTGCCAAGATAATAGGTGTCGGCCAGCGCGGGCTGCTTCGTGGTCTGTTCGGCAGGCAGGGCCTTCAGTTCCGTCGTAATGTCGCTGATCTCGTCCTTGTAGTCCTTCTTCGCCACGTCGGCTGCGGCAATGGCGCTGTAGAAGATGGGGTCGGCCACCGCCTTCAGCTTGTCGAAGTCGGCTTGGCTCATGTCCGCGGGCTTCTGAGAGGTCAGGCCCGTTTTCGCCTTGGCCGCCGCGTCTTCCAGCTTGGACACGTCGCCGTTGGCCTGGGTCTTATCCACGTAAACCACAAAGGTGAGCGCGCGGAGGTTGTCGGGCTCAACAGCAAGAAGCCGCTTCGCTGCATCGTAGGTCTTGGCCGTGTCTCCCGTGGCCTGATAAGCGGCGACCAACTGCTCCAGCATCTGGTTCTTCACCACGCTGTTGGGATACTGTTGCAGAAAGCTCTCAATGGCCGCAGCCTTGGCGGCGGGCGTGGACTGGCCGATCGCATTGGTGTAAGCGTTGTATTCGGCTGGGTCTTTAATGGTGATCTGGCTAGACTGCGGATCCTGCGCTTGCGCCATCGCGGCGGGGACCGCGGCGGGAACCATAGTGGCAATAACCAGCATGGAAGCTAAAATGACCTTCTTCATTCAACGCTCCTAAGGAACATCCTCAAAAAAAATTTGAATTGGCACGGGCGCGAGCCACAGCGATGCGCACGGGCCGCATCGAATCGTCTAAATCTTTCGTAAAACGATTGAGATGAAACGACTGATGCGACAATGGCTGGATTATAGAAAGCCTTTGCTCATTGTGACAAGCACCGCGTGTAAACGTATCCATGTTTTTTATGGAACCCCGTTTTTCCAATCCATTGGATGCGGCCCGGGCCGGAATCTGTTGACTGGGCAGGATTAAGCATGAATCACAAGCTCCGGGACGTTCATCCTAATGATTAGACACTCCGAGGAGGCAAAAGTGGCGGAACTTACAGGACAGGTGGCCGTAGTGACCGGAGCGGCGCGCGGCATAGGCGCGGCCATTGCGCGGCGGCTGGCGGCCATGGGCGCAACTGTGGCGATCACGGCCCGCGACGAGGCGCGGCTCAACGAGGTGGCGCGGGAGATTGAGTCGTCCGGCGGCAAGGCTGAAACCGCGGCCTTCGACCTGCTCGACCCGGCGGCCATCACCCGCTTCGCCGAGTCCATCCAGAAGCGGTACGGGCGCTGCGACATTCTGGTCAACAACGCCGGAGTTGGCTTCATCGGCAGCCCCCTGCACCAGATGCCGCCCAAGGACTGGGACACGGTGCTGAACACCAACCTGCGTGGGCCGTACCTGATGATCCGCGCCTTCGCCCCCATCATGATCGAGGGCAGCAAGCAGGGCCGCGCCGGGCATATCGTGAACATCTCCTCGCTCGCCGGACACAATCCGCTGAAGAACGGCGCGGCCTACGCCGCCTCCAAATGGGGGTTGAACGGGCTGACCTATTCCGTGGCCGAGGAGCTGAGGGAGTACGGAATCCGCGTATCGGCGGTGGCTCCGGGGTCGGTGAATACGGGCTTCAACGTGGCTCGCGGCAGCAGCGACAAGCGCCTCCAGCCCGACGACATCGCAAGCGTGGTCGCCATGCTCGTCACCCAGGCTCCGCAGTCCTTCGTGAGCGAAGTGCTGATGCGCCCGACTATGAAGCCATAATGATCCGTTTGTCTTTCGGGCATAGAAAAAGCCTCCGGCGAACCGGAGGCCTTTTCTTCTAATTCCTATTGCCTATTGCCTGATCTCTTACTTCGCCTTCAGCAGAATGATGACGAAGGTGAACAGCGAGAGGGACTCGATAAACGCGAGGCCCAGCACCAGCAAAAGCTGAATCGCGGCGCGCGCTCCCGGGTTGCGGGCTACCGCTTCCGTGGCCGATCCGGTTGCCCTGCCCTGGCCAATTCCGCACAGCCCGGCGGCAATGCCCATGCCGATTCCGGCGCCAATGGGGACCATGCTGGCCGCCCCGCTTCCGTTTGCCTGCGCGAATGCCGGGCTTGCCATGCACAGCACAGACAGCGTCATAAACAGATACTGCAATTTACGCATTCGTTCTTCTCCTGCTTCCCTTTGGAATTGCCGCCAGTGGGTGGTTGAGGCTCACCGTGCTGGCCCCCTCACGCTGAACGGCGTCTGCACGGCAGCGGAAGCGCTCTGCCGCCGAATCTTGAATTCGTTACCCGAGAGCTTCCCCCGGATGCTCCTCATGTGTCACCGCGATGGACAGGTAGATCATGGTCAGCAGCATAAATATGTACGCCTGAATGAGCGACACGCCGAAGTGCAGCGCCAGGAAGATCACCGGGACCGCAATCGGAATCAGCGAGAAGAACGCCAGGGTCAGCAGATCGCTGGCCAGCATATTGGCGTAAAGACGAATGGTGAGCGACATGATGCGCGCAAAGTGCGAGATGATCTCGATCGGCAGCATCAGCGGCGCGATCCACCAGATCGGACCCAGGAAATGCTTGACGTACTTGACCAGCCCATTCTCGCGAAGACCGTGGTAGTGGTAGTAAACGAATGTCAGCAGCGCGATGCCCAGCGGAACCACCGGGTCCGAAGTTGGCGTCTCAAACCCCGGCAGCAGCCCAAAGCAATTGCAGATCAGAATGAACAGCAGCACCACCGTCACGAACGGCATATAGCGCTCGTATCCGTGGCCGATCACCTGCTGCGCCTGGTTGGTCACAAACTCGTGGATCAGCTCGGCCGTATGCTGCACCGTCCCGGGTTTCGTCACGCTCAGCACAATGCGCGAGTGGATAAAGAACCCGATGAGCAGCACCATGACCACCAACTGCATGGTCAGCGAGTTGTTGATTGGGTGGCTCGGGTGCGCGGTATGAATATGGAGGGCCGTAAGCAGCGCAACAAGGGACGCGCCGAACCAGTGGTTCAGCAGCGCGGTCAGAGCGTTGATCCAGGGCAACATAGGCTAGTTGGCTTCCGTGTGTTGTCTCAATCTCACGACCGCAGCATGCGCAAAACTTCAATCGTCAGGGCCAGAATCGCGAGCCCCAATCCAGCCAGCAGCGCATAAAACGATCCATGAAGAAACCTTAAGCTAGCATAAATGACCAACACGGCGAAACCCATGCGCAGAAAAAACATGGCCAGCACGAACCCCGAGAATCGCGGCGTCTTGTCGTTGTCCAGCTTGGCGTTGATCACGCCAATCAACTGCCGCCACTCATAAAGTCCGGTGGCCGAAACCGCCGCCCCCGCCGCGAACAGCGCCCCGGTTTGCCAGTCCATGGCAAGGCCTAGCGCGACGAAGCCGGCGAGGCCCAAGGCAACGGTCGTCAGGATCGCCCGGCGCATGGAGGCGCGCAGGTCGGCGTCATTGAAACTCGATACAGAATCGATGGAAGACATCTTCCCTATTATGGCTGGTAAAGCGGGCAGCGAAGAAGCGGTCGGCGGAAAGCGTCAAATCAGGATCGTGAAAAAAGCGTCGCGATCCCGCAAAATCTAGAAAATAAAGAGATTAATTTGCAAAATCTAGAAAACAAAGGATTTCATAGGAAACGGGAGCCAGGACGCAGGGCTCAGGATGGGGCGGTTTGCCCCTGTGGAAAACTTTTGTCAAGAGGTAAATTTTATAAATCATTTAGAATCAACTACTTGAATTTGCATTTAATTATGGGTTGATTTGGTATTCTGAACTTAAGAGTGAAGTTGAAGGCGCAGCCATCGGGTTGCGCCTTTTGCTTTTTTCGAGGTGGAATATCTCCCCACTCAAGCCAAAAGAAAGCTTGAGGGGCCACTCCGTTTGTTGTCTAGATTTTGCGAAATTTAAACCTAAAAATTCATTTGTTGGCCAAGGAGACCGAGATGCCCAACGCCGTGCCGCAATGCACCCACGTCAAGACCAATGGAGAAGTTTGTGGATCGCCAGCCGTCTCCGGAACCGAATTCTGCTACCACCACTCGGCGGTGAAGACCGCCCTCGCTAAGCCTCACGGAAAGGCCCCGTTTGAGGGCTTCGCGCCCATCCCGTTCGTGTTTCCCGAAGATCGCGCTTCGATGCAGATCAACTTCTTTCTGCTGTTGCAGGCGTTCAATGAGCAGCGCATCGACCAGAAAACCTACCGGCTCATGCTGAGTACGCTGAAGGCGATGGCGAAGAACCTGGGCAAGACGGGCAAGCTGACGGAAGAGGCTAGCGAGCAGCAAAGCAGTGGACCCACATCTCAAAAGCGAGATGTGGGGCACCCGCGCAAGAGCAAGCAGGAGGAAGCCGAAGAAGAAGACGATCCCTTTGCCGATCTGCACGATCTTCCTCAGGCTGAATTCAACGAGGCGGTACGGGGGCGCGTGGACAAACTGCTGGATGACTGCGCAGCCGAGGAACAGAAAAAAGCCGCAGCCGCGAATGGGAATGGCGCGCGCTGATCGATTCTACTTCCCATGTCTCTACGAGACATCCTCTGTCCCCCACTCATCCCAAAGGCGGGGTTGAGTGGGCCACCCATTTTCTTCGGCACGCCCAATTTTGTGGGTCATCCAAATTCATTTTTTAGGGGCGAGCGGCTCCACGGGTGTGATGGTACGGGCTTCGTAGCGCTGTCCGTTGAAGCGCGCGGAGACGCGGACGGAATCTCCCTGATGGAGATTGGCGTCGCGGAAGACGAGCGGGTTGAAGTACAGGCTGTAGGTGCTGTTGTCGCGCGGGTCGGTCAGGACCAGCAGGCCCGAGTGCATGTCAAGGTCGGCGATGTTGCCGCTGAAAACGAAAGTCGATCCGGGAGTGGCGAGGATGGAGATTTGCTGGGCGACGCCCTGTCCGTCGTCACCGGAGGTGAATTTAGCGGAGATGAGGTCGCCGGGCTCGAGCTGCGCGCCACCGGAATGGGCATCGGTGAAGCGCGTTTGTCCGGTGCGGGCGATGGGCGTGTTGGGCGGAATGTAGAGCTTGATGGGCTGGCTGGAGAGCGAGGTGGCGATGGTCGCGATGCTCTTGCCGGAATCGAAGTCGAGCACCTGGCCCTGAGTCTGGCCCTCGGGAGCTTTGGAAAGCATGTGGATGCTGAGCGCGTAGATATTGTCCCCGTCAAGGGTAGTTTCAACGGAGGCGCGGTCGTCGGTGTGGAGGTCGCGCACCTTGACGGGCTTGCCATCGCGAAAGATGCGGGTGCGCGCGTCGAAGAGAACTTTGACCGGATGGCCGCCGCCAAACACGGCGAGCTTGAACTGGTCGCGGACCGGATCGAGGTCCCGAATGACGCCGCCCATCACGGTGGCCGTTCCTGAAGGCGGAGGCGGCAGAACGGAAACGGCGGCCTTGTCGGACTTTACGCCCGAGTCAGCCTGCAGCGAGTTCATGCTGGCGAAAGAGATTGGAATGAAGATGGCGGCGCCGAGGAGAACGGCGGCGGTTCGATAGCTCATCAAAAAAGACACACCTTTAACTTGCATTCTTGCAGGCATACGCAGGGGTTGGATGAGCGGGACGGCGGGTCGGTGGCCTGAGGGCGCGGGCCGCTCGCTAGTTACCAAAGTGGCAACTGCGGAAACGGCGAAAAGGCCACAGCAAACACAATCGGTGATCTCGCATCCAAAAGTCAGTATATGAATACGGCACGACTCAATACCCGCAGGGAACCTAGTGGTTTTTTTATGTTTCCATCCCGCTCCAAGCTAATGATTGCGCTCGCTTTAATGGCCGCATTTGTGGTCGCTGAGGCGGCCTGGGCGGGCGATCTCCACATCACGATTCCGCGGCGGAGCGAGCTCACTCCGGTGCAAAAGCTGAATCGCGAAGGCGTGGAGGCTGTGCAAAAGCATGATTACGAGAGAGCCGAAGCGATTTTTTATAAGGCCTATCTCTATGATCCGTCGGACCCGTTCACGCTGAACAACCTTGGGTACATCTCGGAAATGCGGGGCAACCTGGACGAGGCGCAGAAGTTTTATGCCATGGCGGCCAAGCAGAGCTGCACGGCGGTGGTAGACATGAGCAGCGCGAAAAAGCTGGAAGGCAAGCCCATGGTCTACGCGCTGAACAACGCGAACGACCAGCTGATGCAGGGAAACCTGATGAACGTGGAGGCAGTGGAGCTGCTGTCGCAGAACCGCAACTTTGAGGCGCAGCGGCTGCTCACGAAAGCGCTGGCTCTGAATCCGCGCGACCCCTTCACGCTAAATAACCTTGCGGTGGCGGACGAGGCGACGGGCGATTTGCAGGACGCGCTGAAGTATTACGAGCAGGCGTCAACGACGGGTTCCAGTGAGCGGATTGTGGTGACGCAGAAAAAGAAGTGGCGGGGCAAGCCGGTGAGCGAGATTGCGGCGGACAGCGCGCAGCGCCTGCGGGAAAAGATGCAGGGAATGAGTTCCAGCCAGAGCCGGGCCATGATGCTGACATATCGCGGAGTGGTGGCGGCGAACCGCAATGACTGGGAAACGGCGAAGAAGGATTTTCTTGAGGCCTACAAGCTCGACCCGAATGACGCCTTCACACTGAACAATGCCGGCTACGTTTCCGAACGAAACGGCGACGTTGAGACGGCGCAGTTTTTCTATACGAGGGCGCGGCAGGCCGGAAGCTCGAGCACGCCTGTGGGACTAGCGACGCGCTCGCTGGCCGAGGGACAGCCGCTGTTCACCGTAGCGGCGGACAGCGATCATGCGATTGACCGCGAGCTGGCGCGGTATCACCAGGAGCGGCGGCAGCAGGAGACTGGGCCAATTGAGTTGATTCCCCGCGGGCCGGGGACGGCCAACCAACAGGCACCACAGCCGAATCAGAATCCACAACATTGAATTGAGAGGAAACCTACGAATGAACCAGATTGCAAATGCGCCGATGGGCGGGTATTCCATGGACGCGCTTTCGCGTCTTTTGTTGCCGGGACGCGGAAGAACGCGGGACGCACAAGAGATCAAAGCAGAGAAATTTGACGAGCTGCTGGAACTGGCGAACCTGAATCATGTGACGGTGCGCGCACTGGGTCTGCTGGCCAAGCGCAACGACGATATCGGCGAGCGGGCGGCGAATGCGCAGGCGGCGGAGATGGCGCGCGTTGAGAACGCCGTGTCGGTTTTGGAACGGATTTGCGCGGGTTTCAAAGAATCCGGATACGACGTAACGGTGATTAAGTCGCTGGACCACTGGCCCGACCTTGGCAGCGATCTGGATTTGTTTACCACGGCGCGGCCTGAGCAGGTGCTGGCGCTGATGAAGGACAAGTTTGGCGCAGAGACAGCGGAGCGGAGCTGGGGCGACCGGCTGGCCGGCAAATGGAATTTTGTTGTCCCGGGAATGCCGGAGCTGATTGAGTGCCACGTGGGGCGGCTGGGGCAGACGGGCGAACAGGCGTCGATTGCGGCGGCGCTGCCCAGCAGGGCGCAAAGGGTGAATCGCGGCGAGCATTGGTTCACGATAACGGGCGCCTCGGACCGGCTGATGATTTCGACGCTGCAGCGGATGTACCGGCACTTCTTCTTCCGGCTCTGCGACATTGTGGACACGGTGGCGTTGTGTGACGCAGGCGGAGTGGACTACGACGACCTGGAACACTCAGCGCGCCAGGCAGGGATATGGGAAGGCGTGGCGACCTTCATGGCGATTGTGTCGGACTACGCGGAGTGGTATCGCGGGACGGGACTGGGGCTTCCGCATGGCGTGAGAGCGGCGGCACGGTTCGGCGGAAGTGAAATTTTCTTCCGCGACAGCTTTATCAGGGTGCCGATTATGCCGCAGTCGGCGAGCCTGTACGGATTGCAGTTGAGCGGCATGATTCGCAAGGGAGAACTGCAGAACAGCGCACGATTAACGCTTCTGCCATGGTTGGCAACAGCAGCCGCGGTGGGACAAAAAATCACCGGGAGCGACAAAGGCATCTGGTAGTTAGGGCCACAGGAAAGGTTATGGGCAACTTGGCATATACGACACCCGATCTGGAGCAGAACGAAGAGCAGTTTTATGCGGAGAACGGCCTGCAAAAGGTGATTCCCTCGCGACTGCGATTGATCTCGAAGCCACTGCTGGTGGCCGAGCCTGTGCCGGACGAGTCGCTGCTGAAGCGCGTGATAGAGAACGTGCGGGATACGTTTTTCCCGGAGAAGCAGCCGCCGCTGGTGCTGACGTCGCGTCCGGTGCGCGTCGGCGACCCGATGCGGTTCAAGCGGAGCAAGACTTCGACCTTCGTCGCGTTCCTGGCCCATGCGACGATCCTTGGACTGATTGTGTGGGCGGCGATGCTGCCGCATCGTCCGGTCGTCGCGCCTCCGGCCAAGGTGGTGCCGACGCTGATTGAGCCATTCATCCCAATTACCAAACCAACGCCGAAGCCGATGGGCGGAGGAGGCGGCGGCGGCACGCACAACATTGTTGAGCCGGTGAAAGGCCGGTTGCCGAAAGTCGAGAAGCAGCCGGTGACTCCGCCGCAACTGCTGGTGGTGGACCATCCCAAGCTGGCCGTTGAGCCCGCGGTGAAGATGCCGCAGGAGGTGAAGATTCCTGATAACCGGCAGATGCCGAACCTGGGCATGCCGCAGTCGCAGCAGATCGCAGTGGCGTCGCAAGGCAGCGGATCGGGGTCGGGCTTTGGAATGGGCGGCGGCGGCGGAATTGGCGCGGGCAGCGGCGCGGGCGTGGGTATGGGCAGCGGCGGCGGCTACGGCGGCGGCGTAATGAGCGTGGGCGGCGGCGTGTCCGCGCCGAAGCTGATCCACTCGGTTGATCCGGACTTCACCGATGCGGCCCGGCGGGCACATCACGAAGGCGCGGTCTCCATTCAACTGATTGTGGACAGCCGCGGAAATCCGCAGGACGTGCATGTGGTGAAGCATTTGGGCATGGGGCTTGACCAGAAGGCCGTGGAAGCGGTGGAGCAATATCGGTTCAGCCCGGCCATGTATCAGGGGCATCCCGTGGCCGTGCAGATGGTGATCCAGGTGAACTTCCACCTGTACTGAGCGCGACGGGGTTCCAAGCCCGGCAATACATAGCGAATTGTGGCCTGAGCGCGCGGGCAATGAGAGAATGGCGCTTGAGCCTATGAACCTCACCGTCGCCATGACTGGAGCCAGCGGGGCCATCTTTGGACGGCTACTGCTTCAGGCCGTCGAAGCCGACGCGCGCGTCGAGCGCGTCAACTTTATTCCATCGGACAATTCCCTGCGGGTGCTTGCCGAAGAGTTGCAAATCAGCGGACGCGGCGAGCTGGTGGAAAAGCTTTTGGGCGCGCGCTCGGAAAAAATTCGGCAGCTCGATGAGTCTGATGTCGGCGCGTGCGTGGCCAGCGGAAGCTATCCCTCAAACGGGATGATTGTGCTGCCGTGCAGCATGGGAACGCTGGCCGGAATTGCCAATGGGCTGTCGCAAAACCTC
>JAICYR010000244.1 GCA_025934135.1 Acidobacteriaceae bacterium | reverse complement strand
TGTGTCATCATGAATGTGATCTTGCCGCCCAGCACGCGCTCATACATCTCAAACGCCTGCCGACAATCGCCGTCGAATGCCAGATACGTTGTTACCTGCATTGCCGTGTTCTCCTCTCCAAACACCCTAGGATGCCTCCAAAACCCCAAGGAAATCTTTTCCTCGCCCACTGGACACAACCTCGCGCTCCGGTGTAAGCTGCCTTTCACTCACGAATGGAGGACGCTCCCGCTGCCTCCGCTGAATCTGCCCAGTTCCTCCTCCCGGCCGCCATTCCTGACCCATTTCACCCACGCCCAGGAGGCGTCCTTATGAAACCGCATCTCGCATCCGTAGCCCCGCTGTGTCTCCTTTTCGCCGGACTCAGCTTTCCCGCTCCCGCCGCCGCACAGCAGCAGCCCAGCGGCCAAACTTCTCCGCCAAAAGTGCTGGAAATCATCACCGAGCACATCAAACCCGGCCAGACGGGCAGCCCGCACGCCAAGACGGAAGCCGCCTTTGTCCAAGCCATGCGCCAGGCCCAGTCGCCCGAACACTACATCGGCTTGAACGCCCTGACTGGCAGCTCCCGCTCCGTGTTTCTTCTCGGCTATGACTCCTTTGCCGGCCTGCAAAAGGACATGGATGATACCGAAAAGAACGTCTCACTCTCAAAAGCGATGGACGAGGCCAGCATTGCCGACGGAGCGTTGCTCGATCACTACCAGACCAGCATTTACAGCTTCCGCGATGACCTGAGCCTGCGCCGAGGGGCAGACATCGGCAATATGCGCTACTTTGAAATCACCCTCTTTCGGCTCCGCTCCGGACACGCGCGGGACTGGGACGATCTGGTGAAGATGTACCACGACGCCTTCGAGAAAGTGCCCAACGCGCACTGGGACACGTTCGAGAAGATGTACGGCGACAACAGCGGCAACACCTACATCGTGGTCACACCCATGAAGTCGCTTGCCGAGGTAGATGACGAAATGGCCAGCGACAAGAAGCTGTCCACCCTAGTAAGCGCCGAACAATTACAAAAGATACGCGACCTCGGCTCCGCGACCATTGAATCAGTTGAGTCGAATCTTTTTGCCATCAACCCCAAAATGAGCTACGCCCGGCCTGAATGGACCAAGGCTGCGCCCACGTTCTGGGGACAGTAAAAAGCTCTCCCTCACTCTCTGCGTGCCGGGACGCGCGGGGGGTGAGGGACACCTTTTATCCACCTGCGATAGCACCTACGATCAGCAGCGGTTCCCTGCCTTTTGCCACTGCTTCCGGCAATGGTTTTTCCGTCGGCTCGTGGGACCAGTCCTCTTCGCAGACAAAGAAGCGCAAAAACGCCCGCCGTTCCAGTGTCCCTTGGTCGCGGACCGTTCCCTTCAGCGTTGGATACCGCGCCTCCAGCGCATCCAGCGCGGACTTGATGGAGACCACGCCCTGAACTTCAAGCGTGATCTCGCGCTCCGCGCCGGAGAGCGTCCTGAGGTGCTGCGGCAACTCAATCCGAATGACGCTCACGATAAAGTCTGCACCTCGACTGACAACACAGCCGGAAGGTCGCGCACAATCGGGGCCCAGCTTTCGCCAGCATCCGCCGACGCGTAAACCTGCCCGCCTGTCGTGCCGAAATAAACTCCGCACTTGTCCAGTGAGTCCACTGCCATGGCGTCGCGCAACACGTTCACATAGCAGTCCTTTTGCGGAAGCCCTTTGGTTAGCGGCTCCCACTCATGCCCACCGCTCTTGCTGCGATAGACGCGCAGAGCCCCGTCGAGCGGAAAATGCTCCGAGTCGCTCTTGATGGGCGCCACGTAAATGGTCTCCGGCTCGTGCGCGTGAACATCAATCGCGAAGCCGAAGTCCGTCGGCAAATTGCCGCTCACTTCCGTCCAGTTGTCGCCCGCGTCGTCGCTCCGCATTACGTCCCAATGCTTCTGCATGAACAGTGTGCCGGGCCGCGACTTGTGCATGGCGATGTGGTGAACGCAGTGGCCAACCTCGGCGTTCGGGTCGGGAATGTACTGCGAACGTAACCCTTTGTTGATTGGCTTCCATGTCTGGCCGCCGTCGTCGGTGCGGAAGGCCCCCGCCGCCGAAATCGCGATGTAGATGCGCTGCGCGTCCGCCGGGTCCTGAATCACCGTGTGCAGACACATCCCGCCCGCCCCAGGCTGCCACTTGGGTCCGGTGCCGTGCTTGCGGAGGCCGGAAAGCTCCGTCCAATTCATTCCGCCGTCTGTGGACTTGAACAGCGCCGCGTCCTCCACGCCGGCCAGCACCGTATCGGCGTCAGTGAGCGAAGGCTCAATGTGCCACACGCGCTTGAACTCCCATGGATGCGGCGTTCCGTCGTACCACTGATGCGTGCCCGTCTCGCCCTCGTAGGCGAATTTGTTCCCCACCGGCTCCCATGTGTTGCCGCCGTCATTGGAGCGCTGCATGACCTGCCCGAACCATCCCGATGACTGCGACGCATAGATGCGATCGGGATTCACCGGAGAACCCTTCATGTGGTAAATTTCCCATCCCGCGAAATGCGGCCCGCTCACTTCCCACCTGTCGCGCCTGCCATCGGAGGTGAGCACAAAGCCGCCCTTTTTCGTCCCTACCAGAACCCGTACACCGCTCATACGTTCGCTCCTCTTTTAGTTCGCTTTGTCTTGTCAGCCCCGTTGCCTGATCTACTGAACGGCCTCAGAAACGGCTCCGGATCGCCTTCCTGCCACCGCCGCCTAACTTCTTCGAGCACCATTCCGCGGTTCGCCCCCATGTATTGCATCACCTCGCAGGGGGCCGCGGTTTCCTCCCACTTTGAAGCCCACAGCAGCAGATCCAGGATCACCGGGGCCAGATCGATCCCCTTTTCCGTGAGCCGGTAAATGACCCTACGCCCGTCAGCCTCATCCGGTTCCGTTGCGACGATTCCAGCGGCGCGCAACCGGCCCAGCCTGTCCGCCAGAATGTTGGTCGCGATGCCCTCGCCCGACTCCTTGAATTGCTTGAAGGTCCTGTACCCGCGGACCATCATGTCTCGAATGATGAGCAGCGACCAGCGGTCTCCAAAAAGCTCCAGCGATATGCTTACCGGGCACCCCGACCGCCTGACGGTCTCCTGCTTCGACTTCCCAACCACGACCGCACTGTAGCAAATCAAACTTGCGATATGCAAGTAACAGGATCGTGGAAAATTTAAATGGGGAACGGCGCTGATTCGCAGCAGTCTGGGGTGGTTTATTTCCAGCTAACGGCGAGTTGCCAGCGCAGGTTGCGCCGTACCGTTTTCTCCAGGACGATGGCGAATTCCGCCAGCTCGGTCGCGATCGGTTCAGTTTCCGACCCGAGAGTAGTGGGATTGTCCCTAAGGTGCGCGAGGAGCGCACTCACGGTCGTCAGTCCATCTTCAGCGGAAAACCACTGCGGCGGAGGCAGGGTCTTGGCCCATTCGGGATCGCCCGCACCTTCTTCCAGAAGCAGCGCCATGGAATTTTCGTCAGCCGAAAAGAACTCCAGCAATGGCTTCACCCTAAGTCGGGTGGCCAGCTTTTCCAGAGCGTCCTCATTGCGCGCGAGCGCGTGCCCGTTGACGAAGATGTCGTACCCGGGATCTTCGCCTTCGACGACAATGTACATGGACGCGCTCATGCCAGTCAGTCTATCTCAGCCTCTATGAAACTCTGATGCGTCCAGACCACTTCGCAGCTTGTTGTTATCCGAAGAGTTAAGGGGCGCCGAATCGTTCCAAAAAGGAAAAGGCTGCGCCGTGAAGCGCAGCCTTCGATTAAGTTCGCGTTACTAATTGCCGCCGCGGCCTCCGCCGCCCGGACCGCGTC